>NZ_JBVIBK010000020.1:0-115643 GCF_055573455.1 Streptomyces sp. NPDC030183
TGCGTTTCCGACTCTATCAGATCGTTTTCCGATCCGATTTCCTCGGTGCTTTCCAGGTTCTCGCTTTCGCGTTTCCCTTTCCGGCGGTTCCGACTTTATCAGAAGTTCTGAGTCGGAATTTCCGCCCGGTCCGGGTGGCTCCTGACGCACAGTTGCGCCGGGTTCCCCCCTGGGCGGAGCCGTAAACGTACTGGAGCGGGGCGCCCCGATGCAAATCGAGGGGCCCCGCTCCCAGTCAGGCGCTGACGGAGGGTCAGACCTCAACCACCACAGGCAGGATCATCGGCCTGCGTCGGTAGGTGTCCGACACCCACTTGCCCAGGGTGCGACGGACCAGTTGTTGCAGCTGGTGGGGCTCGACGACCCCGTCCTGGGCCGAGCGCTCCAGGACTTCGGTGATCCGCGGGATGACGTCGCCGAAGGCGGAGTCCTCGATGCCGGAGCCGCGGGCCTGGATGTGCGGACCGCCGGTGATCTTGCCGGTGGAGGCGTCCACGACCACGAAGACCGAGATGATGCCCTCGTCGCCCAGGATCTTGCGGTCCTTCAGGGCCGGCTCGCCGACATCGCCGACCGAGAGGCCGTCGACGTAGACGTAACCCGCCTGGACCTTGCCGGAGATCCTGGCCTTGCCCTCGACGAGGTCGACGGCGACGCCGTCCTCGGCGATGACGATGCGGTCGTGCGGGACGCCGGTCATGGCGCCCAGCTCGGCGTTGGCGCGAAGATGGCGCCATTCGCCGTGGACCGGCATCAGGTTCTTCGGGCGGCAGATGTTGTAGAAGTACAGCAACTCGCCGGCCGAGGCGTGTCCGGAGACATGGACCTTGGCGTTGCCCTTGTGGACGACGTTGGCACCCCAGCGGGTCAGGCCGTTGATGACGCGGTAGACGGCGTTCTCGTTGCCGGGGATCAGTGACGAGGCCAGGATCACCGTGTCGCCCTGGACGATGCGGATCTGGTGGTCCCGGTTGGCCATGCGGGACAGGGCCGCCATCGGCTCGCCCTGGGATCCGGTGCACACGAGGACGATCTCGTGATCGGGCAGGTCGTCGAGGGTCTTGACGTCCACGACCAGGCCCGGCGGGACCCTCAGATAGCCCAGGTCCCTGGCGATGCCCATGTTGCGGACCATCGAGCGGCCGACGAAGGCGACCCGGCGGCCGTACTCGTGGGCCGCGTCCAGGATCTGCTGGATGCGGTGCACATGGCTGGCGAAGCTGGCCACGATGATGCGCTTGCGGGCGCCCGCGAAGACCTGGCGCAGGACGTTGGAGATGTCCCGCTCGTGCGGGGTGAAGCCCGGGACCTCGGCGTTGGTCGAGTCGGAGAGGAGGAGGTCGATGCCTTCCTCGCTCAGCCGGGCGAACGCGTGGAGGTCGGTCAGCCGGTTGTCCAGCGGGAGCTGGTCCATCTTGAAGTCGCCGGTGTGGACCACCATGCCCGCGGGGGTGCGGATGGCCACGGCCAGGGCGTCGGGGATGGAGTGGTTGACCGCGACGAACTCGCAGTCGAAGGGGCCGATGCGCTCGCGGTTCCCCTCCGCCACCTCAAGGGTGTACGGACGGATGCGGTGCTCCTGGAGCTTGGCCTCGATGAGCGCGAGGGTCAGCTTGGAGCCGATCAGCGGGATGTCGGGCTTCTCGCGCAGCAGATACGGGACACCACCGATGTGGTCCTCGTGGCCGTGCGTGAGGACGATGCCCTCGATGTCGTCGAGGCGGTCCCGGATGGACGAGAAGTCCGGCAGGATCAGGTCGATTCCGGGCTGCTCCTCCTCGGGGAAGAGCACTCCGCAGTCGACGATCAGCAGTCGGCCGCCGTACTCGAAGACGGTCATGTTCCGGCCGATCTCGCCGAGGCCGCCGAGCGGGGTGACCCGCAGGCCACCGTCGGGAAGGGGCGGGGGCGAGCCCAGTTCAGGATGCGGATGACTCAAAAGACTCTCCTCACCACGCGCGCCACGTGCCTCCGAGGCACGTGGCGCGCGTGACGTTCGTGCATAAGCAGTTGTGTATGGGGATGCAGGCACTCGCGTCCTGCGTATTCAGTTGTGAAGTCGGTTGCCGCACTGAGCGATGCCAGGTCGCGCCGCGCGAAGTCTGGTGTTAGAGCTGTACCCCGCCGGCAGCAAGATCGATCTTGAGCTGGGCGGTCTCCTCGGGGGAGAGCTCGACCATGGGGGCGCGCAGCGGTCCGGCGGGCAGGCCCTGGAGGGCGAGCGCCGCCTTGGTGGTCATCACGCCCTGGGTGCGGAACATGCCGGTGAAGACCGGGAGCAGCTTCTGGTGGATCTCGGTGGCCTTCTGGACGTCACCGGAGACGTACGCCTCGACGAGGGTGCGCAGCTCCGGGGTGACGACGTGGCCCACGACGGAGACGAAGCCGACCGCGCCCACGGAGAGCAGCGGCAGGTTCAGCATGTCGTCGCCGGAGTACCAGGCGAGGCCCGAGCGGGCGATGGCCCAGCTGGCGCGGCCGAGGTCGCCCTTGGCGTCCTTGTTGGCCACGATCCGCGGGTGCTCGGCGAGGCGGACGATCGTCTCGGTGTCGATGGGGACACCGCTGCGGCCGGGGATGTCGTAGAGCATCACCGGGAGGTCGGTGGCGTCAGCGATGGCCCTGAAGTGGCGGTACAGGCCCTCCTGAGGGGGCTTGTTGTAGTACGGCGTGACGACGAGGAGGCCGTGTGCGCCGACCTGCTCGGCGGCGCGGGCCAGCTCCATGCTGTGGTGGGTGTCGTTCGTGCCGACGCCGGCGATGATGTGGGCGCGGTCGCCCACGGCCTCCAGGACGGCGCGTACCAGGTCCGATTTCTCCGCGTCACTGGTGGTGGGGGACTCGCCGGTGGTCCCGTTGATCACCAGGCCGTCGTTGCCTGCGTCCACCAGGTGGGTGGCGAGCCGCTGCGCGCCGTCGAGGTCGAGTGCGCCGTCCGCCGTGAAGGGCGTGACCATGGCGGTGAGGACCCGCCCGAAGGGGGTCTGCGGAGTCGAGGTCGGAGCCATGGGTAACACGCTACTCGTTGCTCAGGGCGCGGTCTGCCCTAGGGGGCCGGGAAAAGTCAGGACAAATGCGGAGCCCGGCACTGCCTGCTCGGGGGTTCAAGCAGTGCCGGGTCCGTTTGATCAGGCTAGATGAACTTCGCGAAATGCCGCAATACGGACACTTCGCTCGGCTGACCCGTACATCTGTGCCTGGCCGAAACGCGTCTGTCGATCAGGGGGCGACGCGGCCGTTGGCGTTGAAGGCGGCGTACGTCAGCGGCATGAGCTCGGCCCACGCGGCCTCCATCTTCTCGCCGACCATCTCGATCTCCCGCTGCGGGAAGGACGGCACCTTCGCCAGCTCGTGCTGGGTGCGCAGGCCGAGGAAGTGCATCAGCGAGCGAGCGTTGCACGTGGCGTACATCGAGGAGTACAGGCCGACCGGGAGGACCGTACGGGCGACCTCGCGGGCGACGCCGGCGGCGAGCATCTCCTGGTACGCCTCGTAGGCGTGGACGTACGCGTCCTCCGTGATGCGGCCGACCAGCTCCTGCTGCGCCTGGGTGCCCTCGACGAAGACGTACTTGCCGGGGCGCCCCTCCTGGACGAGCTTGCGGGACTCGTCGGGGACGTAGAAGACCGGCTGGAGCTCCCTGTAACGGCCGCTCTCCTCGTTGTAGCTCCAGCCGACCCGGTGGCGCATGAACTCGCGGAAGACGAAGATCGGGGCGCTGATGAAGAAGGTCATCGAGTTGTGCTCGAAGGGACTGCCGTGCCGGTCCCGCATGAGGTAGTTGATGAGGCCCTTGGAGCGCTCCGGGTCCTTCTTCAGCTCGTCCAGGGACTGCTCGCCGGCGGTCGAGACGCGGGCGGCCCACAGCACGTCGGAGTCGGACGCGCTGTGCTTGACCAGCTCGACGGTGACATCGCTGCGGAAGCTGGGCTTGAGATCGTCGGCGGGGGTTTCGGTCACGGCTCGGAGGGTCCTTCCATTGCTGCTCTCGGGCGGCGCCCACTCTACGGCCCGGCACCGACAACGGGCCGGATGGCCTGAGTTGTCCCTGCTTGTGCCGCTCTCGGCCCCTGACGGCCCCCCGAGAGTGGTGGGCCCGGGTCCGGCTCGGTAGCCTCACCCGGCACAACCTCTGCGTGGATTGAGTGAGGATCAGACGTGCCCCTGCCCTTCCTGACCGCCGATCGCGCCTTCGACCAGGCGGTGGACGAGGCGCTGCCGTTCGACGACCGCGACCGCTGGCGGCGGCCCTACCGCCCCGGCCCGTGGCGGGTCGGGGCGGCCGCGCTCCTGCTGCTGCTCGCCTCGTACGTGCTGGTCGCGGCGGTCATCATCACGGCGGCCGGGACACCGCAGGCGGGCGCGGTCTGTTTCGGGGCGGCGCTGTCGATCATCGCCTGTGCGCTGCGGCTGCTGCGGGTCGGCATCTGGGTCAGTGCGCGGGGCGTGCGCCGGGTGGGCTTCTTCCGGACGCGTACGGCGTCCTGGGAGCCGACCGTGTCCGTGCGCACCGTGCAGCAGCCGGTGCGGTGGCTCGGGCTGCCGCGGTCGGTGCAGGGGCAGGCACTGCTCCTTGTGCGCAGGGACCGGGTGCAGGAGTACGTCACACCGCTGATGACCAGCCACAACGCCGACTTCCTGGCACGTACGGAGGCGTTCGACCGGGCGGCCGACACCATCGGGGCGTGGGCGGCGGAGTACCGGCGCGCCGCGTAGTCGACCATACGGGTGAGGGGCCGGTCCGCGGGTGCGGGCCGGCCCCTCGGTCGTGCGCGGGCGGGTCAGGCGGTCCGGATCGGCTTGCCGTCGTGGAGGGCGATGGCACGCTGCATCGCCTTGCGGGCCCGCGGGGTGTCGCGGGCGTCGTGGTAGGCGACGGCGAGACGGAACCAGGTGCGCCAGTCGTCGGGGGCGTCCTCGGTCTCCGCCTTGCGCTGCGCGAAGACCTCGTCGGCCGAGGCACGGTCGATGCGGCCGCTCGGGGTGCGCTTCAACTCGTCGACGGGCAGGCCGCCTTCGGCGTCGAGTTCGGCGGCGAGCTGGTTGGCCTTGCGGACGAACTGGGTGTTCTTCCACAGGAACCAGATGCCGATCGCGGGCAGGACGAGGACGGCGACGCCGAAGGCGATCGTGATCGGCGTGCCGGTCTCGATGAGCATGACCCCGCGGCTGCCGACCAGGACGAAGTAGACGACCAGGACGGCTGCCGTGACGGCGTAGGTGATCTTCGCGCGCATGATGGGTGCCGGCCGATCAGCCCAGGTCGAGGAAGTGCTCGAGGCCGAAGGTGAGGCCCGGGGTCTGCACCACGCGGCGGGCGCCGAGCAGGATGCCCGGCATGAAGCTGCTGTGGTGCAGGGAGTCGTGGCGGACCGTCAGGGTCTCGCCCTCTCCGCCGAGGAGCACCTCCTGGTGGGCGAGCAGACCCCTCAGGCGCACGGCGTGGACGGGGACGCCGTCGACGCTGGCACCCCGCGCGCCGTCCAGGGCGGTCGCGGTGGCGTCCGGCGCCGGGGCGGTGCCGGCGGCGCGGCGGGCCTCCGCGATGAGCTGGGCGGTGCGGGTGGCGGTGCCGCTGGGGGCGTCGACCTTGTTGGGGTGGTGCAGTTCGACGACCTCGACTGACTCGAAGTAGGGCGCGGCGATCTGCGCGAACTTCATGGTGAGGACGGCCCCGATGGAGAAGTTGGGCGCGATGAGCACGCTGGTCTCCGGGGAGCCGTCCAGCCAGCCCTTCAGCTGCGCGAGGCGCTCGTCCGTCCAGCCGGTGGTGCCGACGACCGCGTGGATGCCGTGGCGGACGCAGAAGTCGAGGTTGTCCATGACCGAGGCGGGCGTGGTCAGTTCGACGGCGACCTGGGCGCCCTGTTCGGTGAGGGTCTCCAGCTTGTCGCCCCGGCTCAGGGCGGCGACCAGTTCCATGTCCTCGGCGGCCTCGACGGCCTTGACCGCCTCGGAGCCGATACGGCCCTGGGCACCGAGGACGGCCACGCGCAGCTTGCTCATCTGTCTTGCTTCCTTCTGGGCCTTGTGGGAGGGGTCAGGCGACCGTGTCGTGGAGTCGGGACGCCTGTTTGTCCTTGAGCGGGCCGATCACCGACAGGGAGGGGCGCTGTCCCAGGACGTCGCGGGCCACGGCGCGGACCTCGTCCGGGGTCACCATCGCTATCCGGGTCAGCATCTCGTCGACGGACATCTGCTCGCCCCAGCACAGCTCGCTCTTGCCGATGCGGTTCATGAGCGCGCCGGTGTCCTCCAGGCCGAGGACGGTGGAGCCCTTCAGCTGGCCGATGGCCCGGTCGATCTCGTCGTCGGGCAGACCGTGCTCGGCGACCTGGTCCAGCTCGTCGCGGCAGATCTTGAGCACGTCGTGGACCTGGGAGGGGCGGCAGCCCGCGTACACGCCGAAGAGGCCGCAGTCGGCGAAGCCGGACGTGTACGAGTACACGCTGTAGGCCAGGCCGCGCTTCTCCCTGACCTCCTGGAAGAGGCGGGAGGACATGCCGCCGCCGAGCGCGGTGTTGAGGACGCCGAGGGCCCAGCGGCGCTCGTCGGTGCGGGCGAGGCCGGGCATGCCGAGGACGACATGGGCCTGCTCGGTCTTGCGGCCGATCAGGTCGACGCGGCCCGCCGTGCGGAGGCTGCGGCGGCCCTCGCGCGGGGCGACCGGGGTGGCGTCGGTGCGGGTGAGGGCGCCCGCCTTCTCGAAGGCCGCGCGGACCTGTCGTACGACCTTGTTGTGGTCGACGTTGCCCGCGCAGGCGACCACGAGGTGGGTGGGGTCGTAGTGCTTCTTGTAGAAGCGGCGGATGCGGTCGGCGGTGAGGGCGTTGACCGTGTCGACCGTGCCGAGGACGGGGCGGCCGAGGGGGCTGTCGCCGAACATGGTGTGCGCGAACAGGTCGTGCACGCAGTCGCCCGGGTCGTCCTCGGTCATCGCGATCTCTTCGAGGATGGCGCCGCGTTCGACGTCGACGTCCTCCTCGCGGATGAGCGAGCCGGTGAGCATGTCGCAGACGACGTCTATGGCGAGAGGCAGGTCGGAGTCGAGCACGCGCGCGTAGTAGCACGTGTACTCCTTCGCCGTGAACGCGTTCATCTCGCCGCCGACCGCGTCGATCGCGGACGATATGTCGAGCGCGCTCCGGCGGGAGGTGCCCTTGAAGAGCAGGTGCTCCAGGTAGTGCGTGGCGCCGTTCAGAGCGGGCGTCTCGTCGCGGGAGCCGACGTGGGCCCAGATGCCGAAGGTGGCGGAGCGCACGGACGGCAGGGTCTCGGTGACGATGCGCAGGCCGCCCGGGAGGGTGGTCCTGCGGACGGTGCCGATGCCGCCGGCGCCCTTGATCAGGGTTTGGGTACGGGCGACGGCCCGCGCCTCCGTAGAGGTGCGGGCCGTCGCCTTGGAGCTACGCGACGTCACTTGTCGGCGTCGTCCTTCTCGTCCGAGCCCTCTTCGCCCTCGGTCACGGGGATGAGGGAGAGCTTGCCGCGGGAGTCGATCTCGGCGATCTCGACCTGGACCTTCTGGCCCACGCCGAGGACGTCCTCGACGTTCTCCACGCGCTTGCCGCCGGCGAGCTTGCGGATCTGCGAGATGTGCAGCAGACCGTCCTTGCCCGGGAGCAGCGACACGAACGCGCCGAAGGTCGTCGTCTTCACGACGGTGCCCAGGTAGCGCTCGCCGACCTCCGGCATGGTCGGGTTGGCGATGCCGTTGATCGTGGCGCGGGCGGCCTCGGCGGCCGGGCCGTCGGCGGCACCGATGTAGATGGTGCCGTCGTCCTCGATCGTGATCTCGGCGCCGGTGTCCTCCTGGATCTGGTTGATCATCTTGCCCTTGGGGCCGATGACCTCGCCGATCTTGTCCACGGGGATCTTGACGGTGATGATCCGCGGGGCGTTGGGGGACATCTCGTCCGGCGTGTCGATCGCTTCCATCATCACGTCGAGGATGTGGAGGCGGGCGTCACGGGCCTGCTTGAGGGCGGCGGCCAGGACGGAGGCGGGGATGCCGTCCAGCTTGGTGTCGAGCTGGAGGGCGGTGACGAACTCCTTGGTGCCGGCGACCTTGAAGTCCATGTCGCCGAAGGCGTCCTCCGCACCGAGGATGTCGGTGAGGGTGACGTAGTGCGTCTCGCCGTCGATCTCCTGGGAGATCAGGCCCATGGCGATACCGGCGACGGGGGCCTTCAGCGGCACACCGGCGTTCAGCAGCGACATGGTGGAGGCGCAGACCGAACCCATGGAGGTCGAGCCGTTGGAGCTGAGTGCCTCGGAGACCTGGCGGATCGCGTAGGGGAACTCCTCACGCGTCGGCAGGACCGGGACGAGGGCGCGCTCGGCGAGGGCGCCGTGCCCGATCTCGCGGCGCTTCGGGGAGCCGACGCGGCCCGTCTCGCCGGTGGAGTACGGCGGGAAGTTGTAGTTGTGCATGTAGCGCTTGCGCGTCACCGGCGACAGGGTGTCGAGCTGCTGCTCCATACGGAGCATGTTGAGGGTGGTGACGCCCAGGATCTGGGTCTCGCCACGCTCGAACACGGCGGAGCCGTGCACGCGCGGGATGGCCTCGACCTCGGCGGCGAGCGTACGGATGTCCGTGACGCCACGGCCGTCGATGCGCTTCTTCTCCTTGATGACGCGCTCACGGACCAGGGACTTGGTCAGCGAGCGGTACGCGGCGGAGATCTCCTTCTCGCGGCCCTCGAACTGCGGGAGCAGCTTCTCGGCGGCGAGCGCCTTGACGCGGTCCAGCTCGCTCTCGCGCTCCTGCTTGCCGGCGATGGTGAGCGCCTGGGCGAGCTCGTCCCTGACGGCGGCCGTGAGGGCCTCCAGGACGTCGTCCTGGTAGTCGAGGAAGATCGGGAACTCGCCGGTGGGCTTGGCGGCCTTCGACGCGAGGTCGGACTGGGCCTTGCAGAGGACCTTGATGAAGGGCTTCGCGGCCTCCAGACCGGCGGCGACGACCTCCTCGGTCGGCGCCTCGGCGCCGCCCTTGACCAGCTGGATGGTCTTCTCGGTGGCCTCGGCCTCGACCATCATGATCGCGACGTCGCCGTCCTCCAGGGTGCGGCCCGCGACGACCATGTCGAAGACGGCGTCCTCGAGCTCGGAGTGCGTCGGGAAGGCCACCCACTGGCCGTTGATCAGCGCGACGCGGACGCCGCCGATCGGGCCGGAGAAGGGCAGGCCGGCCAGCTGCGTGGACGCGGAGGCGGCGTTGATCGCCACGACGTCGTACAGGTGGTCGGGGTTGAGCGCCATGATCGTGGCGACGACCTGGATCTCGTTGCGCAGGCCCTTCTTGAAGGACGGGCGCAGCGGGCGGTCGATGAGGCGGCAGGTGAGGATGGCGTCCTCGGAGGGACGGCCCTCACGGCGGAAGAAGCTGCCGGGGATCTTGCCGGCGGCGTACATCCGCTCCTCGACGTCCACCGTGAGGGGGAAGAAGTCGAGCTGGTCCTTGGGGTTCTTGGAGGCGGTGGTGGCCGACAGCACCATGGTGTCGTCGTCCAGGTACGCCACGGCGGAGCCGGCGGCCTGCTTGGCCAGGCGGCCCGTCTCGAAGCGGATGGTGCGGGTGCCGAAGGAACCGTTGTCGATGACGGCCTCGGCGTAGTGGGTCTCGTTCTCCACTAGCGATCTCTCCGTTACTTTGTCGTCTTTTGTCCCGCGCTGTCCGTGTGACAGGGGGACGGTGGCGGAGAAGCGCTCCGTGCGGTGCGGGCCGGTCTTCGATCGAAGCACCCGGGGTTCGCTGCCCCGGGGGCCACTACCGAGGACCGGCGGCGGCGTGGTGCGCTTCTCCTCGTTCGGTCGCGTGCGGTCGTCCGTCGCGGACGGCCTCACACTGAGTCGTACCTATGGCGTTGTGCTACCACACTACAAAGGGGTGGTGACACTCCGCACGTTTCCGCACGTACGGGAAAGTCCGGCACGGGAAAGCCCGGCACGGGAAAGTCCGTACGTACGGCAAAGGGAGCGGCCCCCGATCGTTTCGGGAACCGCTCCCTTCACGGCGTCCTACTTGGCGCCGGCCGCACCGCGGCGGATGCCGAGACGGTCGACCAGCGTACGGAAGCGCTGGATGTCCTTCTTGGCGAGGTACTGCAGCAGGCGGCGGCGCTGACCGACCAGGATCAGCAGACCACGACGGGAGTGGTGGTCGTGCTTGTGGGTCTTGAGGTGCTCGGTCAGGTCCGAGATACGGCGCGAGAGCATCGCGACCTGGACCTCGGGGGAGCCGGTGTCGCCCTCCTTGGTACCGAACTCGGCGATGATCTGCTTCTTCGTAGCGGCGTCGAGCGACACGCGATACTCCTTCTGAGTCTCTTCGGTGCCACCGAGCGCCCCTGGTCTTCGTCTCAGGGGAACTTGTGTGACTCGGGTGGCGGGATCCGTCGGCGCTGCCTCGCGGGGTCCCGGAGGGATGTCCGCAGGGTGCGTACACAGACGGCCGTCACACAGCGTACCAGTGCGGCGGGACGGTCCCTGCCCGGGGCCCGGTCGATGCGAGATGCGTCGATGCGGGTGCGTCGATGCGAGATGCGTCGATGCGGGGTGCGCGGTCAGCCGGTCAGTGACCGGACCTGGGTGAGGACGCCCAGCACCGCCAGGCACAGCGGGATCAGGGTGAGCAGCACGAACGCCTCGGCGATGTCGAGGAGGCGGCCCCAGAAGGGGGAGAGGCCCTTGAGGGGGATGATCAGGCCGATCGCGGTGAGCAGCGCGGCTCCGGCGGTGATGGCGGCCGTGAGCCAGATGGTGCGCAGGTCCAGGGCGCCCCGGTCTGCGTGGAGCGTGAATTCCGTCAGGGCCTCGGCCGGCGGGTTGACCGCGAGGCCGACCAGCAGGAGGGCGAGGGCCGCGACACCGGCGACGAGGGCGCAGACCACCTGCGAGGTGTAGCGGAACAGGCGGGCGCGGATCAGCATGGCGAGCCCGGCGGCGAGGCCGAGCAACCGGCCCCACAGGTCGTCCGAGAAGCCGAGGACGGCGGTGGAGGCGACCACCACGGCGGAGGTGCCGCCGACGAGGCCCAGCAGCATCTCGTGGCCGCGCCGGGCCTGGGCTGCGATCCGCTCGGCGTCCAGGGGCTCGGTGTCCGGGCTCTGGGCGGGGTCGAGGTCGAAGTCCTCGTACGCGGCGGAGCGCGGGGAGGCGTAGCCGATCGGCAGCCGGGCGAAGCGGGCCGACAGGCCGGGGAGGAAGGCGACCAGGCCGATGGCGACCGGGGCGCACACCGCGGCGATGTCGGTCGCGGAGGCGCTGGCGAGGATCGCCACGAAGGTGGCCACGGCACCGACCGCCGCCGCGAAGGTGGTGGCCACGAAGGCCGCGTCCCCGCTGGGGGCGAGCGCGACGAGGGCGACGGAGGCGACCAGCACCGCCACGCAGCCCAGCATGAACTGCAGCTTGCCCGGCCCCTGTCCGGCCGTCGGGTCGACGATTCCCGAGCCCGCGAGGAAGAGCAGGGGCACGGAGGCCAGTCCGATGGCCGCCGCGGCCACCCGGTCGGCGTACACCCGGGCGCGCACGGCCGCGTACGCGGTCAGGAGTACGCCGAGGCCGCCCGCGAGGATCCCGGGCAGGCCGTTCATGTCGTGGCGGACCGGGTCGGCGTACCAGAGCACGAAGGCGGCGAGCAGCAGGAGCAGGGCGCCGCCGATCAGTCCGGCCACGCGCAGCAGGTCGTCGCTCCACAGGTGACGGTCGCGGACCACCGCGGAGGCGACCGCGTCGGAGACGTCGTCGTGGACGGCCGGGGGCAGCGACTCGGCGAAGGGGCGCAGGCTCAACACCTCGCCGTCGAGCACACGTTCGTCAGCGAGCGAGCGGGCGCCGTCGAGGGCGGTGCCGTCGCGGCGCACCAGGTGGTAGCCCGTCGGAGTGCCCACGGGCTGGGTCTGGCGCGTCAGGCGCAGGATTTCCGGATAGATGTCCGCGATGGTGATGTCCACCGGGAGGGCGACGTCGATGCGACTGTCGGGTGCCACGACAGTGACTCGGCAGAACCCGGTCGTCGCGGTCGTACTCACCTTTGCTGACCCCCTGCTTCGCGGATGCGTACGCTGCGGGCGTCACCCTACCGGTAGGTGCCGTCAGTGGTGACAAGTAGGATCCCCGCCTAGCGGAGGGCGACCGTCACCACGGGGGTGTCGGTAGGAAACTGCTCGGCCGCATAGGGGGATTGACTCACCGGTGAGCCAGATCGTCATCAAGCGCCCACCGCGTACCCTGCCGCCTGAAGTGCCCTCCGACGAGCTGCGCCTGGAGGCTCCACCGGAGCTGCCGCGGGGTCAGCAGGAGGGCATGCTGATGCAGATCCTGCCGACGCTCGGCATGGGCTCGTCGGTGGTGTTCTACTTCGCCTCCCCCAACGCCCATCCGTTCATGCGGATCATGGGTGTGGTGATGCTCGTGTCGACGGCCGCGATGGTGATCGCGCAGATCGTCCGGCACCGTCGCGGTACGCAGGGGCAAATGGCCGATGTCCGTCGGGACTATCTCAAATATCTCGCGCAGACCCGGCGTACGGTGCGCAGGACCAGCCTGAAGCAGCGTGACGCCCAGCTGTATCTGCACCCTTCTCCCGAGCAGTTGTGGTCGGTGGTCGCCGAGGGCAGCCGGGTGTGGGAGCGCCGGGTCGGGGACGCGGACTTCGGGCAGGCGCGGATCGGTCTGGGACCGCAGCAGTTGGCCTCTCCCCTGGTGGCTCCCGACACCGCGCCCGTGGACGAACTCGAACCCTTGTGCGCGGGCGCCATGCAGCGGTTCCTCGCCGTGCACGGCCAGTTGGACGGGTTGCCGGTCGCGGTGTCGATGCGGGCGTTCTACCACGTGACGGTGTCCGGGGAGCCGGAGTGCGCCCAGGCCGCGGCGCGCGCGCTGGTCGCCCAGCTCACCACCCTGCACTCCCCCGACGATCTGCTGCTGGCCGTGGTCGCGGCGCCGAGCGCGGTCGGCCGCTGGGACTGGACCAAGTGGCTGCCGCACAGCCAGTTGGACGGGCAGTTCGACGGCGCGGGCACCCGGCGGCTGTTCGGTGACGACCTCGGTGAGCTGGAACAGCTGCTCGCGGCCCGCCTCGAAGGCCGCCCGCGGTTCAGCCGGGACGGCCAGCCGGTCCTGGACCAGCCGCACATCATCGTCGTCCTCGACGGCGGGATCGTGCCCCCGACCTCCGCTTTCGCCGCCGCCGAGGGCCTGCAGGGCGTGACGATCATCGAGGTGGTGCCCGGCGAGCTCGACCAGCCCCGGGGCGGTCTCTCCATCGTCGTACGACCGGACCGGCTGTGGCTGGACACGGGTGCCGAGGTCGCCTACGAGGGCACTCCCGACGGGCTGTCCCTGCCCGCCGCCGAGGCGCTCGCCCGGCAGCTGGCCCCCCTGCGGATGGGTGGCGGGAACGACGACGAGCCGCTGCTCGCCAACCTGGACTTCACCGATCTGCTGGGCCTCGGTGACGCCGCCTCCGTGGATGTCACCCGCACCTGGCGGCCGCGGTCGACACCGGAGCGCCTGCGGGTGCCCATCGGTGTCGGCGAGGACGGCCGGCCCGTGATGCTGGACCTCAAGGAGGCCGCGCAGGACGGTATGGGTCCGCACGGTCTGTGTGTGGGCGCCACCGGCTCCGGCAAGTCTGAGCTGCTGCGCACGCTGGTCCTCGGCCTCGCCGTCACGCACTCCTCCGAGACGCTGAACTTCGTCCTCGCGGACTTCAAGGGCGGCGCCACCTTCGCCGGCATGTCGCAGATGCCGCACGTCGCCGCCGTCATCACCAACCTCTCCGACGACCTGACCCTCGTCGACCGCATGGGCGACGCGATCCGCGGTGAACTCCAGCGGCGCCAGGAGCTGCTGCGCTCGGCGGGCAACTACGCCAACATCCACGACTACGAGAAGGCACGGGCCGCGGGTGCTCCGCTGGAGCCGTTGGCCTCGCTCGTCCTCGTGATCGACGAGTTCAGCGAACTGCTCACGGCCAAGCCGGACTTCATCGACATGTTCATCCAGATCGGCCGCATCGGCCGCTCCCTGGGTGTGCATCTGCTGCTGGCCTCGCAGCGCCTGGAGGAGGGGCGTCTGCGCGGTCTGGACACGTATCTGTCGTACCGGATCGGTCTGCGGACGTTCTCAGCGGCGGAGTCGCGCGCGGCGCTGGGTGTTCCGGACGCCTACCACCTGCCGTCCGTGCCCGGTTCCGGGTATCTGAAGTTCGGCACGGACGAGATGACCCGCTTCAAGGCGGCGTACGTGTCGGGTGCGTACCGCTCCGGTGGTCCCGTGGTCTCCGGGGACCGGACGCCGATCGAGCGCCGTCCCGCGTTGTTCACGGCCGCGCAGGTGCCGGTGACGTACGCGGCTCCGGACCCGGCGGCGCAGAGGCCGGCCCCGGCGCGCCAGGAGGACGACGCCCTGGCGGACACCGTCCTCGACGTCATCGTGCAGCGGCTGGAGGGCCAGGGGGTGCCCGCCCACCAGGTGTGGCTGCCGCCGCTGGACCAGGCTCCGACGCTGGACCAGTTGCTGCCGCCGCTGGCCTCGACGGCCGATCGGGGGCTGCAGGCCGCCGAGTACGCCCGGCTGGGCAGGCTGACGGTCCCCCTCGGTCTGATCGACAAGCCGTTCGAGCAGAAGCGCGAGGTGCTCTACCGGGACTTCTCCGGCGCGGCCGGCCACATGATGGTCGTCGGCGGCCCGCAGTCCGGCAAGTCCACTCTGCTGCGCACGTTGATCGGCTCCTTCGCCGTGACCCACACGCCGCACGAGGTGCAGTTCTACTGCCTAGACTTCGGCGGTGGCGGCCTGTCGTCCCTGTCGGACCTGCCGCACGTCGGCGGGGTCGCCTCCCGGCTGGATCCCGAACGGGTCCGGCGTACGGTCGCGGAGGTCGCGGGCATCCTCAACCGCCGCGAGCAGTTCTTCCGCGCAGGCGGCATCGACTCCATCGGCACCTACCGGCGTCGGCGCGCGGCCGGTGAGCTGCCCGGCGAGGCCTGGGGCGACGTCTTCCTGGTCATCGACGGCTGGGGCAACTTCAAGGGCGACTACGAGGGCCTCGAAGGCATCGTGCACGACATCGCGGGACGCGGCCTCGGCTACGGCATCCACGTCGTCCTCTCCGCCTCGCGCTACATGGAGGTGCGGTCCGCGCTCAAGGACCAGATCCTCGGCCGACTGGAGCTGCGCCTGGGTGACGTCATGGACTCCGAGTTCGACCGCAGGGTCGCGGCGAACGTACCGGCGGGTGTTCCGGGCCGTGGCCAGGTGCCGGAGAAGCTGCACTTCATGACGGCGCTGCCGCGCATCGACTCCTCGTCGGACGCGGACGGCCTGTCGGACGCCACGGCCCAGCTGGTGCAGGCGGTCAAGGGCAACTGGCAGGGTCCCGCGGCGCCGACGGTCCGGTTGCTGCCCCGCCGGCTGCCGGCCGACCAGCTGCCCAAGGGCTTCGAGTTCCCGCAGCACGGCATCGCGATCGGCATCGACGAGGCGAACCTCGAACCGGTCTTCGTCGACTTCGACACGGACCCCTTCTTCCTGGTCTTCGGGGAGAGCGAGTCGGGCAAGACGAACCTGCTGCGTCTGATCGCGAAGCAGGTCGCCGAGCGCTACACGCCCTCGGAGGCCCGGATCGTCGTCGGCGACTACCGCAGGACGATGCTGGAGGCGGTCTCCGAGGAACATTTGCTGGAGTACGCGCCGATGGCGTCCGCGATGAGCGTCCACATGGACGCCATCCGGCAGTTCATGGAGATGCGCGCGCCGAAGCCCGACATCACGCCGCAGCAGTTGCGTGACCGCAGCTGGTGGAACGGGCCGCAGCTGTTCGTCATCGTCGACGACTACGAGCTGGTCGCCACCAACTCCGGGAACCCGTTGTCGGTCCTCGTCGAGCATCTGCCCTTCGCGCGTGACGTGGGCGTCAAGTTCATCATCGCCCGCAACGCGGCGGGGGCCTCGCGCTCCATGTACGAGTCGTTCATGCAGCGGGTGAAGGAGCTCGGCGCGCAGGGGCTCGTCCTGTCCGGCGACCCGATGGAGGGCGACATCCTCGGCAACGTGCGGGCGCGGCCCATGCCTCCGGGGCGGGGCACGTTCGTGTCACGCAAGCGCGGAGCCCCTCTTATCCAGGTGGGCTTGCTTCCGCAACGCCATTAGAGTGGTGAAGAGTGACCAACACTGTTGCGTGAGGCCTTGGTTGACTTGGGTGCGCGAGGCGAACGGGGAGCACGGGGAGGCGGCTGACGTGAGTTCGGACGGGGGCATGGGCGGTGGCGGGGGCGCTCCGGACACCGACAAGTCCTTCGACAGCTTGTACGCCGTGAACCCGCAGATGGCGCTGGACATCCAGCACGACGCCATGAAGCAGTTCAAGAAGCGGGTCGACGACCTGCTGATCGAGCTGGGGAAGTCCGAGGCCGCACCCGACAAGGTCGGTCAGGACCGTCTCACCCGGGCCCAGTTGGGGTCCGCCGAGTTCAAGGAAGCACAGTTCCTCTACGAGTCGTACGCCATCGTCCACGACGAGTTGGAGAACCTCTCCAAGGCGCTCAGCGCGCAGATCGAGGGGGTGGGGCTGGCCGTGCACGCGTCACGGGTGGGCTTCGAGAACCTGGACGAGGACATCAAGGCGCGGATGCGGGAGGTCAACGCGGAGGTCGACAAGTACTACGACGTCGGCCGTGATCCGTATGCCCGGTCGAAGGCGGAGGAGCACGGCACTCAGCAGGGCGATCAGCCGGCCTCGCGGCAGGGAGAGCCGGCCGCGGAGGCAGCGGAGGTCAGCGAAGGGGAGAAGGGCCTGTAATGAGCGAGCAGCCCGAGCGGAAGCAGCCCACGCCCCAGCACACCGACTTCGAGTCCATGACCCACGCGCAGCTCGCTGCGATGCTCGATTCGGCCAACTCCGAGGGCGCCTACGACCTCGCGGCGAAGCTCTCCAAGGCGGCCTCGACGATCACCAAGATCGGCGACGATCTCATGACGTACGTCAAGGGCCTGGAGTGGCAGGGCGAGGCCGGCGACACGTTCCGTGAGTGGGGCGGGCAGACGGCGAGCGCCACGCTCCACCTCGGGGAGTACGCCGAGGTGGCCTCCCGGTGGATGGGCATCGTCTCCCGGGCGATCGCGGAGGCGAAGGCGGTCATGCCGGACACCTCCGAGACCACGGCCGCACAGGCGGACCTCCGCACCGCGCAGAAGTCCCTCGCCGCCACGAAGGCGCCCGGGGCGCGCAACGACCCCGACTCCCGGCAACTGGCCCAGACCGCCCAGTCCGACGCCGCAGCAGCCCAGGGCCGCATCGACGCGGCCCGCTACGAGGCGGCACAGCAGATGCGGAAGCTGGCGCAGACTTATCAGCAGTCGGCGGCGCAGGTTAATTCGGTTACGCCGCCTACGTTTTCGCCGCCGGCGAACCACATGGGCCCGGAGGCATGGGTCGACAATCGCATTCGAGATGAATCGATCACTACCTTCCCCAGTGGAAGTAGCAAGGGGACAGGTTCGTCCGCCTCATCCGGCTTCAACAGCCGGGAACGCGAATTTACTTCGCAGTCGACCCCAACAGTGCCCGGCAATAGGCGAACTTCTCTTTCCGACCCGGTCACCATGGATCTTGACGGCCTGAACACACTCCCGAAATCTACGGGGCCAGACCTCATCCAACCCCCGACTGTTCCCGGCGGCTCAGAACGTCCCGATACACGTATTCCCTCGCAGCCGGTCGGCATCCCGCCCTTCAACAGCAACAGAGGCGGCACTGGTCCGACTGCCCCTGGCCGCGTTCCGTCGGCCACTCGGGCACCGTTCCTGCCTGGCCAGGGCATGGCCAACGGTCCTGCTCGCATGCCGCGAGAGACGGGGATCGTTGGGGGCCGCCCTGTGCCTCCCGTCTCAGGCCGTCCAACTGGGTCCCTTCCGAGGGGAACCGTCATCGGTGAAGGCACTCAGGGACGTACGGCGATGGGGCGTGGCATCACCCCCGGTATGCCTGTCGGAGGCAATTCCGGTGGCGGACACAGCAATGCTGCACCTGGCCGGCGTCTGGCATCTGAGACCGGCGGAATGATCGGCAACCGTCCGACTCAGCCTGGCAACGGCGGAGCGCGTCCCTTCACCCCAGGAGGAACTGGTCTCACTCGGCAAGCTGGCAACACCGCGCCGACGCAGGCCTCCAGGCAGCGTCATGATGGGGCCACTGCGCACGCAGCCAATTCGGCATCACTGCGACGTGATCCTCGTCAAGGTGATCGCCCCGACTATCTCATCGAGGACGAGGAGACCTGGCAGCGAGGAAATCGTGGCCCACTGCCGCCGGTTGTGGACTGACTCCTCGTTCGGTTGCGACCCTGGAAGGCACATGCGAACCAGCAGTAAGCAAACATGGCGACCCGTGTCGGCAGCCGCAGGTGCCCTGGGCCTGCTGCTGGTGGGCATCACCGCAGCTCCTGCGCATGCTGACTCGATTCGCTCCCGGCAATGGCACCTCGATGCCATGCACGCTGATGAGATGTGGAAGACCAGTAACGGGCGTGGAGTGACCGTCGCCGTCATCGACTCCGGCGTCGATGACGGTTTGGCCGACCTCAAGGGCCAGATTCTTGAAGGTAAGGACTACTCGAATCAGTCCGGCGACGAACACACAGACCATGAAGGGCACGGCACCGGCGTGGCCGCCCTCATCGCGGCCACGGGTGCGCGGGGAGCGCTCAACGGCTCCTACGGCCTTGCCCCAGGGGTGAAGATCTTCCCAATGCGTATGAGGTATGCCACCGAAGACTACGGAAAAGTGGATGTAGGAGCCGAGTACTCCAGAAAGATGACGGAGGCGATCCGATTCGCGGCGGACTCCAAGGCTCAGATCATTAACATTTCCATGGCCCGTGCCGACAGTCCAGGGATGCAAAACGTCGGAACCCCAGAACTCGCCGCAGCTGTGAAATACGCCCTCGGTAAAGGAAAGCTGATCTTCGCTGGTGTCGGCAACCGCGGAGACAAGGACAACCTGCCCATGTACCCAGCCGCCACACCTGGCGTCATCGGTGTGGGATCGATCGATGAAAAAATCGAACGAAGCTCCTTCTCGCAATGGGGGTCGCAGGTCGACCTCGCTGCCCCCGGAGAGAAGATGGTCCATGCGTGCCTAGGAAGCACTCAAGTCTGCAACTCCGACGGAACCAGCGACGCCGCTGCCATCGCCTCCGCCTCCGCCGCCCTCATCTGGTCGAAGCACCCCTCCTGGACGAACAACCAGGTTCTGCGGGTCCTGATCAACACGATGAAGGGCAACGAGAAAAAGTGGACCTGGAACAACGCCATCGGTTACGGCATTGTCCGTCCACGCATCGCGCTGCAGAACCCTGGTGACCCCGGGCCCGCCGATGAGTGGCCGCTCCCGGACCTCGCCGCCGCCGAAAAGCCGGCATCTCCCTCGCCTTCTCCCTCGGCTTCGAAGGCCGGCGGTGATGCTTCCGGCGATAAACAGGACAAGACCAGCGAGCCTGCCCCCACCCGTTCCGAATCGGATCAGGACAACATGCTTCTCTGGATCGCCATGGGTGTTGGCGCCGCGGCTGTCCTCGGCGCGGCGATCGCCTTCCTCGTTGCCCGTGGTCGTCGTGGTCGCGGCGCAGTCCCGCCCGCTCACCCACTGCCACCCACGTACAACCAACCTCTCCAGCCCCCTTACCCCGCCTTCGGGCCACCGCAGGGGAACATCGTCGGCCCGCCCTCTGAGAGCGGGGGCAGGCCAGGTCAGCCCTCCTGACCACGGCAGCACGATGGGAACAACGGTGTCATTCGAAGAAGCGTGGTGTCAGGCGCGTACTGCCGCTACCACACGGCAAAACGCAACCATGCGGCTGAACCAGGCAGCCGCCAGCGGCGGAGGGAACAGCGGCGCATCCGACTACAAGGTCACCTCACCAAAACCTCAAAGCGGTCGGTAACGAGGCCACAGGAAATCACCCACCGGCTTGCGGTTGACGGGTTTCATGCCGGAGCCCAAACGGACAGGGCGGCACAGAGCTTGGCCGCGCAGAAGTTCAAGACGGGGTCTGCCCTCTGGACAGCTTGGGACACATGGCGCTGCCAGGTCGAAGCCCTGTTGAGCGCTTGCGCGCACATCCACAATCATCTGGAAGACACGGTCATCAACCACCGGGATCATGAAGAGGAGCTGGCCACCAACCACTCCTCGGCAACGCTCGACAAGCACTTCAGAGGAACGCGCCAAGGCAATCGCCGAAACCACATAATGGGTCAAGTTTGGAACAGGGGCGGTCATCGCAGGTGGCGTAGTGGCATTTACCGGTGGATTCGGCACTGCTGCTGCCCTCGCCCCACTTGCAGTGGAGACAGTGGGTGGCGGCCTCTCCACTTACCTGGGGATGGAGACCGGCGACCTGGACGAGCAGTACGAGAAGGGTGGCCGGGAACTCATCAAGGAGAAGTCGGACAAGCTGAGCGATGAGGCGCTCCTCATGGGGGAAGGCAACGCACAAAAGCCCAAGGAAGCTTATGTCCAGGCTCCTGGATGGAGTCAGGAAAATCGCAACTTCCTGAAAAAGGAACTAACGAAATACATCAAGGATAGTCGTTCACACGCCAGAGACGATATCCTCCCTGACCCCTATGAAAAGGAAGACCGATGAGGTCCACTGCGAGACTCGCGGCGATCACGGCTGCGTTCGTGGCTGCCATCAGTGCCTGCTCGGAAGAAGCAGAAAACACGGCTGGCAGCGGGCTCCAAGTTGAGGGTGTTTGCGACTCGTTCGCCAGCGACTCGACTGCCGCCGCTGCGCTTGCAGAAGTATCTGGCACCGACACCTTCAATCAAGACGGGCCGGAGCCCGAAAAGATCCTGGCATCACTTCGGGCTGCCGACGGCGAACTGCAAAGTGGCGAAATCTCGGGGTCATCCTTCTGCAGACTGCAGTCGCCAGCTGACGGGAAAACAATCCTCTCAGTCAACTTCCGAGAGGCGCTTACTGTCGACCAACCCGATATGGAAGACGAGAAACATTTCACCTTCTACAGGACTGGAGAGTCTGCCCTCGCATCGGACCGTACCGCTTCCCTCTACTTCCGCTGCCGAATGAAAGAATCGAACGATTCCATCATTATCAATGGCAGCCTGGAGCGGGAGAATATGGTGGATGCACCCAAGAAAAATCTCTCCCGCGATCACATAATTCTACTGAACGCGGCCGCGTACAAAGTCGCAACTGAGTTGGGCTGTAAGGATTCGGGGCTAACTACCGGGGCACCGATAGCGACTTCGGGAGTCTACGCCTGGGGCAACGTCCCATTCACGGACGGCGGTCACGGGCCCTAGCCGGACACGCCATTCGCATTCCGCTGGGGACGTAAAGAGTGGTCATACCATGGGAATACCACCGCCCCTCGCACATCCCAGTGGTCTATCACCCTGCTCGGCCTCGTCCGGGGTCGGCCGATCTCCTGGGCAAAGAACACCGACGCGGCCTTATGGCCGTAGCCGCGTACGTCAGCGGCTACGCCGGATCCAGCACGGGCTTCGCGGGGAGCCCGCCGTTCTTCTCGCAGCGTAGTTCCTTGGCCATAGCCAGTGAAAAGGAGTGGGCCACGGTCGCGTAGGCGTCCTTCAACGCCTTGATGTCACCCTCGGGTTCATGAAATGGATCCCGGTGCTCCACGCCGATCACGATATGGGCCGCATCCGACGAGTCACCCAACTTGTCGCTCTTGCATGCGAACTGAACGTACGCCTTGTCCGCCGCCGCCAAGGCCTCCTCCCCCATCTTCAGCACGGTGAACTCCGGGGCCGCCGGCCCGTCCGTCGAGGCGCTGTCGGCCAGCCTCCAAGTGATTCTGAGCTCGAAGTCCGGTGTACCGAGGGGCGTATACACGCGACAGGCGTCCCCGCGATACGTCATGGGGTCCCCGAACGCCATGGCCAGGTTCGACGCGGCCTGCGCGACGGTGTACTGCTCTCCCGACGCCTCGAAGCGCGACGACCCCGTGATCACCTTCAGCGCTCTGGCGGCGTCGGCGGACATGGCCCTGCCACCGCAGAGTTGTGTCCCCGCCACGACCTTGTAGTCCTTCGGAAGGCCGTCGTCATCTTCGTCTCCTCCACAACTGGTGGCCCCGAGATACAACAAGCCGGCTATGGCCGCGGCGAGGAGTCCCCCGCGTACCGACCTGCGATTGATCACTGTCCGCATCCTCACGTGTCCTCGGCCGTCCACCGGCCTCAGCCGGTCTCCGGGTCGTTGCCCTGCTGGTTCTCCCGGTCGTTGCCGACCCCATAGCCGATCACCATCGATTCGCGTAGGTCCCGCGCGAACGGGTTCTTGAGAGGTTCCGCGACGTGACGCTCCAGGAAATCCTCCATCGGAGCTTCGGCCATGCTCTCGCCGCCGGAGTAGATCGCCGTCCTCTCCTCCCTGGTGAGCTCCTCCATCTTCTCCTTGTGCTCATCCACCGACTTCTCGGACATGTCGCCGACCATCTGACCGATGACCTGTTCGGCAGCACCGGCGGCGGTATCCGTCGCCAGCGGGATGAGCACCGCGGCCGTGCCCACGGCCGCGGTCGCGGGTAGGAAGGCGACGCCCGCCGCGATGCCCACCGCAGCCCCGAACTGGACCCAGCCCGCCCGCTTGGCGACCGCCTTCTCGTAGTCCTCATGGGTCTTGAGGTTCGTCGCCTCCACCTGGTCGGCCCGGGACTGGTCGAGCATGCCCTGTACCTCGGCACCCACGAGCACGGCCGCCCTGGCAGCGCCCTCGTTGATCTTTCCGTCCGGGCCGACTGTTCCTTCCAGCACGCTGCGGGTGTAGACCTGCTCCGCGGCCGAGACCGTCGCGTACGCGTCCGGGTGCTGACCCAGGGTGCTGAGGAAGCCCCGGACGATACTCCGCCCGTTCCCGTCCCCGGTGTCCGCGAAGTCGATATGCCCGTCCGGGTTCTTACCCGGCGCGAACACGCTCTCCGGGTGGTTCTTGTCCAGCGCCCAGTTGATGTCGTCGATGTAGCCGCCGCCCATGACGCCCAGGCTGTCGGACAACGCCTCGTGGTGCTCTTTCAGCAGACCGGGGTCCGCGCTGTACTTCTCCATGACCTTCTGCATGATCGCGGCGTTGTCCGCGTCCCGCACCACATCGGCGTCCGGGTGCCCGGCCGGGTAGCCGAGGGTCGCTGCCTCCAGGGCGCGGCCGAAGGCGTCGGGCATGTGGTTGAGTGATTCCTTGAGTTCCTTCTCGTCGAGCGAGTTGACGTCGGGAAAGGACTCCCATTTCTCGTTGCCGAAGAAATCGAAGTAGTTGTCGATCTCCGTGCCGTACTTGTCCTTCCCAAGGTCGGCCGTGGCACCGCGGTCGACCGTGCCGTCCTCGTTGAACGCGGTCGGCGGGTCGGTGAAGAACTTTTTCGCCGCTTCCGGACTGTTGCCGAGCGCTTCCAGCATGGCGGTGGCCGGGTCGTAGCCGGCCCCGTTCACGCCGGAGGGGTTGAACGGGTTCTTCAACGGACTGTTCACCGCCTTGTTCCCGGCGAACATGCCCGGGTCCTTCGCGTGCAACTGCGCCACGTGTTCGGCGATCGGGTTGAGGAACTTCGCTTCGTAGTTCCCGTACCGCATGATCCCGCCGAGCAACTGGTATCCGAACGGGCCGCCGTAGTCGTGCTTGGACAGCGGAATGCGCTCCGTACCCAACTTGCGTAGCTCCGGGCCCCACTTGTCGGCGAACTGCTTGTCCTGGGAGGCGGTGGCCAGGTTGAGTCCGAGATTCTCCTGGAGCTGCTGGACGTCCTTGAGGCGCTGCGAATCGACCTTGTTGTACTCGTACGTGTCCATGGAGAGCTGGCCGAAGAACGCGAGCGACTTCTCAGGGCCGAGCTTCTCGTAGAACCCCTTGGCGAACTCCACCGACTTACTGTTGTCCTTCAGCAGCTCGTTGAGCTCCTGCAGTTCGTCGTGTGTGAGGTCCCGGCCCTTGCCGGCCAGAACGGCGGCGCGGGCGGCTTCCTCCTGGTCCAGCTTCGTGTACGTCGGGGCGCTGAAGTCCTTGCGGTCGGTGACGTTGGCATCAAGCGTGTTCTTGAGGGTGAGGTCGGTGTCGTTGCAGTTGTCGACGATCAGGTCGATCCTCTTCTGCCACGATTCGATGTTCTGCTTCTCCTCGCGCAGAAGGTCGCTGTAGTCGGGGTCGTGCCGCGCCCCGGGAATTCCGGACAACGGGTTCCGCGCCGTCACCTTGCCCTTGCCGTCCACGTGGATACCGGCCGCGGGCCCCTCGTGGTCCCGAATGTTGATCAGGTCGTCCTTGGCCTTCTTGATGGCCGCGTGACCCTCTTCCAGGATCAGCTTCACGCCCCTGGCCTCGGCGGCGGCGTCCGCGAACTCCTTGGCCGTCTTGCCGATGAACGCCTTGGTGACCCCGGCGTTGACGCCCTCCCAGGACGCCTTGTCCGCCTTCGCCTTCATCCCGTCGGTGGCGTCGGTGGCGAGCTGGTCCAGCTTCTTGGCCATCGTCGACCAGTCGTCGACGGCGGTCTTCAGCTTGGCCACCGGGGCGTCGATGATGTCCTCGTACTTCAGCATGCCGCGCGCTCCCCCGAGCCCTATTTCATGTACTTGGTGAGCTCGGCCACCCGCGTCAGATCCCCTTCGATCTTCACCTCGTCCTTGGCGTGCTGGGTTTTGCTGTAATCGAGGTGGTTGGAGATCTGCGAGCAGGCGTCGAGCAGTGTCCTCAGGTGGGTCTGCCAGTAGTCGTGCACCTTCAGCACGGCCGAGCCGCTCACGAAGTTCCCGTTGGTCAGCGCCGTCGCCGCGTCGAACGTGGCGGGACGGGCCAGGTCACCGTCCTTCGCCAGCCTGCCCAGCAGGTCGTACGCCTCGTTGCCGATGGCGCCGAGGTCGTCCCGATTGACCACCAGGTCGGGCCCGCCACCGCCTCCGCCGCCTTCGGCCGCAACCCTGTTGAGCTGCATGGCAGTCCGCTCGGCCGCCGCCGCCCGCAGTTCAGCCCATTCTTGCTCGAACATCACGAATTCCCCCAAGTCCATCCGGGCAGGGCACACCACCATGCTCGCGCGGCCACCGACCTGATCACCTGTCTCTGATCAACCGAGCACTGGCCACAGCACCACAGGGGAGGCAGCGCGTCCCGCCGCCTCCCCACCCCTCAGCCGTGTTTCAGCTCATCAGCATGCGGATGCGCTTCGCGCCGTCCAGGTCCGTGCCCTGGTAGCCGATGACCGACCTGTCCAGGAGGCTGGCGATGACCTGGAGCTGCTGGGCCATGGCCTGCATCTCGGTGGTGTTCTTGCGCTGGATGTCTCCGTACGCCGTCTTCGCCTCACCCTCCCAGGTCTCGGCGACGCGCTTGACCTCCTGCATGAGGACTTCGAGTTCCTGCGTGAGGTCCGTGGCCGTCTTACGGACGTCGCTCGCCGCCTGGGTGACCGTGGCGTAGCTGATCGCTGTGCGGTCGAATCCGGTGCTCATCGTGGGTCTCCTCCGTGGCTCAGGCGAGGCTGGTGATGCTGTTGCGGGTGGTGTAGGTCTGCCCGTGCATGCTGGCGTCGGCCTGGGCCTGGGACTCCGCGGAGTTGTCCACCTTCCGGATTTCCGCGATGCGCTCCTGCTCGTGCTCCTCGAACCCGTTGACGGCCATGCGCATGACCTCTTCCAGGTCGACGAGGTTGTCCTGGAGCTTCTTGAGGTGGACGTTCACCTCGCGCTGCACCCTGTCGTACTCCTGGCTCGCCGCGCCCTGCCAGCCGCCCTGAATCATGTCCACGACGGTGTTGAGTGAGGTCACACGACGGCTCACCTCGACGTGGAAGTTCTGGATCTTGTTGGCAAGCGCGATGAGTTGGTCGTTCTCGCGTTTCTGGTCCGCCGAGATGTCACTCACAGGTTCTGCACCCTCCTCTTGAAGTGACGGCGGTATCGACCGCCGCGACGCGTCCATCGAGGCCGGACGCCCAGATGGTCCAGGCGGGCAAGAATCACCGCGAACGCCACGCGACGCGCGGCCACAGCGTCACACCGCCCCCGTGCCGTACCACCCACGTGATTCCGCATGTGATACCGCATGCCACTTTAGTCACTTGACGTGATGCTTCCAACTGCAAAGGGTCGACAGGGCAGTTCAGACGAGGATGGAGGTGCGAATCGCGGAGGGTGACCCGTTCCTGTTTCGTCTGTCGGTCACAGGTGTGTCACCGCGCAAGTACTGTGAGTCCGTAGTTGGTTCGTACGTCGGGAAGGGACCGCGCCGTCATGGCCGATGGGCTGGACAAGGACGCCGAGAAGGAACTCAGGGAACGTAAGGAGCGCGAGAAGGACGAGTTGTACGCGCTCGACATCTCGGGGGTGGAGTGGCACAGCGCGCCCGGCACCGAGGAGCACGAGGAGCGGGTGGAGATCGCCTACCTGCCCGGGGGTGCCGTGGCCATGAGGTCCTCCCTCGACCCGGACACCGTCCTGCGGTACACCGAGGCCGAGTGGCGTGCCTTCGTACTCGGTGCGCGGGACGGGGAGTTCGACCTGGAGCCGACTCCTCACAACGGCGGGCTCGACCACCTCGGTGAGGCGAGGGGTTAAGGGGTCGAGGCCTCTCCTGCCTCTGCAGCCCGCCGGGCCCGGTGCTCGATGCGCGTCGGGCCCGGCCGGTCATCTCACGCATCGGTCCCCCGGTGCCGACGGCGGCTCACGCGTCGGTCCCCCGGTGCCGACGGCAGCTCACGCGTCGGTCCCCCGGTGCCGACGGCAGCTCACGCGTCGGTCCCCCGGTGCCGACGGCGGCTCACGCGTCGGTCCCCCGGTGCCGACGGCGGCGTAGATCGCGGAGTACGACGGCCGTGCCGGCGATGACCGTGACCACGGCGGCGGTGAGGCCGAGGACGTACGTGGCGTAGCGCTCGTCGCGTTCGTGCGGGGTCTCTGCGAGCGAGAAACGGGCGGTGTCGGGGGCCGGGGCCTTGGAGACGCCGGGGTCGGGGGTGGGTGAGGAGGGCGGATCGGCGAGGTCGGAGTCCTGGACGGCACGCACCGGGTCGACGATGCCCCAGCCGACGAAGTTGTCGTGGCCGTTGACGGCGCGTTCGGCGGTCTGTTCGATCTGGGTCACGATCTGGGCGGTCGTCCAGTCCGGGCGCTTCTCCTTGAGGAGCGCGGCGACTCCGGCGACGAACGGGGCGGAGAAGCTGGTGCCGTTGTCGGTGCACTGGCCGCCGCCCGGGACTGTGGACACGATGTCGACACCGGGGGCCGCTACGCCCACGAACTCTCCCGCCTGGGAGAAGGAGGCCCGTTCGTTGTTGCGGTCGGAGGACGCCACCGCGAGGACGCCGGGGAAGGCGGCCGGGTAGGTGTTCTTGTACGTGCCGTCGAGGCCGTCGTTGCCCGCAGAGGCGACCACGACGACTTTCCGGGCGATGGCGGCGCGCACCGCCTGCGCGAGCCGGGACGTGCCGGACAGGGGTTTCGTCGTGTCCTGGGAGATGTTGATGACGTCCGCGCCCTGGGCCACGGCGTACGTGATCGCCTCCGCCATGGAGTCCGAGTCGCCGCTGTTCTCGGCGTCGTTCTGGCGGATCGGGATGATCGTGGCGTTGGGTGCGAGGCCCACGAAGCCGGTGTCGTCGTGTGGCCGGGCCGCGATGATGCCCGCGACCTTCGTGCCGTGGCCCTCCCGGTCGTTCGTCGGATCGGCGCCCTTGCCCTTGGCCAGGAAGTCGCGTCCGGCCGCCTTGTCGACGGCCCCCTTCAGCTGCGGGTTCCTGTCGTCCACCCCGGTGTCGATGACCGCGACCCGGACACCCTTGCCCTTGTCGGTGCCCTGCCACAGCTCGTCGAGGAGCACCCGCTGCAACGCCCAGGGGGTGCCCTTGACCGGCTTGGCGGGGAACGTGCACTCACCGCTGCCGTCCAACCGCACGGGGGGCGCCACCGCGGCGGGCGGGCCGAGTCCGGGCCCAGCCGACTCGGTCACCGCGCCGGACAGGCCGACCGGCCCGGAATCGGGCGGTGCGGTGGTGCTCAGCACGGCCAAGGGCATGGCCAGGAGCACGGCCGCCGCGGCCGGCAGGGTTGTCTTCTTCGGCGACACCTGTACGTCGCTCCTGTCCTTCTGTCGTGTGAAGCCGCTGCGAGGGGGGGTGCGTCGCGGGTGTGGTACGTCGCGGGCACGCGGTGCGATGGGGACGGGGTCGCCCTCAGGAGCCCTGCGGCTGGCGTGCGCTGTTGGTGTCGAGTCGAGGGCCCTTGGCCAGGAACTCCGACCAGACCAGCGGGACCTTCGCCGGGCGGACGTTCTGGTAACCGAGCTTCACCTGGGCCTCGCTCGGCTCCGGCGTACCGTCCGACGTCTTCTGCTTGCCGTCCGCGCCGACGCCTGACCGCTCGCTGTCGCTGTCCCCGTTCGCCTGGACGGCGTACCTCAGGCCGGTGTCCGTCACCAGGAAGAGCGAACCCGAGTCGCTGTCGGTGCCCTGGATCTGCGTGTAGAGGAGTCCCGTTCCCGGGGTGACGTACGTGCTCGTGCCGCCCTCGGCGATCTCGGCGGGGTACTCGGTGCCCGCCCAGGTCTGCAGGGTGGTGTCGTTGTCCTCGTCCACGTCCCGCAGGACGCTGCACACGGTGTTGCGGCCGGAGTCCGCGGAGGCCGAGTTGACCATGGTGGCGCGCCGCGTCGGCCAGTTGTCCGGCTGGCCGGCGAAGGAGGCTGTGTCAGCGGTGAAGTCCTGGAGGCCCACCCGGGCGGCCTCGCTGTTCATGTTGAGGACGGCGGTCCTCGGCGAGTTGATCAGCAGCCAGGCGGTGAACTCGCTGACGGGCTTCACCTGGCCCGGCAGTACGACGTGGTACTTCTCGCCCGAGCCCGTCCGTGTCACGAGCACCATGCCGACCCGGTTCTCGTCGTCGGAGAGCTGGCCCTGGACACCGGCCGGGGAGCCGACGCCGGAGGGGAGTTCGGGGAACGAGATCGGATCGCCCTTGTGCAGGGTGTCGATCCATTCCTTCGTGACGAGCTGTGGCTGCTGGGAGCCCACGAGCGCCTCCGTCAGCTTCCTGTCGTCCGCTTCCGTGGCCGCGACCGGCACGGGGTACGCCTTCCCCGCGGCGTCCACCAGATAGCGGTCCCCGGCGCGGGTCCTGACGTACAACACCTCGCCGCCGGAGAGGCGTTCGGAGCCGTCCGTCCTCTTCAGGTCCCGGTCGGCGAGGACGAAGGTCGCCTCCTGGACCGTGCTTCCCTTGCCGCCGGGCTGCTCGCACACCGCCCACCGCTTGGCCTTGCCCGCCTCGTCGGCGGTCGGCAGCCGGTCGGGGGCGTAGGGGATGCCGAGGATCGGGCCGCGGGGCGGCTTGCCCGAGTCGAGGATCTTGTCGCTGATCTGGACGACCTGGTAGTCGGCGCCGTTCATGAGCAGCCGGGCGGAGGCCAGGTTGAGGACGGGGTGCAGGCGGGTCGTCCCGTCCGTCTTGAGGACGACGTAGCGCGTCGTGGACTGCTTGCCCACGATGACCCGGGTTCCGGGCTGGTTCCAGTCCTTGGGGGCGGTGGGCTGGAACATCCCCCAGGCCCCGAAGACGCCCAGAGTGACGGCGCCCGCGATCAGGCTGGGCACGACGGCCCGCAGCGGCTTGGGGGCCCCTTCCTCCGAACCCCAGGGGGACGGCTGGAGAAAGGCCGCGAGCGTACGTCGCTTCGCGAACGTGTAGGCGTTGAGTTCGTCCCGCCGTGATGCCATGAGTGCCTGCTTCTCCCCGTACCGCGTCCCGGGGGCGACGCCCCCGCCCTCCGCTGTGAGACCGGCCCCCACTATGCCCGTTGAACCCGTGCGCTTGTGGGGCGGGTAGGGTTCGTCCCACATCGAGGCCGCTGCCGAGTGGGGCGTTTCAGGTGACTACGGGGGGTTTGCAGCAATGGCTTCCGCAAGCCGGACGCGATCACGGTCGCGTACACAAGCGGCCGACCCGCGTTCCGCTCATGCCGCTCGTACCGCTCCTTCCGTCGCCCCCTCGGTCCCGCCCGCGGTGACGGCGCCTTCTCCCAGTCCGTTCGCACCGCATCTCAAGGCGGGGTCCGGGCACTTCGGGGCGTTCCGGTTGCAGCAGTTGCTGCTGGTCGAGGCGGCCGCCGCGGTCCTGCTCGTCGGTTGGGCGGTGCACCCTCTCGTTCTCGTGCCCGCGGTCGTCGTCGCGATCGTGCTCGTGCTGCTCGCCGTCGTACGTCGCAGGGGGCGCTCGCTGCCCGAATGGCTGGCCACAGCACGGGCGTTGAAGTCACGGCAGCGCAAGGCGGCCGAGACGGTGATACCGCCCGGGACCGAGCCGGGACTCGCGCCGGCGGTCGAGTGCGACCCGACGCTGCGCACCTACGCGTTCGGCGGACGGGACCGGCGCGCTGTCGGGATCATCGGAGACGGCACGTTCGTCAGCGCGGTGTTGCAGGTCGAGGCGGACGCGACGGCGTTGCGAGCCGACCGGAGCCGACAGCCCTTGCCGCTGGGCCTGGTGCGGGACGCGCTGGACGTGGACGGGATCCGGCTGGAGGGGGCGCAGATCGTGCTGCACACCCAACCGGCGCCCGCGATCCAGTTGCCCCAGCAGTCGGTGGCCGTCAGCAACTACGCGCCGCTCCAGGCCCAGACGGGTACGCCGGCCATTCGGATCACCTGGATCGCACTGAAGCTCGACCCGGAACTCTGCCCGGAGGCCGTGGCGGCGCGCGGCGGCGGTCTCCTGGGTGCGCAGAAGTGTGTGGTGCGGGTCGCGGACCATCTGGCCAGCCGACTGACCGGCGCCGGGTTCCGTACGACCGTGCTGGACGAGCAGGAGTTGATAGCCGCCGTCGCCACTTCTGCCTGCGCCAATCCCCTCGTGACGGCCGAGGCGGGACGTACGGAGACTCCGCAGCGGCGGACCGAGGAGTCGGGGCGCAGCTGGCGGTGCGACAACCGCCGACACACGACGTACTGGGTGCGACATTGGCCGCAGTTGGGCGGTCGGGGTCCGCTGCTTCCGCAGCTTGTGGGGCAGTTGACGGCCGTGCCCGCGCTCGCGACCACGTTCAGTCTGACCGTGACGCGCGGCGTGCGGCAGGAGGTGACGGTCACCGGGCATGTGCGGGTGACCGGCCGCAGTGACGACGAACTCGTCGCGGCACGGCGGTCGTTGGAGCAGGCGGCCCGGCAGGCCGGGACCGGCCTCGCGCGGCTCGACCGTGAACAGCTGCCGGGTGTCCTCGCCACTCTGCCCCTGGGAGGTGTCCGCTGATGAGCATGGCCGGTACGAATACGAGTACGGGTATGGGTACGGGTCCCTACGCAGCCCCCGGTTCCAGCGCCGCCGCCCCCGGTTCCGCCGGTCCCGCTTCCGCCGGTCCCGGTCCCGTGGGGCCCGTCCCGGCCGCCGCCGGCTCCGTCGCGCCGGAGCCGTCCCTCGGCGGGCGGATGCGCGAGCGGCTGCGTTCCGGGTTCGGGCTGATCGGGCCCCGGCACGGGCGGCACGCTCTGTCGGTCGAGCAGTTCGACTCGCTCGCGTTGCCCGTGGGGGACGACGGCGTCGTCATCGGCGTCGACGCCGAGAGTCGTCCCGCGGTCCTCGGCATCAATCGTCCGACCCCCTACGACGTCGTCCTGATCGGCGGGCTCTGGACCGCCCAGGTGCTCGCCCTGCGCGCGGCGGCCACCGGCGCGCGGGTCGCCGTGGAGACCGGGCGGGCGCAGTCCTGGATGCAGTTGGTGCACGCCATGGGTGGTGGTCAGAACGGTCTGGCCGTGTACGACGTCGGGCGGGTGCCGCCGCAGGGCGCGTCGGCCGCCGGGCCCGTGCTGGTCGTGCGTGACTGCGGTATGCGGCCGCCACGCGGTCGGGTCGTCGCCGGTCCCTGGCAGTCCGTACTGACGCTGCTGCCGTACCTCAGCCCGGTGGCTCCCCGCCTCATCCGGCAGGCCCGACTCGTCGGCGCCCAGCGGGTGTCTCCTGACGAGGCGGCGGAGTTGGGGCGCACCATGGGCCTGCCCCGGGCGGCCGTCGAGTCGTTGCCGACGCTCGCCGACGGTGTCACCCTCTGGAGCGCCGACCGTGACCTGCAGTACGTGATGACCCAGCCGACCGACGCCGAGATCGGGTTGCTGGGTACGCCTCGGCGAATGGACTGACAGATACAGCCCCGAAGGGGTCCGGGGGCGTGGACTGACGGATACGGCGACAGCGGCGTTCCAGTCCCGTAACCGTTCGGTCGCCTTACCCTTTCGAGTCGTTCACCCACAACCGTCGGTTCGCTGGCAATCGTTGGGGATATGTGCGTCATCTCAGGGCAGGCCGTGACGCTGCGGGCGGATGCGGAGCGGGTGACGGGCCTGCCGTGGTGACGCCGGTGGTGATTAGGCTGGGACCGGGGCGCACATCACGACGATACGGCTCGAACAACCAGAACGGTCGGCCCCCGGCACGGCTTTGAGGGTGCCCGACCACACCAGGAGGAATTGTGAACAGCGATCGGAACGGGATCCGCGGGGGCTGGGCCACACCCGGCGATGACCAGTCCGACGCGGAGTCCGCCGTCGAGGCGACGGGCGAGTTCACCATCGATTACGCCCCGCCTGCCTGGTACACGCAGAACGCCTCGCCGCAAGGGACCGGTTCGGACCCGGGGTCCGGGACGGGGACGAACGTGGGGGCCGGTGCGGGTGCCGATGCCAGTGCCGGTGCGAGTGCGGGTGCTGGTGCGGGAGGAGCCGCTCCGGCGGCCGGGCCAGTGACACCTCCGCAGGCCCCACCGGTCGGGCCGCCCGTGAGCATGGCGCGTACGGCGTCGGACGGCGCCTCTCCCCCGCCATGGCCCCCGGTGGCCGCAGCACCCATGCCTGGCCCGGCTCCCGCGCAAGCACCCACTCCTCTTCCCACTCCCGCACCTGCTCCGGCCGACATCGACAGCGGTGACATCGACAGCGGTGACATCGACAGCGGCGCCACCATGCGGATCTCCGCCGCCGCGCTGAAGCGTGACATCGCGGGGGTGGCCACGCCTGGGGAGGTCGCTGCCGCTGCGCCCGGTGGGGCGGCGGAGGCTGCCTCGGACGCGAACGTGGTCGTCGAGGGGGCTTCGGGCACCGGTGCGGATGCCGGTGCCGCTGCTGGTTCCGGTGGTGCGGCGCTGGCCGGGGACGCGGGTGCTGGTGCGGAAGCACCCGAGGTCCAAGCCGAGGCTGAGGCTGAGGGTATGACGGTCATCGGCGCTGGTGACCTGGATGGTGACCGTGGCGCCGAGGGAACCGCGGAGAGCGGTTCGGGGGCCGACGGTTCGGTGGGCGCTGCCCAGGCCCAGGGCCAGGAGGGTGCCACCAACGGAGCCGGGGGCGACGCCGAACCAACCGACGCGGTGGAGGGCCAGTCCGAACCGGGTGATGTGAGCGCCGAGGGCTCGGCAGGTGCCGACGCGTCCGGCGGGGATGGCCCGAGCGGAGAGAACGCCGAGGCTGCGACGGCCTCTGAGGTGCCCGGCGAAGCGGGGGGCGCGGAGGGCGAGCAGCCTGGTGCCGCCGTTGCCTCGGAGGCCGCCGGAGAGGCCGAGCCGGGGAACGCCGCCGCTCCGCAGGACGCCGCCCCGCAGGTGCCCAGCCCTGGCGCCGGCGAGCCCGCCACCACCACCCCTGTCATCGCGAACGCCGAGGGCACGACCCCGCAGGACGCACCGCCCTCGTCCGCCTCGCCGGACGTCTCCGGTGTCGTACCGCAGGCTCCTCCCGCATGGACTCCCCCGCCGGCCCCGCAGGGCGGGCTGCCGCCGCTGCCGCCCGCGTACCAGCCCGCCGCGCCCACACCGGCCGGGCAGTGGCCCGCGTCCGCGCCGTCGGGCCCGGCCGCGCAGGCGTTCCCGGAGACCCCGGATCCCGCGCAGTCGGCGGCCCCGCAGCAGCCGATCCACCCGCAGGCCCCGCAGGGTGCGCCCGCGGCGTGGGGCGACACGGCTGGTACCACGCCGGAAGCAGCCGGTGCGCCGGGCACGCCTGCCGCACCTGGGACACCGGCCGCGCCAGGAGCACCGGCTACCCCTGGCACACCGGCCGCGCGCGGAGCACCGGCTACCCCTGGCACACCGGGCACGCCTGGTGCCCCGGCGGCGCAAGGGACGCCTGCCGTTCCGGGGATGCCTGGGACCCCGGGTGCTCCGGGCGCTCCGGGCGCCTTTGGCACGCCAACGCCCCCGCAGGCCCCGAACGACGCACCGCCTCCGGCGGGTTACGGCTTCCCGCAGCCCCCGGCCCACCCCGGCCAGCCTGCCCAGCCCGCCCCCGGTTACGGCTTCCCCCAGCCTCCGGCCCACCCCGGCCACCCCGGCCACCCCGGCCACCCCGGCCACCCCGGCCACCCCGGCCACCCCGGCCAGGTTGCCGCCGGATACGGCTTCCCGCAGCCCCCGGCCCACCCCGGCCAGCCCGGCCACCCCGGCACCCCCGCGGCCCCGACGCCCCCGGCGCAGCCCGTGCCCGGATACGGCTTCCCGCCCGCGGCCTCCACGCCCCCGCAGGCGCCGGTCCCTCAGCAGGGCGGCGGTTACGGCTTCCCCCAGCCCCAGCAGGCCCAGGCCCAGCCGGGCACCCCGAACACCCCCGGCGGCGCCGGCGACCCCGGCAACCAGAACACCCCCGGCGCCCCGGCGGCCACGCCCACCCCGAACACTCCGCAGCCCCCGGCCCCGCCCGCCGGCTACGGCTTCCCGCACCCCGGCACGCCCACCCCCGGCGGCCCCGACGCCACCGGCACTCCCGGCGTGCCCAACCAGCCCCACGGCCCCGCCCAGCCGCACGCCCCGATCCCCGGTCAGCCCGGTCAGCCCGGTCCGGCAGGCTACGGCTTCCCGCAGCCCCCGGCCCAGCCCGGCGCCCCGGGTCACCCCGGTCAGCCCCAAGCCCACGCGGGCAACCCGGCCGCACCCGGCGCCCCCGTCGACCCCCGTACCGGCGCCGCCTGGCCGCAGGCCGTCCAGCACGATCAGCGGCAGCCGACCAACCCCGGTGTCGCGCCGCTCGGTTACACGGCGGCGGTGGAGCTGTCCTCCGACCGGTTGCTCAACAGCAAGAAGCAGAAGGCGAAGAGCAGCCGGTCGGCGTCCGGCGGTGGACTGTTCAAGCTCGGCGGCAAGAAGGAGGAGGCCGAGCGGCAGCGGAAGCTGGAACTCATCAGGACCCCCGTCCTGTCCTGCTACCGCATCGCGGTCATCAGCCTCAAGGGCGGCGTCGGCAAGACCACGACCACCACCGCCCTCGGCTCCACGCTCGCCAGCGAACGGCAGGACAAGATCCTCGCGATCGACGCCAACCCGGACGCGGGCACCCTCGGCCGCCGGGTCCGCCGCGAGACCGGCGCCACCATCCGCGACCTCGTCCAGGCGATCCCGTACCTCAACTCGTACATGGACATCCGGCGGTTCACCTCCCAGGCCCCGTCCGGGCTGGAGATCATCGCCAACGACGTCGACCCGGCCGTCTCCACCACGTTCAACGACGAGGACTACCGGCGTGCGATCGACGTGCTCGGCAAGCAGTACCCGATCATCCTGACCGACTCGGGCACGGGTCTGCTGTACAGCGCGATGCGCGGGGTGCTGGACCTCGCCGACCAGCTCATCATCATCTCGACGCCGTCCGTCGACGGCGCCAGCAGCGCCAGTACGACACTGGACTGGCTCTCCGCGCACGGATACCAGGACCTGGTGGCCCGCTCCATCACGGTCATCTCGGGTGTGCGCGAGACCGGCAAGATGATCAAGGTGGAGGACATCGTCCACCACTTCGAGACGCGCTGCCGCGGCGTCGTGGTCGTGCCGTTCGACGAACACCTGGCGGCCGGCGCGGAGTTGGACCTCGACATGATGCGCCCCAAGGTGCGGGACGCGTACTTCACGCTCGCCGCGATGGTCGCCGAGGACATCGCCCGGCACCAGCAGTCGCACGGCCTGTGGACGTCCGACGGCAACCCGCCTCCGGTGGCCGCCCCGCCGCTGCCGGGCCAGCCCGTCCCGGGCCAGCCGTACCCGCCGCAGCAGGGCCGGCCCTATCCCGGACAGCCGTACCCCGGTCAGCCCTACCCGGGCCAGGCCCCCCAGCCGGGCCAACCTCCCCAGACCCACCCCGGCCAGCCCCACCCCGGGCAGCCGCTCTACGGCCACCCGGCTCCCGGCCAGCCGTACCCGCCCCAGCAGGGGCAGACCCCGCCGCCCACCGCGCCCCCGCAGCAGTAGCGGGAGCAGGTTCAGGGGCAGACCGGAGCAACGGAAAGGCCCGTACCGTCCTCGACGGTACGGGCCTTTCCGTATGCGGCTACTGGCCTTCGTACGCCGCGATCAGCTCACGGCACTTCTTCACGTCCTCCGCCATCGCCACGAGCAGCGCCTCCAGCGACTCGAACTTCGCCTGCCCCCGCACGAACGCGAGGAAGTCGACGGCGACATGGAGCCCGTACAGATCGAGGCCGACCCGGTCGATCGCGTATGCCTCGACCGTGCGCTCGGTGCCGTCGAACTGCGGATTCGTGCCGACGGAGATCGCGGCCGGCATGGCCTCGCCGTCGACGTGCAGCCACCCGGCGTAGACGCCGTCCGCGGGGATGGCGGTGTGCGGGAGGGTCTCGACGTTGGCCGTGGGGAAGCCCAGCTCACGGCCGCGCTGGGCGCCGCGTACGACGACGCCCTCGACCCGGTGGGGGCGCCCCAGGATCTCGTGTGCGCCCTCGACGTCGCCCTCGCCGATCAGCCGTCGGGTGAGGGTGGACGAGAAGGGCTCGCCGCCGCCCGCCTCACCGGTGACGTACAGGTCGACGACCTCCACGTCGAAGTCGTACGTCTTGCCCTGCTCGGCGAGGAACACCACGTCACCGGCGGCCTTGTGGCCGAAGCGGAAGTTGGGGCCCTCGACGACGGCCTTGGCGTGCAGCTTGTCGACCAGGACCTTGACCACGAAGTCGGCCGGCGACAGCCGCGAGAACTCCGTCGTGAAGGGCAGCACCAGCACCGCGTCCACGCCCAGCTGGGCCATCAGTTCGGCGCGGCGGTGGTGCGGGGCGAGCAGCGGCGGGTGGGTGCCGGGGCGCACGACCTCGCTGGGGTGCGGGTCGAAGGTGACGACGACGGAGGGGACGCCCAGCTCGCGGGCGCGTTCCACGGCGTGCCGGAGGATCAGCTGGTGCCCGCGGTGCACCCCGTCGTAGGAGCCGATGGTGACGACGCTGCGCCCCCAGTCCTCGGGGATGTCCTCCAAGCCACGCCAGCGCTGCACTGTGACCGCTCCTTGTCGAACCTGTGTCCGTGGTTGCCTCTACGCAGGTCTAAGGGTGCCATGCCCGCGGGCGTCGGCCCGCATCGGCATCCGGCCTGTGACCCGGAGCACGGTGGAGTCACCCCCATCAGGCGGGCACCCGCACCCCCGGTTCACCCGCCAGGTTCTCGATCATCCGGCGGGTGCTCGGCCCCACCACGGCGGCCCATTCCTGCGGTGTACCGCTGAGCCAGCCCGCCACCAGCTCCGCGAAGCCGGGGATGTGGCGGGCGAGGTCGACGAGCGCCCAGTCGAAACGGGTCGCCCCTTCGGGCGTACGGACGAGGAGCAGGCCGACCCGGTGCACCAGCTCCCTGGTGTCCGCGGCGTCCGCCTCGGTGGTGCCGCCGGTGGCCACGCGGGAGGCGGCGACGGCCCGCAGCAGCGCGTCCAGGACGGACGGGTCGCGCTCGGTCGCGAGCAGCAGGTCGAGGAACTCGCGGCGCAGCGGCCCGGAGGAGACGGTCCCGGGTTCGGCGAACACGGCCGCGAGCGCCGCCCGCACCTGGACGGGCCCGTCGACGATGAGCGCGCTGATCAGCGGGAACAGCACGGCCCGGGTCCCCGGACCATGCTCCAGCCGACGCTCGACGTACGCGGCCGCGTGCCCGGCGGTGTCCGGGCGCAGTTCGACGATCTCCCGGACGAGGCCGCTGACGCGCCGGGCCAGGGCGGGGGTGGTGATCTCGGCGAGGGTGCGCAGGGCCGCGCCGTCGGCGCCGGGTGCCCGCAGCCGGGTGCGGAAGGCGTCGAGCACCGGGCCGGGGTGGCTGGGCAGGGCGGCCACCAGCGCGCTCGCGGGCAGCCGTGGATCGCCCGCCGCGAACCGCTCCAGCGCCTGCGGCAGATACCGGTCCCTGGTGCCCGGGTCGCGGACGAGCAGTGCGAGCGCCCCGCTGTGCAGGGTGAGGTCGGCGGGGCGGGCCAGCAGGGTGAGGGCGGCGTGGCGGAGCAGCTCGCGGTCGGCGTCCGTCCGCGCGTGGGGCGCCGTCCGCAGCGCGTACGACAGCGCCGCCACCCGGCGCGCCGGTCGCTCGTCGCGCGCCCACCGGTCCACGGCCCGGCACACGGCCGGCGGCTCCTCCTCGGCCAGTACGGCGAGCAGCTCGTCCCCGCGCCGGTGCGCACTGTCGACGAGCACCTCCGTGAGGTCGTCGAGGGCACTGTGCCGATGGGTGTGCAGCAGCGCCTGCGCGGCCGTGGCCACGGTCGCGTCGGGTGTGGCGACCAGCGGGGTGTCGTCGTGGAACCAGCGGGTCAGATGCGGTTGCACAGCGGTGGGGTCGGCGGCGAGGAGGCGGGAGACCGTGTCCAGGTAGCGGATGCCCTGGCCGGTGGCCGGGTCGGCGACGACAAGGTGTCGCAGCAGGTCGAACCGTTCCGGCTCGGGCAGCGGCAGCGCCTGCCAGAAGCCGGGACCGAACTCCTCGGGTACGCCCCGGCCCTGGGTGCGCCAGGCCCCGATCCGCTCGGCGAGGAACCGCAGGACCCTGGTGTACGGCGTCGCGTCGGGCACCCTCAGCAGGACGTCGGCGAGGAGGTGGGTGGCCCACCAGGTCGGGTCGTCGGGTGCCGTACGGCCCGGCGGCAGCAGCGCGTCCAGGGCGTCCAGCAACTCCTCCAGCCGTCCGGCCAGTTCGGTCGGCCCCTGTTGACGGCCGAGCAGCAGCAGGGCGTGGACGACGGGGCCGATGCGGTGCCGGGGCACGGGGAGGTTGCGGGTGGCCCGGCGTGCCTGGCGCCGGACGCGTGCCTCCGAGGGCATCGTGCCCCAGCCGCGGCGGGCCTCGGCCTGCGCGATCCAGCCCCGGTGCACCAGCGCGTGCAGGGCGGCGTCGAGGTCCAGATGGGCGCCCTGGATCCAGTCGGCCAGCTCCTCGTGCGCGAAGCGGTAGCCCTCGCCCGCCGGGACGAGCAGCCCTTCGGTGAGCACGGCCGAGGCCCAGCCGGTGGTACCGCCGAGCCGCCGACCCGGCACGGGGCCCCAGGGGAACACCGCCTCGAACGCGGCCCGGTCCAGCTCGCCCTGCCCGGGCCCGAGACACCGCCGCGCCGCCTCGTGCACCTGCCCGGAGACCTGCGCCGCCAGCCGCCGTACGGCCGTCCCGCGCATCCCGTTGGCCGCGGCGAGCCGTACGGCGATGCGCAGGCACATCAGGTCGAGATAGGCACCGAGCACGTCGTGCCGGTCCGGCACCCGAGCCCTCCCCACCTGCCGGGAGCCACCCGGTGCTCCCCCGTTCGCGCTCCCGCTCGCGGGTTCGGCCGGGTCGGGCGGTCCGGCGAAGGCGCCATCCTCGCCGGGCCGCCCGGCGCCCCGCTCCGGCAGCGCCGCCCGTACCTCCGACAGGAGGCGCAGGGTGAGCGGATGCCGGGCGTCGGCTGCCGCGAGCGCTCCTTCCGGGATCCCGTACCGCAGCCGTGCCCGCCGTGCCTCGCCGTCGGTCAGCTCACCGAGCCGTACGCACGGCGGCAGGTACCTCCCCTCTCCCCCGGGCCCGCTCCCGTGGAGCGCCTCCGCCGGGAACTGCGCCCCCGCCTGCTCCCAGTACTCGGCGCGGCACGCCACCACGAGCCGCGCCCCGTTCGCCCGCAGCCACGCGACCGTCCCCTCGGTCCACTCGGCCAGCCGGTGCGCGAGGGCGGGCGGCATCTCCTCGGGCCCGTCGAGCAGCAGCACCAACGGCCGCCCCTCCTCCGCCGCGAGCCGGGCGAGCCGCTCGGGCCGGATTTCCCCCAAGGCGCCGTCGTACCGCCCGCCCGGCACCGCCTGCTCGGCCACGGAACCGAACAGTTCGCCCGACCCCGCGAAGGAGCCGGCGGACGTGGCGGACGCGGCCGACGCAGTGGACGCGGCGACGATCCGCCCCGCCCGTTCCAGCGACCGTCGTGCCGCGTCGGCCACCGATGTGTCGTCGGCGAGGAGGTCGGCGCCGCGGAGCCACAGGGTGGGCGTGGGCTCGGGCTCACGGGCACGTCGGGCGGCCAGCGCGGCGAGGGCGGTCGTACGACCGCTGCCGGGCGCTCCGACGAGGCCGAGGACGGCGGCGGGGCCGTCGGTGAAGCCGGCGAACTCCCTGCTGACATCGGCACGTTCGACGGGTTCGGCGGGGACCGCCGTGGTGGGCCCGGCCAGTGGCCGGGGCCCGTCGGACCCCACGGTGGTGGCGGTCAGCTCCAGTACTCCCGCGAGATTCAGGTCGGTGCCGTAGGCCGGGACGGTCGCCGCGTTGCGCGCGAGGAGGTCGGCCAGCGGTTGTTCGGCCCGCCAACCGCGCAGGGGCACGGCGAAGCCGGTGGACCGGTGGGGTGCCTCCAGCGCGGTGCCGAGGACGCCCACCACCGCACCGGTGGTCATGTCGAGCACGGGCCCGCCGGCCGCTCCCCCGCCCGGCCGCAGCGCCTCGCTGCCCGCCGTCCCGATCGCCAACTCCAGGGCGCCGGGCAGGAGGTGGAAACCGTCCGTCGCGGTGTAGGTGACGTCCGCAGTGCCCAGTACCCGTGCCTCGCGCCAGCCGCCGGCGGCGATGCGGACATAGGCGCCGACCTCGACCTCGTGGCACAGCGAGAAGGGCAGCGGGTCGACGCGGAGCCCCTCGGCGCGGATCAGCGCGAGATCGAGGGCGGGCAGCGGGGTCACCGCGTCCGAGGTCACCACGCGGGTGCGGTCCCCGGTGGTGTGCAGCACGATTCGGGCCAGCCCGTCCACCGCCTCGTGGCTGGTGACGACCGTGCCGTGGTGATCGGCCACGAAGCCCGTGCCGCGCGGCCGTCCCGCCGGATCGGCGACCCGCACCAGGACCTCGTCCCGCGCGGCCCGGCCGTCTCCCGTCGACCGACGGCCCCGTACCGCCATCCCTGACCTCCCCGTCGTACCTCTGTTCCGACGGTAGGCAAGCGAAGATCAGCAGGACAGGCCGCTCGGCGAACGCGCCCCCTTCCGCTCCCTCGGTTCACTCCGAGCGCCTGCACGAAGGGGTGAATAGAGGTGGGCGGGTGGATACACCTCTGGGTGGGGGAACCGAGGGGGGACCGTGGAGCGGCGGGAACAGCGAACCCCGTGACCGTCGCTCCACGCTCACCGGAAGGCGCGCCCGGGCCTCAGCCGAAGACGGCCAGGCTCTTGGCCTTGCCCTTCAGGTTCTCCACCAGGGCCAGGAAGCGGCCGTCGGCGTCGAAGACCGCGACGGGACCGGCGCCCGCGTACTCCTCGGGCATCTCCAGCCGCACACCGTTCAGCAGGAGCCGGGCCCGCCTGGTGTCCACGTCCCAGCGGGGGAACGCGGCGGCGGCCGCCTCCGCGATCGGCATCACGGTCAGCTCCTCCTGGAGCTGGTCGAGGGTCCGGGCCGAGTCCAGCTTGTACGGCCCGACACGGGTCCGGCGCAGCGCGGTGAGGTGGCCGCCGACACCGAGGCCGGCGCCCAGGTCGCGGGCGAGGGCCCGGATGTACGTCCCGGACGAGCACACCACCGACACCACCAGGTCGAGGACGGGGGTGCCGTCCTCGGCGACGGCGTCGCGGATGTCGTACACGGCGAAGGAGGAGATGGTGACGGGCCGGGCGGGGATGTCGAAGTCCTCGCCGTCCCGGGCCCGCTTGTACGAGCGGACCCCGTTGATCTTGATGGCGCTGACCTTGGACGGCACCTGCATGATGTCGCCGGTCAGCTTGGCGATCCCGGCGTCGACGGCGTCGCGGGTGACCTTCGACGCGTCGACCGACGCCGTGATCTCGCCCTCGGCGTCGTCGGTGACGGTGGTCTGCCCGAGCCGGATGGTGCCCAGGTACTCCTTCTCGGTGAGCGCGAGATGGCCGAGGAGCTTGGTGGCCTTCTCCACACCGAGGACGAGCACGCCGGTGGCCATGGGGTCCAGGGTGCCCGCGTGCCCGACCCGGCGGGTCCGGGCGATGCCGCGCATCTTGGCGACGACGTCGTGCGAAGTGAAGCCCGACGGCTTGTCGACGATGACAAGTCCGTCGGGCGTGGTGCTCTTCTGGCGCTGCTGGGTCATTCGGCGGCGTCGTCCTCGTCGTCGCCCGGCTTCTTGTACGGGTCGGCGTCACCGGCGTACTTCGCGCCCGAGGCGCTCTCGCGCACCTTGGCGTCCGAGGTACGCGCCTTGTCGAGGAGGTCCTCGATGGTGCGGACGGTGTCCGGGAGGGCGTCGGCCACGAAGGTGAGGGTCGGCGTGAACTTCACGCCCGCGGCCCGGCCGACCTCGGAGCGGAGGATGCCCTTGGCGCTCTCCAGTCCGGCGGCGGCCGCCGCCCGCTCCTCCTCGTCCCCGTACACCGTGTAGAAGACGGTCGCCTCCCGCAGGTCCCCGGTGACCCGGGTGTCCGTGATGGTGACGTGGGAGCCGAGCCGCGGGTCCTTGATCCCGCGCAGCAGCTTCTGGGCCACCACCTCTCGGATGAGGTCCGCCAGCCTCTTGGCGCGCGCGTTGTCGGCCACTGGTCCGTCTCCTAGCTTGTTCTGCGTTGCCGCTGTTTCTTGAATTGTCCCCGCGATCCGACTCGGTCCGGCGCCACGACCGGACTAGTCGTCGTCGCCGTGCAGCCGTCGTCTGACCGAGAGCAGTTCCACCTCGGGACGACCGGCGACCAGCCGCTCGCACCGGTCCAGTACGTCCGTCAGGTGCCCCGTGTCACCCGAGACCACCGCCAGCCCGATAACGGCCCGGCGGTGCAGATCCATATGGTCGACCTCCGCCACGCTCACCGCGAACTTCCGCTGGAGCTCGGCCACGATCGGGCGGACGACGGAGCGCTTCTCCTTCAGCGACCGTACGTCGCCGAGCAGGAGGTCGAAGGACAGAGTCCCCACGTACATGTGTGTAGCCGGTTAACCCGCCGGGCCGGGGTAGATGGCCTGCGCCGTGTCCGGGCAGGAACATCTGAACCGTACCCCGAACCTGCGGTGTGACTCGACGGGATATCGGGCGCCCAGGGGGTCGGGGGGTGCGGATCCTTCGGCGAGGTGCGGGTGGGTGGGGGTTGTTCGCGCAGTTCCCCGCGCCCCTGAAGGCTTGGGCCTGCGGCCCGCCTTCATATGAAAAGCACAGGGCGCAGCCCGTGCTTTTCACGGGCGCGGGGAACTGCGCGACAAGCCACATCCGACCGGCAGTCTCACGACAACCGATCCACCCCCTCCAAAGAAGGGGGCCCGGGGGCCGCAGCCCTCGGAAAACGGCCACACCGGCCGGCGGTGCCATCGCACCCCCGGCCGGCATGAACCTCGGCTTACGCCCGCGGCTTCTCCCGCATCTCGTACGTCGCGATGACGTCGTCCACCTTGATGTCGTTGAAGTTTCCGAGGTTGATACCACCCTCGAAGCCCTCGCGGATCTCGGTGACGTCGTCCTTGAAGCGACGCAGACCCTCGATGTTGAGGTTCTCCGCGACGACCTTGCCGTCGCGGATGAGGCGGGCCTTGGTGTTCCGCTTGACCTCGCCGGAGCGGATGAGAACACCCGCGATGTTGCCCAGCTTGGACGACTTGAAGACCTCGCGGATCTCCGCCGTACCGAGCTCGACCTCTTCGTACTCCGGCTTGAGCATGCCCTTGAGGGCCGCCTCGATCTCCTCGATCGCCTGGTAGATGACCGAGTAGTAGCGGACGTCCACACCCTCGCGCTCGGCCATCTGCTGCGCACGCCCGGCGGCGCGCACGTTGAAGCCGATCACGATGGCGTCGGAGCCCATCGCCAGGTCGATGTCGGACTCCGTGACCGCACCGACACCGCGGTGCAGGACGCGGATGTCGACCTCTTCGCCGACGTCCAGCTGGAGCAGGGAGGACTCCAGGGCCTCGACGGAACCAGAAGCGTCACCCTTGATGATGAGGTTGAGCTGCTGGACCTCGCCGGCCTTGAGCACCTTGTCCAGGTCCTCGAGCGAGACGCGGCGCGTGCGCTTGGCGAACGCGGCGTTGCGCTCACGGGCGGCGCGCTTCTCGGCGATCTGACGGGCCGTACGGTCCTCGTCCACGACGATGAAGTTGTCGCCCGCACCCGGGACGTTGGTGAGACCCAGGACCTGCACCGGCGTCGACGGGCCCGCTTCGAGCACGTTGTTGCCGTTGTCGTCGTGCATGGCACGGACGCGGCCGTACGCGTCGCCGACCACCATCGTGTCGCCGACCCGCAGCGTGCCTCGCTGGACGAGGACCGTCGCCACCGCACCACGGCCGCGGTCGAGGCGGGACTCGATGGAGATGCCCTGCGCGTCCTGCTTCGGGTTGGCCCGCAGGTCGAGCGAGGCGTCGGCGGTCAGGATGACCGCTTCCAGCAGCGAGTCGATGTGCAGACCCTGCTTGGCGGAGATGTCGACGAACATCGTGTCGCCGCCGTACTCCTCAGCCACCAGGCCGTACTCGGTCAGCTGACCGCGCACCTTCGTCGGGTCCGCGCCCTCGACGTCGATCTTGTTGACCGCGACGACGATCGGGACGTCGGCCGCCTTGGCGTGGTTGAGCGCCTCGACCGTCTGCGGCATGACGCCGTCGTTGGCCGCGACGACCAGGATCGCGATGTCCGTCGACCGGGCACCACGGGCACGCATGGCGGTGAACGCCTCGTGACCCGGGGTGTCGATGAAGGTGATCTTGCGCTCTTCGTCGTTGACCTCGGTCGCCACCTGGTAGGCACCGATGTGCTGGGTGATGCCGCCGGCCTCGCCCGCGATGACGTTCGTCTTGCGGATGGCGTCGAGCAGTCGGGTCTTACCGTGGTCGACGTGACCCATGACGGTGACGACCGGCGGGCGGACGACCAGGTCGTCCTCGTCGCCCTCGTCCTCGCCGAACTCCAGGTCGAAGGACTCGAGCAGCTCGCGGTCCTCCTCCTCCGGGCTGACGATCTGAACCGTGTAGTTCATCTCGTCGGCGAGGAGCTGGAGCGTCTCGTCGGAGACGGACTGGGTCGCGGTGACCATCTCGCCGAGGTTCATCATGACCGCGACGAGCGACGCCGGGTTGGCGTTGATCTTCTCCGCGAAGTCGGTGAGCGACGCACCGCGCGACAGGCGAATGGACTCGCCGTTGCCGCGAGGCAGCATCACGCCGCCGACCGACGGGGCCTGCATGGCCTCGTACTCCTGGCGCCTCTGCCGCTTCGACTTGCGACCGCGACGCGCCGGACCGCCGGGACGGCCGAAGGCGCCCTGCGTGCCACCACGGGCACCCGGACCACCGGGACGACCGCCGAAGCCGGGACGACCGCCGCCGCCCGCACCCGGACCACCGGGACGACCGGCGAAACCGCCGCCACCACCGGGAGCACCGGGACGACCGGCGAAACCGCCACCGCCGCCACCGGGACGACCGGCGAAGCCGCCGCCGCCCGGACGACCACCGCCGCCACCGGGACGACCGCCGCCACCGGGACCACGGCCGCCGGGACCGCCACCACCGGGGCGCGGGCCGGCAGCGGGACGCTGCGGCATCATGCCGGGGTTCGGACGCGGGCCGCCGGGGCCGCCGCCGGGACGGGGACCGCCCTGCGGACGGGGCATGCCACCGGGCGTCGGACGGGGACCGCCCGGAGCCTGGGGACGCGGACCGCCACCGGCCGCACCCTGCGGACGGGGGGCCTGGCCGGGAGCCTGCGGACGCGGGCCGGGGGCACCGGGGCCACCGGGACGCGGCGCACCGCCGGGACGGGGCGCCTGCGGGCGGCCCATGCCGGTGGAGCCACCGGAGGTGAAGGGGTTGTTACCCGGACGCGGACCGGCCGGACGGGAACCGCCGGGCTTGGGCGCACCGGCGCCGCCGGGACGCTGACCGCCGGGGCGGGGCGCCTGGCGCTCGCCGCGCTCCTGGCCGGGGCCGGCCGGACGCTGCTGGCCACCGGGGCGCGGGGCACCGGGGCCGGGACGGGCGCCCGGACGCGGGGACGGGGCGGCCGGGGCCGACGGGGGCGCCTGGAACTCGGGCACGCTCGGGGCCGGGGAGGCCGGAGCGGGCTTCGGCGTCGGCGGCTTCGGGCCGGGCACGGGGCGCGGACCCGGGGCCGGCGCCGCGGGCCTCTCCGCGGCGGGCGGCTTCGGAGCCGCCGGACCCGGACGCGGGGCGGCCGGACGGGCGGCCTGCGCGGGAGAGGGGGCCGCCGGACGGGCCGGGGCGGCCTTGCGCGGGGCGGGCTTGCCGCCACCGCTGCCCTGCTGGAGGGCGTCAGTCAGCTTGCGTACTACAGGCGCCTCGATCGTCGAGGACGCCGAACGGACGAATTCACCGAGCTCTTGGAGCTTGGCCATGACGACCTTGCTCTCAACCCCGAACTCCTTGGCGAGTTCGTATACCCGGACCTTAGCCACTTCGCTCCTTTTAGGTCCGGGTTGACGCCGGACCGTCGCTACTTCATGGGCGTACTCATCGCGTGCTCATCGAGTGCTCATCGCAATCTCGACCTACTTCCAACTCGCGGGGTACCAGGGCCGCACGGAGGTTCCATGCGACGCTTCTTACTGTGTTGCCTGCTCGACGGTGCGGCGCAACGCCACGGTGTCGAGCGGTCCCGGGGCGCGGAGCGCCCGCGGGAACGCCCGGCGGCGAACCGCCAGGTCGAGACAGACCAGGGCGGGGTGGATGTACGCACCCCGGCCGGGCAGCGTACCGCGATGATCGGGGACGCATTCGTCCTCGATCGCCACGACGCGCAGCAGGTCGGTCTTGGCCGCTCGCTGCCTGCACCCCACACAGGTGCGCTCAGGGCATGCGCGGGCACGCGTCCGGCCAGACACTGCTAAGTCTACCTCCCCGCACCGACCTCACCCCTGCGGGGCAAGAATCGAACGGTTGTTGTCGTGATCTAAGCGACCTGCGGCTTGGATCTATTCCCGATCATGCGCCGACCGCCCCTCCGAGGCTATTCGGACGGCTGCTCGGTGTCCGGGTGGATGTCGATCCGCCAGCCGGTGAGACGGGCGGCGAGGCGGGCGTTCTGGCCCTCCTTGCCGATCGCCAGGGACAGCTGGTAGTCGGGGACCGTGACCCGCGCGGAGCGGGCCGCGAGGTCCACCACCTCGACCTTGGAGACCCGGGCCGGGGAGAGGGCGTTGGCGACCATCTCGGCCGGGTCGTCGGACCAGTCGACGATGTCGATCTTCTCGCCGTTCAGCTCGCCCATGACATTGCGCACACGGCCACCCATGGGGCCGATGCAGGCGCCCTTGGCGTTCAGGCCCGAACGGGTGGACCTGACGGCGATCTTCGTTCGGTGACCGGCCTCACGTGCGATGGCGGCGATCTCGACGGACCCGTCGGCGATCTCCGGCACCTCCAGCGCGAAGAGCTTCTTCACCAGATTGGGGTGCGTGCGCGAAAGGGTGACGGACGGACCGCGTACACCCTTCGCCACCCGAACGACGTACGACCGGAGCCGCATGCCGTGCGGGTACGTCTCGCCGGGGACCTGTTCCTGCACGGGCAGGATGGCCTCCAGCTTGCCGATGTCGACGAGCACGTTCTTCGGGTCGCGGCCCTGCTGGACCACGCCGGTGACGATGTCGCCCTCGCGGCCGGCGTACTCGCCGAGCGTCGCGTCGTCCTCCGCGTCCCGCAGACGCTGCAGGATCACCTGTTTGGCGGTGGTGGCGGCGATGCGTCCGAAGCCCGACGGGGTGTCGTCGAACTCGCGTGCCTCCTGCCCCTCCTCCAGGTCCTCGGGGTCCTCCTTCGCCCACACGGTCACATGGCCGGTCTCCCGGTTGAGCTCCACGCGCGCGTGGCGGCGGCTTCCCTCGGTGCGGTGGTAGGCGATGAGGAGGGCCGCCTCGATCGCCTCGACGAGCAGGTCGAAGGAGATCTCCTTCTCCCGCACCAAGCCCCTGAGGGCACTCATGTCGATGTCCACGGCTACGCCTCCTCCTCTTCCTTCATGTCCTTCTTGTCCTTGCGGTTGAACTCGACCTGGACGCGGGCCTTGTCGATCTCGTCGAAGGCGAGCCTGCGGGTGGTGGCCTTGCGGCCCTTCACTCCGGGCACCTCGACGTCGAGGCCGTCGTCGTCCACGGTCAGGATCCTGGCGATCAGTTCCCCGCCCTCGCGGAGTTGGAACTTCACCAAGCGGTCCACGGCCCGGCGGTAGTGGCGGTGCTCGGTGAGGGCGCGCTCGGCGCCCGGCGTGCCGACTTCCAGGGTGTACTCCGCCTGGCCCATCGCGTCCGTCTCGTCCAGCTTGGCCGAGAGCGCGCGGCTGACGTCGGCGACCGCGTCCAGATCGGCGCCCTCGTCGGAGTCGACGACCACTCTCAGCACCCGCTTGCGGCCGACCGCGTCCACGGCGATCTCTTCGAGGTCCAGACCCTGGGAGCGTACGAGGGGTTCCAGCAGCTCTCGCAGCCTCTCGCTCTGGGTGGTGCTCATCCGGGTGACTCCTCGGCCGCGTGTGCTGTTGTGGGTAGGGCGCGTGTCAGGTCAAAGGGTAGCCGCTCCGCTGGGGTGTTGCCGTCCGCCCGCGCGCCCGGGGGGTGTGGTCCGTTGGCGCGAGCGGGTTGTCCGCGGCCCGTCGGGCGCTTCCGCACGCCCCGCGCGGGGCGCGGCCGGGTAACGTGATCACACCGCTCTTTTGTTCGTACGACCCCCCTAGGACGTCTGCTGTGTCGTTCAGCCCGCCGTCGCGTGCCCAGTCGGGGCCGCGCAGAAGGAGTTTGCTCGCCGGGGCCGCGGGTCTGGGCCTGCTCGTGGGGTGCTCGTCGGGGGGTGAGGGGCCGGACGACGCCGGCGCGAGGCCCTCGGCGGCGGAGAAGGCGCGGGCCCGGGCGGCGCGGGACAGTGAGGCGCTCGTGGAGCGGTACGACGCCGTGATCGCCGCCCATCCCGACCTGGCCGGGCTGCTGACGCCGCTGCGGGCGGAGGCCGTCCGCCACGCGGAGGCGTTCGGGGGCGGGAAGCGGGCGGCGAAGCCCTCGGCGTCCCCCTCACCGTCGGCGTCCCCCTCACCGTCGACGTCCGTATCCCCGTCAGGGTCGGTCTCCGCCTCGCCGTCCGGTGGGTCCGGGGCCGTGCCGGCCGAACCGAGGGCCGCGCTCGCCGGGCTGGCCTCGGCCGAGCGGAAGCTCGCCGACCGGCGGGGCAAGGCGTTGCTGGAGGTGCCGGGTGAGCTGGCCCGGCTGATGGCGTCGGTCGCCGCGGCGGGGGCCGGGCACGCGTACATGTTGACGGAGGGTGCGAAGTGAGCGGCGCGGAGCTGAAGGCGATGCAGGCGGCGCTCGGGGCCGAGCACGCCGCCGTGTACGGGTACGGGATCGTCGGCGGGAAGATCGGTGACGCGCGGCAGGGCGAGGCACGGGAGGCGTACGACGCCCATCGGGCCCGGCGGGACCTCCTGACACGGGCGGTTCGGGACCTCGACGGCAGGCCCGCCGCCTCGGCCGCCGCGTACGCGCTGCCCTTCCCGGTGACGGACGCGGACTCCGCCGTCCGGCTCGCCGTGGAGCTGGAGGAGCGGGTGGCCGGGGTCTACTCCGACCTGGTGCGGGCGGCGACGGGTGAGCGGCGGGCCTCGGCCGCCGAGGCGCTGCGGGAAGCGGCGGTGCGGGCGGTCAGGTGGCGGGGCGGAAGCGTAGCCTTCCCTGGTCTCGCCGAGCGGGCGGCCGGTGCCACCGCTTCGGCGGCACCGCGCACCTGAACACGGCCTGGAAGGGAACGACTCGCACATGACGCGCAAGGCTTTCGAGGCTTTCGAACCGCCGCAGCGGCTTGTGCGAGCGCTCGCCGAGACCCGGCAGGGCGGCGGCGACGGCGCCCAGGAGTGGCTGTCACAGCTGCCCCGTCTCCTCCAACAGGCCCTTGATCTACGCGAGTTGACCGTCGAGCGGGTGCAGGCTCCCGGCGGCCGCAGCAGTGTGGTGCTCCTCGTACGGCAGATCGACGGCACCCCCGCCGTGCTGAAGCTGGCGCCCGAGCGGGCGCGGCCGGAGAGCGAGCGCGCGGCGCTCGCCCACTGGGACGGGCGCGGGGCGGTGCAGTTGCTGAACCCCGGCGACCGTGAGGGCGTGCTGCTCCTGGAGCGGCTGCGTCCGGACATGTCCGTGCGGTCGCTGCCGGAGGCGAAGGCACTGCTGGAGGCGGCGGCCACGCTGCGGCGGCTGTGGGTCGAGCCGCCCGCGACCCATGTGTTCGAGACCGTGGGCGAGCGGACGGGGCGTCAGGCGGAGGCGATGCGTGCGAGCGCCGAGACCGACGGCGAGGTCCGGGCGCTGGTCGAGGCCGCTGTCGCCGCACGGGAGGAGTTGCTCACCGCCGCTCCCGAGGAGCGGTTGCTGCACGGGACGTTCCGGCAGAGCAAGGTGCTGGCCGGGGAGCGGCTGCCGTGGCTGGCGGTGGGGCCGGATCCGGTGGTCGGGGAGTGCGCGTTCGATCTGGCGCGGCTGGTCCGGGACCGGGTGGAGGACCTGATCGCCTCGCCGTCGGGGGCGGCGACGACACGGCGGCGGGTGCGGAAGCTGGCCGACTCGCTGGACGTTGACCAGGAGCGGCTGCGGGGGTGGACGCTGTTCCGGGCCGTGGAGTCGGGCGTGCGGGCCCGGCGGGTGGGCCGGCCGCGCGACGCCGAACTGCTGCTGGAGTTCGCCGGCTGGCTCTGAGGTCACCCTCGGGGGGGCGGGGAGCCGCGCGAACGGCCCCCACGCTCCCCCTCCTCCGTACGGAGCCCGGGTCAGGCGGTGGTAAGCCGGGCGATCGCCTCGTCGACCGTCAGCTCCTCGCGCTCACCGGTGCGGCGGTCCTTCAGCTCCAGGACGCCCTCGGCGCTGCGGCGGCCCGCGACCAGGATCTTCGGCACGCCGATCAGCTCGGAGTCGGTGAACTTCACGCCCGGCGAGACTCCGGCGCGGTCGTCGACGAGGACGCGCAGACCGGCGGCCCGCAGCTTCTCCGAGACGTCCAGGGCGAGTTCGGTCTGCAGGGCCTTGCCCGCCGCGACGACGTGCACATCCGCCGGGGCGACCTCGGCGGGCCAGCACAGGCCCTTGTCGTCGGCGGTCTGCTCGGCGAGGGCGGCGACCGCGCGGGAGACGCCGATGCCGTACGAGCCCATGGTGACGCGGACGGGCTTGCCGTTCTGGCCGAGGACGTCGAGCTTGAGGGCGTCGGCGTACTTGCGGCCGAGCTGGAAGATGTGGCCGATCTCGATGGCACGGTCCAGCCTCAGGCCGGTGCCGCACTTCGGGCACGGGTCGCCCTCCTGGACGACCACGACGTCGACGTACGCGCCGACCTCGAAGTCACGGCCCGCGACGACGTTCTTCGCGTGCGTGCCCTCCTTGTTGGCGCCGGTGATCCAGGAGGTGCCGGGCGCCACCCGCGGGTCGGCGACGTACGTGATCTTCTCCCCGAGGCCCTGCGGCCCCACGTAGCCGCGGACCAGCTCGGGGTTGGCCACGAAGTCGTCCTCGGTGACCATCTCGACGGCCGCCGGGGCGAAGTGCGCCTCGACCTTGCCCAGGTCGACCTCGCGGTCACCGGGGACACCGATGGCGACGATCTCGCCGTCGACCTTCACGAGGAGGTTCTTCAGGGTGGCGGAGGCCGGGACGCCGAGGTGGGCGGCGAGGGTCTCGATCGTGGGGGTGTCGGGGGTGGGGATCTCCTCGACCGCGGGCACGCCCTCGGCGTCCACCGGCTTCAACTCGTAGGTGATCGCCTCGGTGTTGGCGGCGAAGTCGCAGTGCGGGCAGTCCGCGAAGGTGTCCTCGCCGGCGCCGGCCGGGGCCAGGAACTCCTCCGACTTGGAGCCGCCCATCGCGCCCGCGGTGGCGGCGCAGATGCGGTAGTCGAGGCCCAGGCGCTCGAACACCTTCTGGTACGCCTGGCGGTGCAGGGCGTACGACTGGGCGAGGCCCTCGTCCTCCAGGTCGAAGGAGTAGGAGTCCTTCATCAGGAACTCACGGCCGCGCAGGATGCCGGCGCGGGGGCGGGCCTCGTCGCGGAACTTCGTCTGGATCTGGTAGAGGATCACCGGCAGGTCCTTGTAGGAGGACGCCTGGTCCTTCACGATCAGCGTGAAGATCTCCTCGTGGGTGGGGCCGAGGAGGTAGTCGCCGCCCTTGCGGTCCTGGAGGCGGAACAGCTCCGGGCCGTACTCGTCCCAGCGGCCGGTCGCCTCGTAGGGCTCCTTCGGCAGCAGGGCGGGGAGCAGCACCTCCTGGGCGCCGATCGCGTCCATCTCCTCGCGGACGATCCGCTCCACGTTGGCGAGGACCCGCTTGCCGAGGGGCAGCCAGGTCCACACGCCGGCGGCGGTGCGGCGGACGTAGCCGGCGCGGACCAGCAGCTTGTGGCTGAGTACCTCGGCGTCCGCCGGGTCGTCGCGCAGCGTCTTCGCCATCAACTGGGACATGCGCTGGACCGGTGCGTTCGCCATGGTTCTCGTACTCCTGCTGCGGATCGGTTGATGGCAGGAGGTTAGCCGGGGGGCGGGGGGCCGTGGAAATCCGGCGGCGAAGGGCGGCGACGGGAGGGCGGCTACCTGCGGCGCAGGGGCAGGGGGGCGCCCATGACGGCGTACGGCCTCGGGGCGCTGGGGAAGAGGACCTGGCGGGCGAGGTCCTCGTAGCCGAGGGAGCGGTACAGGCCCCGGGCGGGGCTCTCGATGTCGATCGCGGAGAGGATCGAGCGGGGCTCGGTCGCGCTGTCGGTGATGGTGGTGATCAGGGAACGGCCGACGCCGCGGTTCTGGTAGGCGGGGTGGACGTGCAGTTCGGTGATCACGAAGGAGTCGTCCAGCCAGTCCTCGTGGCCCCGGGCGCGGAGGTAGGGCTCCACGACGGTGGACCACCAGTGGGTGCGGTCGTTGGGCATGCCGTAGACGAAGCCGACGAGGCGGCCGCCCGCCGTGGCGCCGAGTGCCCTCGCTCCGGCGTAGGTCATGTGGCGCAGGACGATCTGGCGGCGTACGGCCACCTCGTCGGGGCCGAGACCGAACGCCACGGCTTGGACGGCGAGCGCCTCGTCCACGTGGGCGGACAGGTCCAGGGGGCCGATGACGAGGCTCATGTTGCGGATGCTACAGGGGGGTTCGCATGCTCTGGGGGGTGCCGGTCGTATGTGGCCGGCCGCGCGCTGCCCGCGGCCCCGGCTCGGCCGTGCCGGTTCTCGTCAGAAGAGGACGCTCATGAACTCGCCCACTTCCTGGAAGCCCACCTTGCGGTAGGTGCGCCGGGCCGCCGTGTTGAAGTCGTTGACGTAGAGGCTGACCAGCGGGGCCACGTCGGCGAGGGCGTAGCGCAGGACCGCGGCCATGCCGGGGGCGGCCAGGCCCCGGCCGCGGTACTCGGGGGCGACCCAGACGCCCTGGATCTGGCAGGCCTGGGGGGTGGCGGCGCCGATCTCGGCCTTGAAGACGACCCGGCCGTCGGCGTCGAGGCGGGCGAAGGAGCGGCCGGAGCCGACGAGTTCGGCGACCCGGGCCTGGTAGAGGAGGCCGCCGTCCCCGGCCATCGGGGAGACCCCGACCTCCTCGGTGAACATCGCCACGCACGCCGGCATGATCGTTTCCATCTCGTCCTTGCGGATCCGGCGGACGTACGGGTCGGGGGTGACCTCGGCGGGGTCGGGCAGCCGGTCCGTCACCATCAGCGGCTGGTGCGCGCGGACCTCGCGGGCGGGGCCCCAGCTGGGCTCCAGCAGGCGCCAGAGCTGGGCGGTGGGTTCGGCGGGGCCGACGACGGAGGAGCAGCGGCGGCCGGCCCGGCGGGCGCGGTCGGCGAAGGCGCGGACGGCGCGCGGGGTGGCGCAGATGGGGACGAGGTTGGCGCCGGCGTAGCAGAGGGAGGTGAGGGAGCCGTCCTCGTACCAGCCCCACATCTCGCCGCCGAGCCGCCAGGGGTCCAGGCCGGCGACCTGGACGCGGGACGTCACGAAGGCGTTCGCGACGGGCTCGCGGTCGAGGACGGCGAGTGCGGCGTCCAGGTCACTCGGTTCGAGGACCCGGGTGGTGGTCTGGGTCAACACGTGCGGGGGCCTCACCCTTGGTCTGCGCTGATTTCCGCACGATACCCTGCGGGGCTGTGGCCGGTCGCCCCGGTGGCTGCGCCACGGGACCCTGCGGGGCTGCAGCCGGTCGCCCCGGTGGCTGCGCCACGGGCCGGGTGCCTACTGGCTCGGGGATGCCTGGGCTTCGGCGGGCGCGGGTGCGTTGGGGCTTGGCGCGCCGTTCCCCGCACCCCTTCAAGGCGCGGGCGGCAGTCCGCGCACCCGCCGGGCGCCCACCGGCTCGGGAGCGCCTCGGCTTCGGCGGGCGCGGATGCGTGAGGGCTTGTCGCGCCGTTCCCCGCACCCCTTCAAGGCGCGGGCGGCAGCCCGCGCACCCGCCGGGCACCCACCGGCTCGGGAGCGCCTCGGCTTCGGCGGGCGCGGATGCGTGAGGGCTTGTCGCGCCGTTCCCCGCGCCCCTCAAGGGGCCTGCGGCCCTTGAGGGGTTGGTGCGCGGGCTATCGTCAGCCCGCTACCGCCACCGTCGGCTCGCCCGAGGTGATGCCGGCCTTTTCCATCTCCTCGGCGATCTTCATGGCCTCTTCGATGAGGGTCTCGACGATCTTGGACTCGGGGACGGTCTTGATGACCTCGCCCTTGACGAAGATCTGGCCCTTGCCGTTGCCGGAGGCGACGCCGAGGTCGGCCTCGCGGGCCTCGCCGGGGCCGTTGACGACGCAGCCCATGACGGCGACGCGGAGGGGGACCTCCATGCCGGTGAGGCCCGCGGTGACCTCCTCGGCGAGCTTGTATACGTCGACCTGGGCGCGACCGCAGGAGGGGCAGGAGACGATCTCCAGGCCGCGCTGCTTGAGGTTGAGGGACTCCAGGATCTGGTTGCCGACCTTCACCTCCTCCACCGGGGGCGCGGAGAGGGACACCCGGATCGTGTCGCCGATGCCCTCGGAGAGGAGCGCGCCGAAGGCCACGGCGGACTTGATCGTGCCCTGGAAGGCGGGGCCCGCCTCGGTGACGCCGAGGTGGAGCGGGTAGTCGCACTGGGCGGCGAGCTGGCGGTAGGCGTTGACCATGACGACGGGGTCGTTGTGCTTGACCGAGATCTTGATGTCCCGGAAGCCGTGCTCCTCGAAGAGGGACGCCTCCCACAGGGCGGACTCGACCAGGGCCTCGGGGGTGGCCTTGCCGTACTTCTGGAGGAGGCGGCGGTCGAGGGAACCGGCGTTGACGCCGATGCGGATCGGGGTGCCGTGGTCGCTCGCCGCCTTGGCGATCTCCTTGACCTTGTCGTCGAACTGCTTGATGTTGCCGGGGTTGACGCGGACGGCGGCGCAGCCGGCCTCGATCGCCGCGAACACGTACTTCGGCTGGAAGTGGATGTCGGCGATGACCGGGATCTGCGACTTCTTCGCGATGACGGGCAGGGCGTCGGCGTCGTCCTGCGTCGGGCAGGCGACCCGGACGATCTGGCAGCCGGAGGCCGTCAGCTCGGCGATCTGCTGGAGCGTGGCGCCGATGTCGGACGTACGCGTGGTCGTCATGGACTGGACCGACACCGGTGCGTCCCCGCCGACCGCCACGGACCCGACCTGGATCTGCCGGCTCTTCCGGCGCTCGGCGAGCTTGGTCGGAACGGACGGCATGCCGAGAGAAATCGCAGTCATCTGCTGTGCAACCCCAAGTTGTGGATCAGGACCGGGTCCCGGAACAGGCGGGCTCCAGGCTTCGAGATTACGGCACGGGCATGGGCCTGAGCACATCACCGTCCGTAAACCCACCCGTTGGGGAGACGCGCTGTGGAGTTCGGGCCCGGCCGGACGGGCCGCCGGGTACGACCGCGGCCGGGCACCGCTCCATGAGGGTGCCCGGCCGCCGTGAACGCGGGGTGGCTACGAGATGCGCACCGGGTTCACGAGGTCCGCGATGAGGACCAGCAGCGTGAAGCAGATGAAGACGCCGGCCACCACGTACGCGACGGGCATCAGCTTCGCCACGTCGAAGGGGCCGGGGTCGGGCCGGCGGAGCACCTTGGCCGTGTTCCGGCGCACCGACTCCCACAGCGCGCCCGCGATGTGCCCGCCGTCGAGCGGGAGGAGCGGGAGCATGTTGAACAGGAAGAGGGAGAGGTTGAAGCCGGCCAGCAGGATGAGGAAGCTGGCGAGCTGCTGGGTGGCGGGGATGTCCATGGTGAAGATCTCGCCGCCGACGCGGGCGGCGCCGACCACGCCCATGGGCGAGTCCGCCGCGCGCTCGCCGTCGCCGAAGGTGGCGTCCCACAGGGCGGGGATCTTGGCGGGCAGCGAGATGAGGGACTCGACGCCGTTCTCCATCATGTCGCCCATGCGGTCCACGGACTGCCCGAAGGAGAGCGGGACGATGTCGGCGGCCGGGGTGAAGCCGAGCCAGCCGGCGGAGACGAACTTGTCCTCGACGTAGCCGCCCTGGCCGTCGGTCTGGGCGACATCGTTCTTGATGAGGGTGGGCGTGATGTCGACCTGCTTGCCGTCGCGCTCGACGGTGAGGGTGACCTTCTTGCCGGGGTTGTCGCGGATGTCGGCCTGGAGGGTCGACCAGTCGGTGACGGGGGCGCCGTCGAACGCGACGATCTTGTCGCCGGGCTGGAGGCCGGCGGCCTTGGCGGGGGCCTCCTTGTCGCCGTCCTTGCACTTGGTGCGGTTCTCGCTGGCGGAGATGACGCAGTCGGAGACCTTGCTGACCGTGGTCGTCTGGGTCTTGGCGCCGAAGGTCATCATCACGCCGACGAAGATCACGACGGCGAGGACCAGGTTCATGAAGGGCCCGGCGAACATCACGATGACGCGCTTCCACGGCTTGCGCGTGTAGAAGAGGCGCTCCTCGTCGCCGGGCTTCAGCTCCTCGAAGGACGCCTCGCGGGCGTCCTCGATCATCACGCGCCACGGGGAGGTGGAGCGGCTCTCGACGCGGCCGTCGGCGCCGGGCGGGATCATGCCGATCATGCGGATGTAGCCGCCGAGCGGGATCGCCTTGACGCCGTACTCCGTCTCGCCCTTGGTGCGGGACCAGAGGGTCGGGCCGAAGCCCACCATGAACTGGGGCACGCGGATGCCGAACATCTTGGCCGTGGAGAAGTGGCCCAGCTCGTGCCAGGCGATCGAGAAGGCCAGGCCGATCACGAAGACCACTATGCCGAGGATGAACATCAGGGTCGTCATGCACGGGCCTCCGCGGTCGTCCGCTCGGTGGGTTTGCCTGGGGATCCTGTCAGTTCACGGGCGCGGGCGCGCGCCCAGGTCTCCGCTTCGAGGACGTCCGCCACCGTCAGGGAAGTTCCCGTCGCGGGGGTGCCGTGCTCCTCGACGACCCGGGTCACCGTCTCCATGATCGCGTCGAACCGGAGCCCGCCGTACAGGAACGCGTCGACGCACTCCTCGTTGGCCGCATTGAACACCGCCGGGGCCGTGCCCGCGAGCCGGCCCACGTGCCGGGCGAGGCCGACCGAGGGGAACGCGTCGTTGTCGAGCGGGAGGAACTCCCAGGTGGACGCCTTGGTCCAGTCGAAGGCGGGCGCCGCGTCGGGGACGCGCTGGGGCCAGCCGAGGCCGATGGCGATGGGGCCGCGCATGTCCGGGGGCGTGGCCTGCGCCATTGTCGATCCGTCCGTGAACTCAACCATCGAGTGGACATACGACTGGGGGTGGACGACGACCTCAATGCGATCGAAGGGAATGTCGTAGAGGAGGTGCGCCTCGATGACTTCCAGGCCCTTGTTGACGAGGGTCGCGGAGTTGACCGTGATGACGGGGCCCATGGCCCAGGTGGGGTGCGCCAGGGCGTCGGCGGGGGTGACGTCCGCCAGCTCCGCCTTGGTGCGGCCCCGGAACGGTCCGCCGGAGGCGGTGACGACCAGCTTGCGCACATCGGCGCGGGTGCCGCAGGCGAGGGCCTGGAAGAGGGCGGCGTGCTCGGAGTCGACCGGGATGATCTGGCCGGGCTTGGCGACGGCCTTCACCAGCGGGCCGCCGACGATCAGCGACTCCTTGTTGGCGAGCGCGAGGGTGCGGCCCGTCTCCAGGGCGGCGAGGGTGGGCGCGAGGCCGATGGAGCCGGTGATGCCGTTGAGCACCGTGTGACAGTCGGAGGCGGCGAGTTCGGCGGCGGCGCCGGGGCCCGCGAGGATCTCGGGGAGCGGCTCCCCGGTGCCGTACGCGGCGGTGAGGGCCTCGCGCAGCGCGGGGACGGTGTCCTCGCGGGCGACGGCGACGGTCCGCACCCGCAGCCGGTGCGCCTGCTCGGCCAGCAGCTCCACCCTCCCCCCGGCGGCGGAGAGCCCGGTGACCCGGAAGCGGTCCGGGTTGCGCAGGACGAGGTCGATGGCCTGGGTGCCGATCGAGCCGGTCGATCCGAGGATCACCACGTGCCGTACCCCGTCGGCGGGGTCGAAGACGAGATGGGGATCGGCGAGAGGGGCGGGACTGTCACTCATCCCCCCATTGTTGCCGCATCCCGTGTCCGGCAGGACCGCGCGGCCCCTGTTGACCCACTTCGGGTGCTGTGCGGTCGGCGATGCGTTTTCTCCGTTTGTGAAGCAGGTGTGAAGACAGGGTGATATGACTTCTTCCCAGCTGATCCGAAAGTCGTATCAGCCGATCGCTGGGGAACGACGGCGATCGTGTACGAGGTCCCTGGGGGGAAATCCATGCGCAAGCGCATACGCGCCGCCCTGCCCGCGCTCGCCGGAGCGGTGGCACTCACCGGCACGGTGCTGAGCAGCCCGGCGGAGGCGGCGGGGGGCGTGTCCATCTACCGCGTGTACTTCGACAGTCCCGGCACGGACACCCGGTCCAACACCAGCCTCAACGGCGAGTGGGTACAGATCCGGAACACCGGCGCGTCGAGCGTCTCGCTGAAGGGCTGGGTGCTGAAGGACCCCGACAACCACAAGTACGTGTTCCCGGACATCAGGATCGGGGCGGGCAAGTACATCAAGGTCCGCACCGGCTCGGGCACCGACACCGGCGCGACCAAGTACCAGAACCGCCGGGCCTACGTCTGGAACAACACCAGCGACACGGCGACGCTGCTGAGAGCGAGCGGCACCAAGGTCGACTCGTGCTCGTGGACGACGCGGGACCCCAGCGACAAGTACTGCTGAGCGCCGGCGGTACACACCGCTGAACGGCTACGTCCTCCGGGCGCCCTCCACCACACCCTCCGCCGTGTCGACGGTCGGGGCCGTGAAGTGGAGGGCCTCCTCGTCCCGGGTGGGGGCGAGGCCCTCGGCGGCGGCGTCGAGGTCGAGGTGGAAGACGTAGCCGACGGACTCCTCCTTGATCGCGTCGGTCATGGCGACGAACATGTCGAAGCCCTCGCGCTCGTACTCCACGATGGGTTCACGGCCCAGGGTCCAGCGCAGGCCGATGCCGTCGCGGAGGTAGTCCATCTCGTAGAGGTGCTCGCGCCAGGTGCGGTCGAGGACGGACAGCACCACCCGGCGTTCCAGCTCACGCAGGGCCTTGTCGCCCAGCTCCGCCTCGCGCTCGGCGTAGTGGGCGCGGATGTCGTCCGTCAGGGCCGTCACCAGGTCCCCGGCGGTGAGGTTGGCGCGGCCGCCGTGCTCCCGCTCCAGGTCCGCGATCGTGGGCCCCACCGGGTAGAGCTGCCCGAGCGCCCGCCACAGGGCGTCCAGGTCCCAGTCCTCCGGGTAGCCCTCGGCCGTCTCGGCGGCCACGTACGCCTCGACGGTGTCGTCCATGAAGTGGAGGATCTGCCCGCGCAGGTCCTCGCCCTCCAGGACGCGGCGGCGCTGGTCGTAGATCAGCCGGCGCTGGCGGTTGAGGACCTCGTCGAACTTCAGGACGTCCTTGCGGGACTCGAAGTGCTGGCGCTCCAGCTGGGCCTGGGCCGAGGCGACGGCGCGGGTGACGATCCTGTTCTCGATGGGGACGTCCTCGGGCACGTTCGTCGCGGCCATGACGCGCTCCACGAGCTGGGCCTGGAACAGCCGCATCAGATCGTCCTGGAGGGAGAGGTAGAAACGGGACTCCCCAGGGTCGCCCTGGCGGCCCGAGCGGCCGCGCAGCTGGTGGTCGATGCGGCGGGCGTCGTGGCGTTCGGTGCCGAGGACGTAGAGACCGCCCAGTTCGGTGACCTCGGTGTGCTCGGCCGCCGTCTGCGCGGTGATCCGGTCGAGGACCGCCCGGCGTTCCTCCTCGTCGGCGTCGTCGGGCAGCACGGCCCTGGCCAGGGCCTCCGGGTTGCCGCCGAGCATGATGTCGGTGCCCCGGCCCGCCATGTTCGTGGCGACCGTCACCGCTCCCTTGCGTCCCGCCTGGGCGACGATCATGGCCTCGCGCCGGTGGTTCTTGGCGTTGAGGACCTGGTGCGGGACCCGGCGCTCGCTCAGGCGGGCGGAGAGCGCCTCGGAGACCTCGACCGTGGTGGTGCCGACCAGCACCGGCTGGCCCCGGGCGTGCCGCTGGGCGATGTCGTCGACGACCGCCGCGAACTTGGCCTCGGCGGTCCGGTAGATCAGGTCCGGCCGGTCCTCGCGGATCATGGGCCGGTTGGTGGGGACGGGGACGACGCCCAGGTCGTAGATCTGGTGGAACTCGGCGGCCTCCGTCATCGCCGTGCCGGTCATCCCGGAGAGCTTGTCGTAGAGCCGGAAGAAGTTCTGCAGGGTGATGGTGGCGAGGGTCTGGTTCTCGGCGTTGACCGACACGCCCTCCTTGGCCTCGATCGCCTGGTGGAGGCCCTCGTTGTAGCGGCGGCCGGGAAGCAGGCGGCCGGTGTGCTCGTCGACGATCAGGACCTCGCCGTCGATGACGACGTACTGCTGGTCCCTCTTGAACAGCTCCTTCGCCTTCAGTGCGTTGTCGAGGTGCCCGATCAGAGGGGTGTGGTCGGACTCGTAGAGGCTGTCGATGCCCAGCTGGTCCTGGACGTACTCGACGCCCGGGTCGAGGATCGCGACGGTGTGCTTGCGCCGGTCGTACTCGTAGTGGTGGCTCGCGCGCAGTCGCTCCAACCGTTCCTTGTCGGCGGGGCGGGTGAAGCGCTCCGCCTGGATCTCGACGCCCCTCATGGGTCCCACGAGGGTCGCGAACGCCTCGTACCAGTGGGTCGCCGGGTCGGCCGGGCCGGAGATGATCAGCGGGGTGCGGGCCTCGTCGATGAGGATGGAGTCGGCCTCGTCGACGATCGCGAAGTGGTGGCCGCGCTGTACGAGTTCGGAGCGCGACCAGGCCATGTTGTCGCGCAGGTAGTCGAACCCGAACTCCGTGTTCGTGCCGTAGGTGACGTCGCAGGCGTACGCCGCCCGGCGTTCGTCCGGGGTCGACTCGGAGCGGACGACGCCGACGGTCAGCCCGAGGAACGTGTACGCCTTCCCCATCCACTCGGCGTCCCGGCGGGCGAGGTAGTCGTTGACGGTGACGACGTGGACGCCTTGCCCGGTGAGGGCGTTGAGGTAGACGGGCAGGGTGGCCACCAGGGTTTTTCCCTCGCCGGTCTGCATCTCGGCGATATTGCCGAGGTGGAGGGCCGCGCCGCCCATCACCTGGACGTCGAAGGGCCGCATGCCGAGGGTGCGGCGGGCGGCCTCCCGCATGGTGGCGAACGCCTCCGGCAGCAGGTCGTCGAGGGTCTCGCCGTCGGCCAGGCGCTGCCGGTACTCGTCGGTGAGGGCGCGCAGATCGGTGTCGTCGAGGGCCGCGAAGTCCTCCTCGACGGAGGCGACCTCCTCGGCGATCCGGTGCAGCCGGCGCAGTATCCGGCCCTCCCCCGCGCGCATGATCCTCTGGGTGAGGGAGTTCATGCCGAGTTCGGACATCGCAGCATCACCTCGGCGCTGTCGCCCCGTCCGCCGTCCTTTCGATTGTCGGCTCGTGCGATGAGCGCGGCAAGCAGCGGGCGGCGGAGCGGGGCGACGGCGGAATCCGCGCCGCGGGCGACGGCGGTTTCCGCGGGAGTGGTGTCAGCGGATGGGGCGGTGCACGTTCTCCTTCTCGCTCGCGCCCGGTGTCGCGTCGGCGATCCACGGGCCTTCGCCCGAGGGGTCGACCACCCCGTGCTCCAGCCACTCGTACGCGCCCCCGAGCACGCCCTTGACCACCTTGCGGTCGATGTCGTCGGTGTTGCTCCACAACCGGCCGAAGAGTTCCTCGACGCGGAGGCGGGACTGCCGGCAGAAGACGTCGGCGAGCTGGTACGCCTCGCGGCCGTGACCCTCCGTGGTGCGCAGCAGTTCGGCGCGTACGCAGGCCGCGCTCATCGCGAACAGCTCGGCGCCGATGTCGACGATCCGGCCCAGGAAGCCCTGCTTGGTCTCCATCCGGCCCTGCCAGCGGGACATGGCGTAGAAGGTGGAGCGGGCCAGCTTGCGGGCGGAGCGCTCGACGTAGCGCAGGTGGGCCGAGAGGTCGGGGTGGCCCGCCGGATGGAACTCCGGGTAGGCGCGCGGGAGCTGGCCGGTGCCCGCGACCAGTTTGGGCAGCCATTTGGCGTAGAAGACGCCCGCGTTCGCCCCGGCCCTCGCCTTGTCGGAGAGGGACTTCTCGGGGTCGATGAGGTCGCCGGCCACGGTGAGGTGGGCGTCGACGGCCTCGCGGGCGATCAGCAGGTGCATGATCTCCGTGGAGCCCTCGAAGATGCGGTTGATCCGCAGGTCGCGCAGCATCTGCTCGGCCGGCACGGCACGCTCGCCGCGCGCCTTCAGGGAGTCGGCGGTCTCGAAGCCCCGGCCGCCGCGGATCTGGACCAGCTCGTCGGCGATGCGCCAGCCCATCTCGGAGGCGAAGAGCTTGGCGAGGGCGCCCTCGATCCGGATGTCGTTGCGGTCCTCGTCGGCCATCTGCGAGGAGAGGTCGAGCACCGCCTCCAGGGCGAAGGTGGTGGCCGCGATGAAGCTGATCTTGGCGCCCACGGCCTCGTGGTGGGCGATCGGCTTGCCCCACTGCTCGCGGGCCGCCGACCACTCGCGGGCGATCTTCAGACACCACTTGCCGGCGGCCACACAGGACGCGGGCAGCGAGAGGCGGCCGGTGTTGAGGGTGGTCAGCGCGATCTTCAGCCCGGCGCCCTCGGGGCCGATGCGGTTGGCCGCCGGGACCCGGACCTGGTGGAAGCGGGTGACGCCGTTCTCGATGCCGCGCAGCCCCATGAAGGCGTTGCGGTTCTCGACGGTGACGCCGGGCGAGTCCGTCTCCACGACGAAGGCGGTGATGCCGCCCTTGTGGCCGTCGGACTTCGGCACCCGCGCCATGACGACGAGGAGGTCGGCGACCACGCCGTTCGTCGTCCAGAGCTTCACGCCGTCGAGGACGTAGTCGTCCCCGTCGGGCACCGCGGTCGTCGCCAGGCGAGCCGGGTCCGAGCCGACGTCGGGCTCGGTGAGGAGGAAGGCGCTGATGTCGGTGCGGGCGCAGCGCGGCAGGAACTTCTGCTTCTGCTCGGGGGTGCCGAACAGTTTCAGCGGCTGCGGTACGCCGATCGACTGATGCGCGGAGAGCAGCACGCCGATCGCCGGGCTGGCCGAGCCGACCAGGGCCAGCGCCTTGTTGTAGTACACCTGGGTGAGGCCGAGGCCGCCGTACTTGGGGTCGATCTTCATGCCGAGGGCGCCGAGCTCCTTGAGGCCGTTGATCACCTCGTCGGGGATCCGGGCCTCGCGCTCGATGAGGGCGCCGTCGACCTTCGTCTCGCAGAACGCGCGGAGCTTGGCCAGGAACTGCTCACCGCGCCGGACGGCCTCGTCGGTGGGCAGCGGGTGGGGGTGGATGAGGTCGAGGCGGAACCGGCCCAGGAACAGTTCCTTGGCGAAGCTGGGCTTGCGCCAGTCCCGTTCGCGGGCTGCCTCCGCCACCTGGCGGGCCTCACGTTCGGTGACGACGGGTTTCTTGAGGGGTGGTGCGGACATGAGGCTCACCTCGCCGCGAATCGGGATCTTGTACCGGATGAGTACCTGATTGGTTACCGATGGGTGCTACCCGATCGTTGGTACCCGATCCGGACGGCCCCCGCCACCCCTCGCGTCCGCGTTCAGCCGATGGTGGCCGACCACCGCTCCGCCACCGGACCGGCCGTTCCCCGCCACCGACGGCCGAAAGCCGTCCCCGGGTTCTAAGCTGAGGGGCACGGCGCCTCTCGAAGCGGAGGGCGCGCGAACGGGGGACGCGGGGAACCGCGGGACAAGCCCCCGGGAGCCCGCACCCAGTCGTACGGCATCCTCCCCCATTCCTGAGGTACCCAGCTCGTATCGAAGCGCTTCGACAGGCTATGGACACGCATCCACCGCCCGGCTACTGTCGAGTCACCCTCACACCGCCCCGTACGGAACGAACGCGCCGTCGAAGCGCTTAAACACGCTTGGAGAGCTGGATGGTCACCCTCGCCGAGGTCGCCCAGCACGCCGGAGTCTCGGCGAGCACGGTGAGCTATGTCCTCAGCGGCAAGCGGTCCATCTCCACCGGCACCCGCCAACGGGTCGAACGGAGCATCCGGGAGCTGGGCTACCACCCCAACGCCGGGGCCCGCGCCCTGGCGAGCAACAGGTCCAACATCATCGCGCTGATGGTCCCGCTGCGGACGGACATGTACGTCCCCGTGATGATGGAGATCGCCATCGCGGTGGCGACGACGGCCCGTACCCACGGCTACGACGTGCTGCTGCTCACCGGCGAGGAGGGTCCCGACGCGGTCCGCCGGGTCACCGGCAGCGGGCTCGCCGACGCGATGATCCTGATGGACGTCGAGCTGGACGACGAGCGCCTGCCGCTGCTGCGCGACACCGACCAGCCGTCCGTGCTGATCGGGCTGCCGGCCGACACCAGTGGGCTGACCTGCGTCGACCTCGACTTCGCGGCGACGGGCGCGCTGTGCGTGGAGCACCTGGCGACGCTGGGCCATCGCGAGATCGCCGTCATCGGCGAGGCCCCCGCGGTGTACGAGCGGCACACCGGTTTCGCCGAGCGCACCCTCGACGGGCTGCGGTCCCGGGCACGGGAGCTGGAGCTGCGGGTGCTGCACCGGCCCTGCGAGGGCGGCTACGACGCGATGGCCGCGACGCTGGCCCGGATCTTCGACGAACGGCCGGGCACCACGGGGTTCGTCGTGCAGAACGAGTCCGCGGTCGAGCCGCTGCTCGCGCTGCTGCGCCAGCAGGGCCGGGCGGTGCCCGAGGACGTCTCGGTGATCGCCGTCTGTCCCGAGCAGGTCGCGCTGCAGGCGTCGGTACGGCTGACCTCGGTCGCCATCCCCGCCCAGGAAATGGGCCGACGGGCCGTGGAACAGCTCGTCGCCAAGCTCGACGGGCGGGAGACGGACGAAGTGGTGCTGCTCGCCCCCGAGCTGACGGTCCGCGCCAGCACGGGACCGCTGACCGGCGGCGGCTGACACCGGGGTGGGGCGGGGCGGAGCGGTGCAACCGGCTCCCGTAGGCCATCCGGGGACACCGTGCGGCCAGCGCACTCCGCCACAGCCCGGCCTCCGCACGCCGTTTCGGACCGGTCTCCGCACTCCGCTACCGCCCGGCCCCCGCCCGCCGTCTCGCCCGGCTCCGCACGCCTTTACCGCCCGGCCCCCGCAGCGCGCCCAGCGCCCCCGTCCCCTCCTCCCAGTCCCCCGGCAGTCGCAGTCGCGCCGGGGGGCCGCCCCTCCTTCCTTCAGGAGCCGTCTCGTGAACGAGTCTGCCGAGAACGAGAACCAGAACCCGACGGGCGCGGTCAGCCTCGCCCAGTCCTCCCCCACCGTCGGCACGTTCCGCGAGCGGGACGGCGCCCTCGAGTGGAGCGGACGCCAGGAGACCCTGCGGATCGAGCCCTGGGGGCCCGACGCGGTCCGGGTCCGTGCCCGGCTGGGCGGCCCCCTCCTCGACGGGCTGCCGGGCGCCCTGCTCGACGAGGCGGAGAGCACCGAGAGCAGCGTCAAGATCGAGGAGGGGCGGGGCCGGCTGACGGTCGGCGCGCTCACCGCCGAGGTCAGCGCCGAGGGCCTGGTCCGCTTCACCCGCACCGCCGACGGCCACGAGCTGCTGTCCGAGGAGCGCGCCCACTTCTGGTGGCCGGGCCCGCGGCTGTACACGGCGGTCGGCAACGGCCACCACCGGCTGGAGCAGCGTTTCGCCGCGTACGACGACGAGAAGCTGTACGGCCTCGGCCAGCACCAGCACGGGCGGCTTGACCAGAAGGGGCTGGTCCTCGACCTGGTGCAGCGCAACGCCGAGGTGGGCATCCCGGTGCTGACCTCCAGCCGCGGCTACACCCTGCTGTGGAACAACCCGGCGATCGGCCGGGTCGAGCTGGCGGGCAACGGGACGCGCTGGGTCGCGGACTCGGCCCGGCAGATCGACTACTGGATCACCGCGGGCGAACCGGCCGACGCGCAGCGCCGCTACAGCGCGGTGACGGGCCGTACGCCGATGCTGCCGGAGTGGGCGTCCGGGTTCTGGCAGTGCAAGCTGCGCTACCGCACCCAGGACGAACTCCTCGCCGTGGCACGGGAGTACAAGCGCAGGGGCCTGCCGATCGATGTGATCGTGTGCGACTTCTTCCACTGGACGCATCTCGGCGAGTGGAAGTTCGACCCGAGCGAGTGGCCCGATCCGGCGGCGCTGGTGGAGGAACTGGCCGGGATGGGCATCAAGTTGGTGGTGTCGGTGTGGCCGTCGGTGTCGCCGCTGTCGGAGAACCACCCGGTGATGGACCAGCGCGGCTACTTCATCGGCACGCAGTACGGTCCGACGGCCCACGCCGACTGGCCCGACAAGGAGGTCGCCTCCACGGTCCAGGTGGCGTTCTACGACGCGACGAACCCGGAGGCACGGGAGTTCGTGTGGGCGCGGGTGAAGGAGAACTACCTGGAGCCGTACGGCATCACGGCGTTCTGGCTGGACGCCTGCGAGCCGGAGCTGAAGCCGGGCTTCCAGGAGAACCTGCGGTACTGGGCGGGCCCCGGCCTGGAGGTCGGCAACATCTACCCGGCGGAGAACGCCCGCACCTTCTACGAGGGCCTGAAGGCGGCCGGCGAGGACGAGATCGTCTCCCTCAACCGCTCGGCGTGGGCGGGGAGTCAGCGGTACGGGGCCGCCCTGTGGTCCGGTGACATCGGCACCGACTTCCCGACCCTGCGGCGGCAGATCGCGGCGGGCCTCAACACCGCGCTGTCGGGCATCCCCTGGTGGAACACCGACATCGGCGGCTTCCACGGGGGCGACCCGGACGACCCGGCGTACCGCGAGGTGATGGTCCGCTGGTTCCAGTTCGGCGCGTTCTCCCCGCTGATGCGGCTGCACGGCTTCCGTGAGCCCGGTATGCCGCTGGGACCGGCCATGACCGGCGGGCCCAACGAGGTCTGGTCGTACGGCGAGGAGGCCGGCGCGATCCTGGAGCGGTACCTGCGGCTGCGCGAGCGCATCAAGCCGTACGTCCTGCGGGTCATGCGCGAGGCCCACGAGCAGGGGCTGCCCGTCATGCGCCCGCTGTTCCTGGAGTTCCCCGGGGACGAGCGGGCCTGGACGGTCGACGACGCGTACCTGTTCGGTCCGGACGTGCTGGTGGCGCCGGTGCTGGAGGCGGGCGCGACGACGTGGACGACCTATCTCCCGGTGGGCGCCCGATGGACCGACGCGTGGACCGGGGAGACGTACGACGGCGGCGCGTCCGTCACGGTGGACGCGCCGCTGGACCGCATCCCGCTGTTCCTGCGGGACGGGGCGTCGCTGCCGGTCACCGAGTAGGCGGGCGACGGCTGTTCGGACGCCGGTCTACGCTATGGCGCCACGGCCATCCCGTGATCTTCAGGGGGTGTGCGCGACCCCCTGAGTGAGCGGAGACGACCAAGCATGAACAGCCGTACGGGAGACCCTCGCCGGGCGCGCGGGGGACGGCAGGGCCGGCGGGGCGGCGCCCCGCGCAGACCGTTGCACCGGACGCGGACGACGATACGGACCACCGGCGGCGGCCCCGTGGAGGTGGCGCCGGCGCTCGCCCCGCCGGCGCCGGTCGGCTCCGGTGGCTTCCTGCCGGGGCCGGCGCGGCACGTGGCGGTGTGGAGCGCGCTGACACTGCTCGTCACCGGCGTGGTGGCGGTGGGTGTGTGGATCTGCGTGACGTTCCAGACGGCGGTCACACCGGTGCTGCTCGCCCTGCTCGGCACGGCGCTGCTCGGGCCGTTCTACCGGCGGCTGGTGGCGATGCGGTTCAACAAGAGCCTCGCCGCCGGGCTGACCTGCGCGGCCGTGGTCGTGGTGATGGGCGGGGCCGCGTACATCGTGGTCGCGGCGCTGATCGACACCGGTGACCAGATCATCTCCTCGCTGCGGGACGCGGCGCGGTCGCTGAGCGACGAGTTCGGGCTGGCCGGGACGTCGTTGGACGACCTCGCGAAGAACGCCAGGGAGCTGCTGTCGAAGTTCGGCGGCACGGCGGCGTCCGGGGTGCTCACCGGGGTCAGCGCGGTCAGCTCGTTCGTCGCGATGGCGATCCTGGCGCTGCTGCTGATGTTCTTCTTCCTGCGCGACTCCGACAAGGCGGTCGCGTCCCTGCACTCCCTCGCGCCGCGCGGCCGCGGGGAGACGCTGGAGGTGATGGCCCGGCGCGCGTTCCAGGCGATCGAGGGCTTCATGCGGGGCACGACGATCATCGCGTTCATCGACGGTGTCTGCATCGCCATCGGTCTGCTGATCCTCCAGGTGCCGGGTGCCGTCGGTCTGGGCGCGCTGGTGTTCGTCGGCGCGTACATCCCGTACCTCGGCGCGTTCCTGTCGGGCGCGGTGGCGATCCTGGTGGCGTTCGCCGACCGGGGGCTGGTGACGGCGCTGTGGGCGGTCGGTGTGGTGTTCGCGGTGCAGATCCTGGAGGGGAACGTGCTCCAGCCGATGATCCACAGCCGGACCGTGCAGATGCACCCGGCGGCGATCCTGCTGGCGCTCACCGCGGGCGCCTCCATCGCCGGCATCCTCGGCATGCTCCTGTCGGTGCCGCTGACGGCGGCGGCGTTCGGCGTCCTGTCGGAGCTGCGCTCCCGGTACGGCGACGGCGCGGACCGGGCCGAGCCCGCACCGAAGGAGATCGCCGGAACGGCGGGATGACCCCCGGGGCCCGTGCCCGCCAAAGGGGAGGAACCCCAGCCGACGTACGGCTGGGGTTCCTCTGGGTGGTGCGTGTCGGGCGGGTCAGCGCTGCAGGGTGAGGACACCCGGCCGGTACGGCCACAGCGAGTAGTCGAGGCCGCTCTGGGTGGCGCCCCTGCCCTGGTAGAGGAACTGCAGGTTGCAGGGGTCGATGGTCTTGGTCTGGTCGGGGTTGTTGCGGACCAGGTCACCGTGGCTGATGTCGTTGGTCCAGGTGGCACCACTGTTGGCCTTGCCCGCGAAGGGGTTGGCCTCGGTGCCGGCCTGCACGGTCCACGGACCGTTCAGGCTGGAGGCGGTGTACGAGCGGAAGTAGCGCCCGTTCGCGCCCCGCGCCTCGACGATCATGAGGTACTGGTTCTGGCCCTGGACCTTGTAGACCTCCGGCGCCTCGAACACCTTGTCCACGGTGTCGCTGATGACCGTCGTGTACGACGAGCCGAAGTTGCCCGGGAAGTTCGCGAGCGGCATGCTCGTCTTGTAGATCTTGCCGTTGTCACCGGCGAAGAACAGGTACATGTTCTGGTCGTCGGCGATCAGGGTCTGGTCGAGCGCGCCGGTGGGGGAGTTCTCGGAGCTGGGGAGCTCGCCGGTGAACATCGCCTGCGGCGCGGACCAGCTGTTGGGGTTGGTGGGGTCGGTCGACGTGCGGTAGTTGAACTTCCAGCCGCCGGCCCACTGGGAGGCCAGCACCCAGATGTTCTTGGTCGAGAGGTAGAACAGCGTGGGCGCCACCGCGCCCTGGCTCATGGCGGTCTGGGGGGCCGTCGCCATGTCCGACCAGTTCGTGAAGGGGCCGAAGCCCATCGACTTCCAGTTGCCGTCGGAGTACGTCCCGTAGACCAGGTGCTTGCCCTGGTAGGTCACGGTGGTGAAGTCCTTCAGCGCGGCCCACCCGTTCGCCGGCTGCGCCAGCGCGCCGGTCGAGGTCCACCGGTACGTCGACGGCAGGGAACACGTGGTGCCCGACGCGGTCAGGCCGGACCACTTCTGGTTGCTGCCGCCGTTGCACGCCGCGATCTCCACCGCGGTGCCGTTGGCGGTACCGGCACCCACGACGCTCAGGCACAGCCCGGACTCCACACCGACGACCGTGCCGTCCGTGTTCACCCGCCACTGCTGGTTCGCACCGCCGTTGCAGTCCCAGATCACCGGCCGGGTACCGGCCGTGGTGGCGTGGCCGGGGACGTCCAGGCACTTGTTGCCGTACACGGTCAGCTGGTTGCTGTCCGTCAGCGTCCACTGCTGGTTGGCCCCGCCCCAGCAGTCATAGATCTGAGTGGTGGTGCCGTTGGTCTGGCTGGCGCCCGCCACATCGAGACACCGGTTGGAGCCGACGCCGCGCAGGGCGCCGCTGCTGGCCGCCTGGGCGGCCGGGCTGGCGACCAGCAGTGCCGCCGCCGAGACGACGGTCGCGGTCGTGGCAGCGAGAACCGCGGACGGACGTCTGCGGCTGAAGCTGAGTCTGAGCATGGGGACCTCGTTTTTCTGAGTGCGCGGCTCTGCCGGCCCCTCGGAGGCTGTGCGTGGGGTGATGCGGCGCGACCTCGCATGCGTTCGTCATTTCGAACGCAGATCGAAGTATCGAGCAAGTGGATAATAAAGATCCGGCCACCGGCGTCAATACTTCTCACAGAATTCACGAGCCGGAAAAAATGGCTCAGCCGATGACCCGGCCCAGCTCGATCCGGTCGATGTTCGGCGCCCAGGCGTTCGCGTTGCCGAAGGTCACCTTGTTGGCGCCCTTCCGCAGGTCGACGGGGACGCCGACGGTCCAGTAGTCGTCCCAGCTCCAGGTGTTCTTGAAGGTGACCTTCTTCGGGGTCCCGGTGCCGACGGTGATGTCCGCCGTGCGGGACATGATGTCGGTGTTGTAGGCGTGACCGTTGTCCCGGCGGTCGTTGTGGGCGTAGTGGACGACCAGTACGTAGCGGCCGGCGGTGGGTGCTCGCACGGTGAACTCGGCGGTGCTGTCGGCGCTGTTGCCGAGCCGGCCGATGTAGGCGCCGGTGGAGGCGTGAGCCGAGTCGACCAGCACGGCCCCGCCGGTGAGGGTGGCTTCGGCGGCCCCGTAGGAGAGGGCGCCGTCGGTCGAGCCGTCACCGGAGACGTCGAGGGAGCGTAGGGCGCTGTGCTTGGCGGTCGTCTCGATCCGGTTGTTGCCCGCGACGAGGTACAGCCTCAGCGGGCGGCCGGGCGCCGCGGCCACCGTCTGCCCGTGCAGGGCGAGCCGCACCGGCGCCGACGCCCGGGGCACCACCCGGTAGTAGCCGTCGCGCGGGGCGTACACGTCGAAGACCGCCTTGTCGCCGGGACCGAGGACGAGGGCACCGGTGCCCACGCCGGCCGACGAGGAGTAGTCGAACGACGGCTTGCCGCTGATGTCGGCGAGCGTGGCCTCGTAGGAGGCGGCGGGCGCCGCGGTGCGGGCGGTGAGGTCGATCCGGTCGAGGGTGACCTCGGCGGCGCCCTTGGCGAGGGTCAGGGTGTGGGTGCCGGCGGACAGGTCGACGCGGACGTCCTTCTTGGCGCGGTAGGTCCAGTTCTCGGTGGAGGGGTAGGTGACCGTGACCGGGTCGCCGCCGTCGACGGACAGCTTCTGGGTGGCGGGGGCGCCGGACTGGTTGCCGTAGAGGATCGCCAGGTCGTAACGCCCGTCCTCGGGGACGGTCACCGTGAAGTCGACCCTGCTGCCGGCCTGGTTGAGGGAGCCGACGTCCTTGGTGCCGGAGGCGGCGTAGCCGTTGGCGTTGGTGACGGTGCCGTGGGTGTAGACCTTGCCGTCGGTGACGGCGGCGTCCTCGGCCTCGTAGGAGGCGGTCCAGGGGACCGCGGGCGCGGACGGGGTGCCGGCGCCGCCGGGGGTGAGGACGATCCGGTAGGCGGACATCTTGTGCAGGCCGCGCAGCGGGACGGTCACCGTGCCGTCGGCGGCGACCCGCGCCTTCGTGCGGGTCAGGACGCGCGGCGTGGCGTGCTGCCCCTCGTAGCCGGACCAGGCGGCCTCGGCGACGGTCGCGGTGACCGTACGGCCGAAGAGGGAGCGGGGGACCTCGCGGACCACGACGTCGGCGTCGCCCGCAGAGCCGCCCAGCAGCACCTGGGCCTGGCGGCGGGAGGTGTCGAGGGAGGCGAGGCCCTGAAGGGTGTCGATGGTGTTCGCCCGCGGCGGGGTGACCTTCACGGTGTCACCGGTGAGGCCCGCGTACCAGCGGAAGAACCACCAGCCGCCGTTGGGGACGTTGGAGCGGACGACGTTGCCGTCCAGGTTCCCGGCGGCGTCCCAGTACGCCTGGTTGGCGTACACCTTGTTCCTCTCGAACATCGAGACCCACTGCACGAGCTGGCCGGGGACGGAGAGGTCGCGGCGGTTGGCGTACTCATCGATGTTGATCTTCAGCGGGGCGATGCCCAACTGCCGTTCCAGCGCCCGGTAGTCGTCGTAGTGGCCCTGGAAGTCCCTCAGGGAGCCGGAGTTCAGTTCGTGCCAGGTCATGATCTGGGGCAGGACGTCCTCGCGCTGGGCGAAGGCGAGGAAGTCCCTCAGCAGGCGTGTGTGGTAAGCGGCTTCGTTGGGGCCGGCGATCCGCGCGTCGGGGTCGATGGCGCGGATGCGTTCGTACACCGTCTTCCAGTCCCGGAAGAACCGGTCGCGGTTGCGCTCGTACTGGGCCTGGTCGGCGACGTCGAGCTTGTACCAGATCTGGTCCGGCTCGTTGAAGGGGACGTAGACGAAGCGGTCGCTGTTCGGGTCGGCCGCGATCTCCTTGACGATGCTGTCGACCTTGGGGAGGTAGTCGTCGATGCCGAGGTCCTCGTAGGGCCACTTGGCGTAGATGTCCTGCATCATCACGTTGATCTCGCCGCCGCCGTTGCGGAAGAACGACCGGGAGACGGTGAGCGCGTCGCCGTTGGGGTGCTGGGCGCCGCCCTCCGGCTTCTGCGAGATGCTGGTGATCTTCAGCGGGGCGAGGGCGGCGTCGCTGGGCACGCCGTCGTCGCTGAGTCCGTAGAGCGCGCCGTTGGCGCCCCGCATGACGGGGCCCTCGGAGGCGGAGAGGTCGACGGTGAGGCGCTGCGGGTCCGCGGCGGCGGCCGCGGGGGCCCCGGTGGCGGGAAGGGTGCCTGCCATGGCGGTGACTCCAAGTACTGCGGTGATCAGGGCGGTGCGTACCCGGGACCTGGTGCGGCTTCTTTCCGGGGCGCCCGTACGGGTGGGGGTGATCACGCGGTCGGACCTCCGGTCAGGTGACGGCTCCACTGGTGATTCCGGACATGGCCTTTCCTTCTGTGCATGAACGTGCCTTCCGTGAAGGGATGGTTCAGGGCAGAGAGGAACTACGGGACGGTCAGGCGCGGGCGGGAGGCGGCCCCGAGCTCTCCCGGACGACCAGCTCCGGTACGGAGACCCGGTGCGGGGCGATCGGGGCCGACTTCTCCAGCACGCCGTGCAGCAGGGCGAACGCGGCCCGGCCGAGACCGGTGAAGTCCAGGCGCACGGTCGTCAGGGACGGGGTCAGATAAGCGGAGTGCGGGGCGTCGTCGAAACCGGCCACGCTGACGTCGCCGGGGACGGAACGGCCGTTCTCGTGCAGGGCGCGGAGCACGCCGAGCGCCAGGTCGTCGTTGCCGCAGAGGATCGCCGTGACCGACGGGTCCTCCGCCAGCCTCCGGCCGGCCCGGTGACCGCCCGCCGGGCCCCAGTTCCCCTGCACCGGGCGCGGTTCGGGCGCCCCCGCCTCCTTGAGCGCCTGCCGCCAGCCGGTGGTGCGGGCGCTGGTGCGGCGGGTGCTGGACGGGATGGCGACGTAGTGCACGGTCTCGTGGCCGAGGGAGAGCAGATGGCGGGTCATCGCGTAGGCGGCCTCGCGGTCGTCGGTCCACACCCAGGGGCGGTCGTCGCCGGGCGGGGTGGCCGGGGTCTCGACGACACCGACGACGGGCAGTTCGGCGGGCACGGCGGCCAGGGCGCCGACACCGGCCGGGTCGTAGGCGATCACGATCAGCCCGCCGCCCGCGTCCGCCGCCCGCCGCACCTCGGCGGCGACGGCCGCCTCCTCCGCCGACTCCAGCACACCGATCCCGACCGCGTACGAGGCCGCGCGGGCCGCCTCCTCGACGCCCTGGAGGATCGAGGCGTAGCCGTAGTGGGTGGTGTTCGCGGTCAGTACGGTCACCGCCCGGCTGCGGCCGCTGGCCAGGGCCAGGGCGGTCGCGTTGCGGCGGAAGCCCAGCTCGTCGATGGCCGCCAGCACCCGGTCCCGTGTGGTCGCCCTGACGCTGGGGTGGCCGTTGATCACCCGGGAGACGGTCTGGTACGAGACCCCGGCGGCGGTCGCGACGTCCCGGATGCTCGCGGAGCGCCTTGTGTGACCGGTCACATCCATGCCAGGATTGTGACCGGTCACACTGGGGTCGTCAAGGGAACGTGACGAGGGGCAGCGACTTGACCGGTACGACGAGCCGGACGGCGGACGGCTTCAACTCTCCACCGGGCCCGTTCCGTTGGGGGCACCCTGCGTTGTACGCGGAGTTCGCCCCGGCGGCGGACGGCACCGTGCGTCTGGTCCGGCTGGGCCCCGCGGGGAGCGCCGTCGATCCGGAGGTGGCCCTCCCCCTCGTGGAGTTGACGGCGGTCGGGCACGGGAGCGGGTGGTCCGGGCCCCGGTTCACCGGGACGGCCCTCGGGTCGCGGCTCGCATACCGGGGGCACCGGGACCTCAGCAGCTCCGGCTGGGCACGGCTGACCGTCGAACTGCGCGACCCGGTGACGCGGTTGACCGCCTTCGTCGAGCTGGCCTCGCCGATCGGGACGCCGGTGCTCCGCTCCCGGGTGCGGCTGCGCAACGACGGCACGGAGCCCCTCGTCGTCCAGTCCGTCAGCAGCCTCCTCCTCGGCGGGCTGCCCACCCCCGACGTCCTGGATGTGCACCGGGCCCGCAACGACTGGCTCGCCGAGTGCCGTTGGTACGCCGAGCAGCTGCGCGACACCGTCGCCGACATCAGCGTGGACGCCCACCAGCACGACAGCCGGGCGGCGCTCACCCTCACCGGGCGCGGCAGCTGGCCCACCGACGGCCATCTGCCGATGGGGGCGCTGACGGAGCGGGGCGGCGGCCGGGCCTGGGTGTGGCAGGTGGAGTCACCGGCGGGCTGGCGCTGGGACCTGGGGGAACGCGCGCACGGCACCTACCTCGCGGTGAACGGACCCAGGGACGCCGAGCACCAGTGGCGGGTGCGGCTGGCACCGGCGGAGGAGTTCACGACGGTGTGGGCGGCGCTGGCGGTGGGGTCGTCGGGGCCGGCGGGGGGTGAGGCCGGGGCGGGGGCCGGCTCGGCGGAGGGGGCGGCGGAGCTGCGGCACGGCACGGCAGCGCTTCGACCGGGCACGGCAGAGCTGCGCCCGGGGGAAGGCGCTACGGAGGGCTCTGTGTCGTCTCTGGGGCGGGGCTCGGCGCTCGACGACGCCTTGGCCGCCCTGACCTCGTACCGGCGGGCCGTGCGGCGGCCGCATCCGGACCATGTCTCGCTGCCCGTCGTCTTCAACGACTACATGAACACGCTGATGGGCGACCCGACCACCGAGAAGCTGCTCCCCCTGATCGACGCGGCGGCCCGCGCGGGCGCGGAGTACTTCTGCATCGACTCCGGCTGGTACGACGACACCGTGGACGGCGGCTGGTGGGACAGCGTGGGGGCGTGGCAGCCGTCGACGCGCCGCTTCCCCGGCGGCGGCATCGAGGCCGTGCTGGAGCGGATCAGGCAGCGCGGCATGGTGCCGGGGCTGTGGCTGGAGCCGGAGGTCGTCGGCGTGCACAGCCCGATCGCCTCGGCCCTCCCCCCGGACGCCTTCTTCCAGCGGGACGGCGTACGGATCACCGAGCAGGGTCGCCACCAGCTCGACCTGCGCCACCCCGCCGCCCGCGCCCACCTCGACAGGACGGTGGACCGGATCGCCGGCGACTGGGGCGTGGGCTATCTGAAGCTGGACTACAACATCGTCGTCGACCCCGGCACGTGCGCCCCCGGCGACCCCTCCCCCGGCGCCGGGCTCCTCGGCCACGCCCACGCCTACCTGGAGTGGCTGTCCGGCGTCCTGGACCGCCACCCCGGGCTCGTCGTCGAGAACTGCGCCTCCGGGGGCATGCGCATGGACGGTGCCACCCTGGCCGTCGCCCAGCTCCAGTCGACCAGCGACCAGCAGGACCCCCTGCGCTTCCCCGCGATCGCCGCCGCCGCGCCGACGGCGGTCCCGCCCGAGCAGGGCGCCGTCTGGGCCTACCCGCAGCCTGAGTACGACGACGACCTGATCCGGTTCACCCTCGGCGGCGCGCTCCTCGGCCGCGTCCACCTCTCCGGCCACCTGAACCGTATGTCGGAGCAGCAACTCGGGCTCGTGCGGGACGCGGTGGACACGTACAAGTCGATCCGCGGGGACCTGGCGCGGGCCGTGCCCTTCTGGCCGCTCGGTCTGCCGGGGTGGACGGACGCGTGGCTGGCCCTGGGCCTGAGGGTGCCGGACGGGCCGTCGTACCTGTCGGTGTGGCGGCGGGGCGGGGAGGCTGAACTGTCCCTTCCCATCGCTCACTTGGCGGGCCGCGACGTGCGTCCGGAGATTGTGCACCCGTCGGCGGGAAACGGTGGCTCGACGCTCTGGGACAGGGACGAGCACACTCTGCGGGTCTCGCTGCCGCGGACACCGGCCGCCGTGTTGATCCGCCTGACCCGCCCGCGCGCCGAGACCTGGTGATCGGCCGCCGGCCGGAGGCCGACGAGGAGGCCGTCGCGGGCAGGGCGGGCAGGCGCCCGAGCCGGGGCCGTGTGCGTGGGGGCGGCGCCGGCTCGGGCGGGTGGGTCAGCTGCTGCTGACGGTCAGGTTGTTGGTCTGGAAGTTCAGGCCACCGGACGACGAGGTGATCTCGAAGCCGAACTGCACGTCACCGATGGTCTCGTTGCCCATCCAGCGCTTGGTGTCCTTGATCCACTTCAGGACGGGCAGGATCTGGACGGAACCGGAGGTGGAGTCGGCGGTCCGCAGGAAGGAGAAGACCTCCCAGTACGTACCGTTGCTCCGGTACACCCGGCCCTTGTAGACGTTCCAGTTGTGGCCGCCGAGTGTGACGTTGCCCTGGTAGTCGCCGAGCGCGCCGACCGCGCCGTTGTAGTTGACCCAGAGCATGATCTCGTAGTCGTAGTCCGTGTCCCAGACGTCGTACGAGGTGTTGTACGCGCCCGAGGACGGGACCGTGACGTTGTAGTTGCTGTTGAGCGAACCCAGCGAGGTGATCGTCTTGTTGATCACCTTCTTGGAGTTGGGGTACGACTTGATGCCGCCGGTGTTGGGGTGGTTGGCCCAGACACCCCAGTCGGTGCCGGAGTTGGCCCAGATGCACTGGCTGCCGGCGCCGCCGCCCCAGATGTTGTTGTAGAGCGTGTAGCCGCCCAGGCTGGTGTTGCCCCACTGGTCACAGCTGTTCCAGACGGCGGCGGAGGCGGGGGCGGCGGCGAGACCGACGGTGGCGCCGAGCGCGAGTGCGGGCGCGAGCAGGGCCTTGCCGATCCTGCTCAGGGTGCGGGTGCGTAGTGCCATGGCTTTCCTTCCATGGGTGGGGGGAAAAGCGGGGAGGATCACCACGCCCCTGTGGGGAGGGCGTGGTCTTCTCCGGCGAGCGGGTGGAGCAGGGGGAGCAGGTGGAGCGATGCGACGCCGGATGAAGTCAGAGGCCGACGCGACCGGCGGTCCGGCAGGCCGCCGTGTCGTCGGTCGGGGTCATCGGGCCGGTTCCCCGTACTGGATGCCGCGGCCGTTCGTGCCGACGTAGACGCGGCCGTACACCCTCGGGTCGCCGGCGATGGCCTCGCCGGTCCAGCCCCACTGGTGGGCGTCGTCGTTGAGGCGGGTCCACGTCCTCGCGCCGTCGTCGGAGCGGAGGATCCCGGTGACGTCCTCGACGGCCCCGACCTGGTAGACCGCCGGGTAGCGGGCGCCCGGTGCGGCCTTGCCGAAGCCGAGGACGTGCGAGGCGCGGCAGCTGTCGACCTTCGTGAAGGAGGCACCGCCGTCGGTGGACCGGTACAGGCCGTTCGTCTTGGTGCTCAGCCACAGGTCGCCGGTGCGTCCCGGGGCGGCGGCCAGCTTGTACTGGCTGTCCCCCGAGGGCAGGCCGGTCGCGCCGGCCGTGAAGGTGCGGCCGCCGTCGGTGCTGGCGTACAGCGTTCCGCTGCCGGTGTCGTACGCGTAGAAGCGGGTCGCGTCCGCGGGGTCGGCGACCGGGGTGGCGCCCTTCGGGAAGGAGGGCACCTCGGTCCAGGTCGCGCCGCCGTCGGCGGAACGGTGGGCCGCGTACGTCGTGCCGTCCCAGTGGACGAAGGACCACAGCAGCACACTGCCGTCGGTGTTGACGGCGATCGGCCCCGGCGCGTCCTTGGCGACGGCGGGCTGGCTCCCGAAGGGGGCCCAGGTCCGCCCGCCGTCGTGCGAGGACGCGCCGTTGCCGTGGTCGCCGAAGCCGGTGCGGACCACGTACGACGGCTTCCCCGCGGCCAGCGCGAGGCCCGTGTTCGACCCGAACACGGGGTTCGTCGCCATCCCGCGCGACGGGGACGCCGTGAGGCTTTCGTGGTACATCGTGCCGATGTCCCCGAGCCCGCTGATCAGGTGGGCCCGGCCCGCGGGGGGCGAGATCAGCTGGCGCACGGCCGTCTCCTCCAGCCCCCGGATCTGCGGCGCCCAGTGCCTGAGGTCGCGGGTGCCGTAGAGGGTCGCGCCGGTGCCGTACACGATGTGCCGGGAGTCGAACGGGTCGAGCGCCAGCGCCTGGATCCACCAGCCGAACTTGGGCTTGTCCGCGCCCCACTTGAGGTAGGGCGTCTCGGACACGTCGAAGACCGCGGAGTCCTTGAGGGAGGTCCAGGTGCGGCCGCCGTTCGTGGAGCGGAACACCGTGTCGATCTCCGCCCAGCGGTTGTTGGTGGAGACGACGACGGTGCCGGGCCGGCGGGCGTCCACGGCGACGCCGCCGTAGCCGAAGGTGTCGGCGGAGCCGTCGGAGCTCTTGCCGCCCGGCTTCACCGGGGTCACCTCGGTCCATGTGCCGCTGGTGGTCCGGAGCTTGTGCACGCTGCCGTCCGTCTGGCCGTTGGGGCCCGGCCCGTTGCCGTAGGTCACGTACAGCTCGCGCGTGTGCCGGTCGTACGCGGCGCGGATCGGGACCTTGGCGGCGGCACCGGCCGGCTGTCCGGGGACGGCCTCCCAGGTCGTGCCGTCGCTCGTGCGGTACAGGTTGGCGGTGGCGGAGGTGCCGTCCCCGTCGCCCCAGCCGGCGTAGAGGGTGCGGCCGGCGGCGACGAGCAGGGTGACGCCCTGCCCGGTGGCGCTCGGCGTGGCCGGGAACCCGGTGGCCCTCGACCAGGTGGCGCCCCGGTCCGTGGACCTGAGGAGGCCGTCGTGCCGTGTGCCCAGCCACAGGGTGTCGCTGTCCCGGGGGTCGACGAGCAGGCGCTCGCCCGTGCCCCGGCCGTCCTCGTTGGCGCCGAGCTTGACGGTGAGGTCGGTACGGGTCCAGGTGGCGCCGCGGTCGTCGGAGGTGAGGATCGCGCCGGTACCGGCCCAGGGCTGGGTGTACGTGCCGAGGGCGAGGTGGACGCGGTTCGGGTGGGCCGGGTCGACGGCGATCGCCTCCACACCGAGGAGGTTCCAGTCGTCCCAGCCGAGGTGGTCGGTCAGCGGGGTCCAGCGGGCCTTGCGGTCGTCCCAGCGGTAGGCGCCGCCGATGTCCGTGCGGGCGTAGGCGAGGCCGGGTACGGAGGGGTGGAAGAGGACGCCGGTGATGAAGCCGGTGCCTCCGATCACGGCGTTGCGCCAGCGGTAGCCTCCGGCGGTGGAGCCGTTGTGGGCCCCGGTGGCGTGGGCCGGGGTGGTGAGTGCGGGGAGGGCGGTGAGGGCTGCTGCCGCTGTGGTCGCGGTGAGTATGGTGCGGCGGCTCGGGTGGGGCGTGCGCATGACATACCTCGGTGGGTGCGGGGCGAGAGCCTCGGGAGGGGTGGGAAGAGGGGGTGGGGGGTGCGTCGGGGGCAGGGGGCGTCGGGGATACGTGGTTCGGCGGGTGAGAGCTCGGGGTGCCGGGGTGGGGTGGCGACTGCGGGGCGTGTGTGGCCGGTCGCGCGGTTCCCCGCCCCCTTGAAGGGCTGCGCCCTTCGGCGGGGCCGGGCCCTGCTGACGCAGGCGCTCTGGCGCGGGCAGCAGGAGAGTGGCCGTCGGCCGGAGGGCGCGCGGCGGCTGGACCCGCCGTGCTCGGCCGGGTGACAGGCACGGCCGAACACGGCGGGGGTCGAGGGGGGCGGCTGGGTCAGCCCTTGATCGCCCCGGTGAGCATGCCCTTCTTGAAGTGCTTCTGAACGAAGGGCGACAGAATGGCGACCGGAAGGAGGGCCATCACCATGACGGCCATCTGGACGGCGAGCGGGGAGAGTTGGCCCGTGTTGATCTGGGCCGAGAGGCCGACGGGGCGTTCCTGTTTCTGTACGAGCTGGATCATGACGTTCTGCAGCGGCATCATGTCCTGGTCGGTGAGGTAGATGGAGGCGTTGAACCAGGCGCTCCAGTAGCCCACCGCGTAGAAGAGGGCGATGACCGCGAGGACCGCCCTCGACAGCGGCATCACGATCTTCCAGAGGATGCGCCAGTCTCCGGCGCCGTCGATCCGGGCGCTGTCGATGAGCTCCGGTGAGATGCCCATGAAGAACGAGCGCAGGACCAGGATGTTGAAGACGCTGACCGCGCTCGGGAGGATCAGCGCGAGATAGCTGTCGGTGAGGCCGAGGGCCTGGACCAGGAGGTAGGTCGGGATCAGGCCCGCGCCGAAGAACATCGTCGCGAGCAGGGTCATCAGGATCCAGCGGTGGCCCAGGGAGCCCGTGCGGGAGAGGCCGTAGGCGCACAGGACCGAGACGGTCATGCTGAACAGGGTGCCGACGACGGTGACGCCGACGCTGACCAGCGCGGCCCGCTGGACCTGGCCGCCGCCGAGGAGTTCCTGGTAGGCGACGAAGGTGATGCTCTTGGGGATGACGACCAGGCCGCCCGCCTCGTCGATGGTCTTCTTCGTCTGGAGGCTGGTGACGATGACGATCCACAGGGGGAAGAGGATCGCGAAGCAGGCGAAGCCCAGGGCGATTCCCTTGCCCGCGAGCCCGGCCTTGGCGGGTTCCTCCTCCCACACCGGGCGGGGTGGGGCGGCCCAGCGGCTCGGCTTCCTCACGGCCGGCCGCCGGTCGTCCGCCCCGGCCGTGCCGGCCTCCTCGGCCTCCTTCTCGGCGAGTGCGCTCATTTCTTGTACACCCCCTGCTCGCCCATGAGATGGGCGACCTTGTTGGCGGTCAGGACCAGGGCGACGCCGACGACGCCCTTGATGAGTCCCGCGGCGGCGGCGTAGCTGAAGTCCTGGTTGCGGATGCCGTTCCACCAGACGTAGGTGTCGAGGACCTCGGAGGCGTCGACTCCCACGGCCGAGCGTTGCAGCAGGAGTTGCTCGAAGCCGACGGTGAGGGCGTCACCGACGCGGAGCACCAGGAGCAGGGCGATCACCGGGCGCAGGGCGGGCAGGGTGATGTGCCACATGCGCCGCCAGCGGCCCGCCCCGTCCATGGCGGCGGCCTCGTAGAGGTCGTGGGAGACGGAGGAGAGCGCGGCGAGGAAGACGATGATGCCCCAGCCGGCGTCCTTCCAGATCATCTCGACCGTGACCAGGTACTTGAAGGTCTCCGGGTTGGTCATCAGGTCGAAGCCGTCGACGCCGTGTTGGCGCAGGGTCTGCGCGATGATGCCGGCGCCGCCGAAGATCTGCATGAACACGGTGACGACGAGGACCCAGGAGAAGAAGTGCGGCAGGTACATCACCGCCTGGGCGACCGCCCGGACGCGCGGCCTGACCACGCTGTTGATGAGCAGCGCGAGCAGGATCGGGACCGGGAAGAACAGCACCATCTGGAGGAAGAACAGCACGAACGTGTTCCGCACCGCGTCCCAGAATGCCGAGTCCGCGAAGATCCGCTCGAACTGCTCCAGTCCGACCCAGGGGCTCTCCAGCATGGCGACGAAGCCGTTGTCGCTGAGGTAGGGGTCGTAGTCCTGGAAGGCCACCACATTGCCGAGGATCGGTATGTAGTTGAAGACCAGGAGCAGCAGGACCGCGGGCAGCGTCATCAGGATGAGCGTGCGGTCCCGCCGGAATCTGAACCGGAAGCTCAGCTTTCCGGCGCGTTTCTCACCCCGGGGCCCTGACCCGGCTGCGTCGTCCGACGCGGCCAGGGGCTGCTCGGGGGTCTTCGCCTCGGCCCTGGGCCGGGGCACCGTGCTGTGGGACACGGCCTTCTCCTTGCCTCCGGGGCCCCGGGTCAGCTCGCCGAGCCGGTCTCGTCGAGCAGCTTCTTGTACCAGTCGCGCAGCTTGTCGCCGCCCTTGCTCTTCCAGTCGGCCACCGCCTGCTGGACGTCGCTGATCTTCTTGCGGCCGCGGACGCAGTCGTCCTCCAGCTGCTCGAAGTTGTCGGCGAGGTTGGCCCAGCGGTTGGGCTCGGTGATGGTCAGCCCGAAGAAGGAGGTCTTCTTGGTGAAGGCACCCATACGCTGCTGCCACTCGACCATGCCCCTGGCGATCTCGGGCAGGTCGGGGTACGCGATGTACGGGGCGGGGTTCCCGGTGTAGTCGTAGGCGCCGTTGACCTCGTTGACGCCCTGGGTGGTCTTGACCGGCAGGCCCTTCTTCATCTCGTAGTCCGTGCCCTCGACGCCGTAGGCGGTGAGCATGAACTCCTTGGTGCCGTAGGGGGCGGCGCAGTAGTTGCAGACGGCGAGGAAGTCCTTGATCTGCTGCTTGGTCGCCTTCTTGCTGATGAAGGTGAAGATGCTGGCCGGCTGGCCGGCCCACAGCGTGGGGTCACCGCCGTCGGCGCCGAAGTAGTCGAAGGCGGCCATGTCGAAGTCGGGGTTCTGGGTGCGCTGTTCGGCCGTCTTGCCCCACCAGTCGGAGATGTTCTGGTTGTAGACCAGCACCTCCCCGGCGGTGAAGCGGTTGCCCGCGGTGCCGCCGGCCTTGATGTTGAGGGAGTCGGGGTGGACCACGCCGGCCGCGTAGAGCTTGCGCGTCCACTCCAGGGCTTCCAGGTACTCATCGGTCTCGACGCGGTTGACCAGCTTCCCGTCGACCATGTTCCACCACAGTTCCTTGTCGCCGCCGGGGAAGACGCCGTAGATCTGGAACGCCGACCACTTCATGTCGTCACAGGCCCACAGCTTCGACTTGGCGTCGGTGGCCTCCTTCGCCCAGGACAGGAACTCGTCGGGGCTCTTCGGCGGCTCGTACCCCTTCTTCTCGAAGAGGTCCCGGCGGTAGAGGGGCGCGATGTTCGTGACGTACGAGCCGGGCATCGGGATCGCGCGGAGCTGGCCGCCGAAGATGGCGCGCTGCCATGCCTCAGTGGGGACGGCGGCGAGGTTCGTGTACTCCTTGACCTTGTCGCCGGAGAGGTAGGGACCGAGGTCGGCGAACTTGGCGTTGATGGCGCTGGGTATCTTGCCCATCAGGTTCCATGCGGGCACGACCACCACGTCGGGGATGTCGCTGGAGGCGAGGACCGCGCCGAGCTTCTGGTCGTAGGTGACGCCGTCCTGGTTCTGCCAGGCGACCTCGACGCCGATGGCCTCGTTCATGGCCCTGTAGTACGGGTTGTCGCCCTTGGGCGGGGTCCCCCAGAACGGCGACATGACCTTCAGCCTGCCGCCGCTGCCCAGCTTCTTCGGGACCGAGGTCTTCAGTTCCGCGGCGGGGATCGCCTTGGTGAAACCCGCCGCCGAGCCGTTCTTCGCCGGGATGTCGGGGGCCACGACATTCGAGGCGACGAACGTCGGCAGGAGCATGCGCGCCTCCTTGCCCGAGGTCGTGCCCTCCTTGCGGCCTTCCTGTGAGCCGCCGCAGGCGGACAGCAGGGGCATGCCCCCCGCCACGGCGGCCGTGGCGACCGCCGTGGAGGCGAGGAAGCTTCTCCGGCTGGGAGTTGAGGGGGCGGCGGAGTTCGGCGTCATTGCGTCAACCCTTCATGGCGCACACCAGGACACCCGGCGGTGGCCGTCGGCTGCGGTGTCTTGAGTGGAACTGGCTGTGCTGAAGCGATGGAACCCATGACCGGCGGAGGGAGGGGTAGGCAGGCGAAGCGTTCCCTCCACAGTCGAAGCGCTTCGATGTTGCTGCGAGGTTAAGTGAACGACCGGGGGCGCACAAGGGTCGATTCGCAGATTCCCCGGAGGTATGGACAACTGGTGCGCGCCTCGAACGCCCCCCGGATGACGGCGAGGAAACGGATCTGTTGCGCCTTGGTCTCTTGACACCCACCCCACGGTCGAATGAGCATCGAAGCGCTTCGAAAGGTCTTGCCGCTCCATCACAAAGGGATCCTCAGGTGACCGCTCAGACGCCGCCCATGCCGCCGTTCCGTGATCCGCAGCTTCCGGTCGCGAAGCGCATCGACGACCTGCTCCAGCGGCTGACCGCGGACGAGCGGATCAGCTTCCTGCACCAGTTCACGCCCGCCGTCGACCGGCTGGGCGTCGCCTCGTTCCGCACCGGCCAGGAGGCCCTGCACGGGGTCGCGTGGATGGGTCCGGCGACGGTGTTCCCGCAGGCCGTCGGCCTCGGCGCGACCTGGAACGAGGACCTCGTCCGCCGGGTCGGCGAGGCGGTGTCCACCGAGGTCCGCGCCATGCGGGCCCGCGACGACCGCGTCGGCCTCAACGTCTGGTCCCCGACGGTGAACCTCCTGCGCCACCCGCTGTGGGGCCGCAACGAGGAGGGCTACTCCGAGGACCCGAGGCTGACCTCGGCGATCGCGACCGCGTACACCCGGGGTCTGCGCGGCGACCACCCCACGTACTGGCGCACCGCGCCCGTCCTCAAGCACTGGCTGGCCCACAACAACGAGACCGACCGCTCCGAGACGTCCTCCTCGGTCCGCCCGCGCGTCCTGCAAGAGTACGATCTGCGGGCCTTCCGCGCGGCCGTCGAGGCGGGCGCGGTCGCCGGCGTCATGCCCGCGTACAACCTGGTCAACGGCCGCCCCAACCATGTCTCGCCCTATCTGGCCGAGCATCTGCGCACCTGGACCGACGAGCACCTCCTGGTCTGCTCGGACGCCAGCGCCCCGTCGAACCTGGTCGACACCGAGCACTACTTCGACACCCACGAGGAGGCCACCGCCGCCTCGCTGCGTGCCGGAGTCGACAGCTTCACCGACCACGGCACCGACAGCTCGACGATGACCGGACGCATCCGGCGCGCCCTCGACCAGGGCCTGCTGACGCAGGACGACATCGACGAGGCGGTCCGCCGCCAGCTCTCCGTCCGCTTCCGGCTCGGCGAGTTCGACCCGGAGGCCGACCCGTACGCCGACACCAAGGACTTCGACACCCCGGCGCACCGTGACCTCGCCCGGGAGGCCGCCGAGCAGGCGATCGTGCTGCTGAAGAACGACGGCGGTCTGCTGCCGCTCGCCGAGGACACCCGGGTCGCCGTCGTCGGCCTCCTCGCCGACGAGTGCAAGCTCGACTGGTACAGCGGCACCCTCATCCACCGCTCGACGCCGCTGGACGGCCTCTACGAGCGGTTCGGCGCCGAGCGCGTGACGTTCGCGGAGGGCGTGGACCGGGTGAAGCTGCGCATGGCGGACGGTACGTACCTGACCGTCCCCGACTCGGCCGGCGCCGCCGATCAGGTGCGCGGCGCGGAGGGCGCCATCGACCCGGCGCTCCTCGCCGGCCGTACGGATCTGCCCCCGCTCACCACCGGCCAGGACGGCACCGAGCTCGCCCTGGTCGACTGGGGCGACGGCCTCCTCACCTTCCGTGCCCCGGACGGCCGTTACCTCTCCGTCGCCGAGGACGGCCGGGTCCGGGCCGCGGCCGACCAGCCGGGCGGCTGGGTGGTCCAGGAGACGTTCCGCCTGGAACCTCACGAGAACGGTCACCTCCTCAAGCACACGGGGACAGGCCGGTACGTGACTGTCGCCGCCGACGGAGTGAAGGTTGCCGACGAGGATCCGGCCGTCTTCGAACTCCTCGTGGTCCAGCCGGGCGAGGACGCGGTGACGGAGGCCGCCGCCGCGGCCGACGTGGTCGTCGTGGTCGCGGGCAACGACCCGCACATCAACGGCCGGGAGACCGAGGACCGCACGACGCTGGCCCTCCCCGCCCACCAGGAACGCCTGCTGCGCGCGGCCCGTGCCGCCAACCCGAACACGGTCCTGGTCCTGGTCTCGGCCTACCCGTACGCCGTCGACCCGGCCGATGCCGCCGCCGCCCTGTGGACCGCGCACGGCGGCCAGGCCGCGGGCACCGCCCTGGCCCGCGTCCTCGCCGGTGACGTCTCCCCCGCCGGCCGCCTCCCGCAGACCTGGTACGCCTCCGACGCGGACCTGCCCGACCTCCTCGACTACGACGTGATCGGCGCCCGCCAGACGTACCTCTACTTCGAGGGCGAGCCGCTGTTCCCGTTCGGCCACGGCCTGTCGTACGGCGAGTTCGCGTACGGGAACCTCGACGCCCGGGTGGACCAGGGGCAGACCGGCGGCGGGGGTGAGCTGACGGTGTCCTTCACGGTCACCAACACGAGCGGGGTGACCGCCGACGAGGTCGCCCAGCTCTACCTCCGCGCGGTGAACCCCTCGGTCCCGCGTCCGCGCCGCGAACTGGCCGGCCACCGCCGGGTCACCCTCGCGCCCGGCGCGGCGACGGAGCTGACCTTCCGGCTGCCGCTGTCCGTCCTGGAGTTCTGGGACGTGGCACACGGCACCTGGCGGCTGGAGCCGGGTGCGTACGAGGTGCTGGTCGGCGCGTCCAGCGAGGACGTCCGCCTCCGTGCGACGGTCACGGTCGAGGGCGAGCCGCTCGCCCCGCGCCCGGTGCGCGAACGGGGCCTGAACGCGGCGGACTTCGACGAGCAGCGGGACACGGAGATCGTCGATCTCACGAAGGTGTCGGGCGACGCGGTGACCCCTCGGGGCGGCGCCTCGGGCGAACTGACCTTCAGCCGCTGCGACTTCGGCCCCGGTGTCACCGGGGTGTCGGTCGACGTGGCGGGCGAGGGGAGCGTCGAGATCTCGCTCGTCGGCGGCCCGGTGCTGGCGACCCTGACGCTGGGCACCCCGACCGCGGACCCGTACACGTACACGACCCTCCGGGCCCCCGTCTCCGCCGCCGGCGTCCATGACGTCCACCTCGAGCTGCGCGGCCTTCTGCGGCTCGCGCGCGTCGGCTTCTCCGGTTGAGGGTCCGGAAACAAGCCGACACAGAAGGGGCCCGGCACCGGAAGGCATCGGTGCCGGGCCCCTTCATCCCGGGATCTGACCCCAGACTACCTGAAAACGATTGTCAGAAGCTAGGCATGGAAGTCACCGGCTTCACCGTCCGGGGACTTCCCTCTGGGGACTTCCGTGGACCTATGGGCTTCCGTGGCGGCTCAGAGCTGGAGGCCGGTGAGCACCAGCACCCGCTCGTACGTGTAGTCGTCCATCGCGTAGCGCACGCCCTCGCGGCCGACGCCGGACTGCTTGGCGCCGCCGTACGGCATCTGGTCGGCGCGGTAGGACGGGACGTCGCCGACGACCACGCCGCCGACCTCCAGTGCGCGGTGGGCGCGGAAGGCGGTCTGCAGGTCGTGGGTGAAGACGCCCGCCTGGAGGCCGTACTTGGAGTCGTTGACGGCGGCGAACGCCTCGGCCTCTCCGTGCACCTTCTGGACGGTGAGGACGGGACCGAAGACCTCCTCGCAGGAGATCGTGACGTCGGCGGGGACGTCGGTGAGGACGGTCGGCGCGTACGAGGCGCCGTCGCGCTTGCCACCGGTGAGGAGGGTGGCGCCCGCGTCGACGGCCTCCTGGACCCACGTCTCGACCCGCTTGGCGGCGTCCTCGCTGACCAGCGGACCGACGTCGGTGGCGGCGTCGGACGGGTCGCCGGTGACCTGGGCGTCGACCGCGGCCACGATCCGCGGCAGCAACCGGTCGTACACGGACGCGTCCGCGATCACCCGCTGCACCGAGATGCAGGACTGGCCGCCCTGGTAGTTGGAGAACGTGGCGATGCGGTTCGCGGCCCAGTCGAGGTCCTCGTCGGAGGCGTAGTCGGCCAGCACGACCGCCGCGCCGTTGCCCCCCAGCTCCAGCGTGCAGTGCTTGCGCGGCACCGAGTCCATGATCGCGTAGCCGACCTTCTCGGAACCGGTGAAGGAGATCACCGGCAGCCGCTCGTCCTGGACGAGGGCCGGCATCCGGTCGTTGGCGACGGGGAGGATGCTCCACGAGCCGGCGGGCAGCTCGCTCTCGGCCAGCAGCTCACCGATGACGAGACCGGAGAGCGGGGTGGCCGGGGCGGGCTTCAGGATGATCGGCACACCCGCCGCGATCGCCGGGGCGATCTTGTGGGCGCAGAGGTTGAGCGGGAAGTTGAACGGCGCGATGCCGAGGACGACGCCCTTGGGGAAGCGGCGCGTGACGGCGAGCCGTCCCTGACCGCCCAGGTCGGTGTCGAGGCGCTGCGCCTCACCGCCGTTGAACCGGCGGGCCTCCTCCGCCGCGAACCGGAACACCGACACGGCACGGCCGACCTCGCCGCGGGCCCACTTGATGGGCTTGCCGTTCTCGGCGGAGATCAGCTGCGCGATCTCCTCGGTCCGCTCGGCCAGACGCCGGCTGACATGGTCCAGCGCGGCGGCCCGTACGTGCGCCGGGGTCGCGGCGAACTCGTCCCGCACGGCGTACGCGGCGGCCACCGCCTCCTCGACCTGCGCGTCCGTCGGCACGCTCACCGTGCCGACGAGGCGGTCGTCCCACGGCGACGTGACATCGAACGTGGTCTCACCGGTGGCCTCGCGGCCGGCGAGCCAGAAGGCATGCGTGGCGGTCATAGTCGTTCCCGGCCCTTCGGTGCGTCTCTGTACAGCCTCTTCTCGCCTCCACGGTAGGGCCGGGGAGGCGAGGGGTCGTTTGTCCGGCGCGTATGAGTGGGGCGGGGGGTTGCTCCGCTTTGGTGCGGTGGTGGTGGGGGCAGAGCCGGGCGCCGGACCGTCTTGGCGGCGCACACGTGCCCAGCGGTGACCGCGGCCCGCGCGGTACGGACCACGACGGCGGCCGACGCCGATGGCGACGGCCGCCTCGACCGGGGGGACCCAGCACGGCAGGACGTCGGCGCCTGGCGCTAACGCAGTGCTCGGTTGATCTCCAGGACGAGCAGGGTGACCGCGACGAAGGTCCCACCGCCCCACTGGACGATGTCGCGGGGTTCGGCGTGCATCGCACCGGCGACCAGGGCTGCGGCGAAGGCGAAGGCCAAGCCGGCGAGGAGTGCGATGAGAACCATCAGGGCGCGGTGCGGCGGCATGGAGGAAGGCGGTGGTGTCATCAGGGCCGCCCCCTCCCTATCAGCGAGATCGAAACGGTCCGCTGGTGGATCAACGGCGACCCGGCGAGCAGGCCGGTGACGATCTGGCCGTCGTCGTGGATCGGGCTACTATCTGCCATGAGGCTTCCTTCGTCCGTTCACTGCGAGAAGGTGCTTCACATGGAGGAGTTCTCGGTTTCGAGCTGTGCCGGCCGAGCCGGGAACTCCTCCTCACAAAACTCGCGCATGCGCGCTTGTTTATGACCGGTAATGGTCTTGCCTATCGCGCCTGGGTGCGCATCACGATTTCGCCGCGTGGGCTCCTCCTCGGGTCTTTGTGGACTGATGGCTATTGAGCGGCCTTGGCAGCGGCGTTGCGTGACGTCATACTGCGTGAGCAAGCCCGAACATGCGTGGCGGGCAGGGGGAGGATGGCGTTGTCGGATCCGGTAAGTGCCTGGCGCAAAAGCTCCGTCAGCGAGATCACAAATTGCGTAGAAGTGTGCTTACGCGACAACTGCACCCTCGTCCGGGACTCCAAGTGCCCCGATGGGTTATTGGTGATCATTGGCGCCCCAGGTTGGAAGTATTTCCTCTCGGCGATCCAGTCCGGCCAGGGAGATTTTCGCCTGGACTGATCCGCTACACGGGATCATGTGTGACCGACAACTCCTCGACCGGCCTCGCGTACGCGTTCTCGACCTCCCAAAATGCTTCCAGGTAGTCCTCGACACTGCGTTGCACGCCCACCATGGCTTTGTCGCGGACGATAACGCTGCCATCAGGGTTCTCGAGGTACACCACCATGTCCTGTTGTGCATGGGGGAACTCAAAGATCACATACGGGGAGCGCAGCAGCGGATACAAGCCGGATTCAAAGGGGACGATGCCGACCCGCACGTGGGAAAGCGCGCTGACCTCTCTCAGGTGATCGAGTTGCGCCCGCATCACAGCGGGGCTGCCGACCACGCGCCTGAGCGCCGCCTCGTCGATCAGGAACCGCAGATCAGTTCCGCTGGAAGCCTGCAGCAGCTTCTCCTGACGCCGCATGCGAAGTTCCAGGAGCTCCTCCTTCTGCGGCACAACCGACCGGGCGAGGATCGCGCGAGCGTACTCTTCCGTCTGCAGGAGTCCCGGAATGAACAGGACTTCGAAATTCCGCACGACCGACGCGGCTGCCTCGTAACCGAGATAGGACTTGAAGCCCTCGGAGAGGATATGGCTGTACTCCTGCCACCACGGCTGGCGACGGGCTTCGTGGGCCGCGGCGAGTAGATCGGCAGCCTCCTCCTCCGGCACCCGATAGAAAACGATCAGGGCTCGTAGATCAGTGATCGAGATCTTCGTCCGCCCCGACTCCAGCCGCATGACCTTCGACAGGGACCACACCATCTCTTCAGCCACGTCGGGCTGCGAATACCCCGCCTTCTTGCGCGCCGCTTGCAATTGAGAACTCAAGCGCTTGCGGAGGTACATGGGGTCGGCATCAGGCATGAAGATCTCCTCGGGTGCCTCAAGTCGGTTCGCAGCATTGCTTCCTGACTGTATGTAAGGCGACCAGGATCGCTACGCTACGCGGTTTTCTGCTACGTGTCACTATGCCGCCTCGGGCGTTGACGCCGTCGACGCTTCCGCCAGGAAAAGCGGTGACCCCAGAGGAGAAACGAAACTTCCGTGGAGTTTCATGACGAACGACCATTGACGTGTTCACCCGTTCGAAGGGTGGGGAAGCGGGTCGCTTGATGTCCGGTCATGATCACGCGAGCCCCGGGATTCGGCGTCGAAGCGTCATGGGACAGCCTCTGCCGGGACGCCTGCGCCGTCGGCGCTGCCCCCGTTGCCGGGTAGCGTGATCACATGCAGCTGTTTCTGACGCCTCCGCCGCCCGCCGCTTGAGGCGGGCAGTCGTGCACAGCCATCCCGAGGTGCCGGGATGGCTGTGTGGGTTGCCCACGGAAGAGAACGTGCCGGCAACCATTCAAGGAGACCTCAGTTGCAGTCCTCTTCTGCCCTGCCTGTGCGGCAGGGTGTTCTCTACACCGCGATCGCGGCCACGGCGTGGGGCACTGGCGGTGCTGTGGCCGCCGAACTGTACGACGTCGGGGGGATCGGCCCCATCTCCGTTTCCTTCTGGCGATTTCTTACCGGACTCGGACTACTCCTGACCGCTCATCTGGTCCGGCGGACCCGGCGGTCGGAGACGGCGCTCTCGCTGCGCGCAACGTACGCGGCGGACCCCCGGCGAGCCCTGGTCACAGGCTTCGGCCTGGCCGTGTACCAGACGGCCTACTTCGCCTCCGTGCAAGCGGCCGGACTGACCGTAGCCACCATGGTGACCCTGGGCTCAGGTCCCGTTCTGGTCGCCGTGGGAGCCCGGCTCACACTGAGCGAGCGCACCGGCGGCGCCGGAACCGCCGCCGTGGTGAGCGGCGTCATCGGCCTGGTGCTGCTGATGTGCGGCGCAGACGGGAACACCGGCCCGGCTCCCCTCCTGGGCATCGGGTACGCGCTGCTCTCCGCAGCCGGCTACGCGGGCGTGACTCTGCTGGGCCGCTTCTCCGGCCGGAAGAACGCCGGTGGAGCGTTCGAAGCGACGGTGACCGGCTTCGCCGTGGGTACAGTCTGCCTCCTGCCGATGGCTCTGCTGGAGGGCGTGCTGCCCGACATGGAGCGTGCGGCCTGGACCCTGGGCCTGCTCCTCTACTTGGGAGCGGTGCCGACGGCGCTGGCGTACACGTTGTTCTTCGTCGGCCTCCGAGCCGTACGGGCGACCACGGCCTCCGTGGTCGCCCTGGTCGAGCCGCTCACCGCGGCGGTCATCGGCATCCTGGTCTTCGACGAGCGACCCAACGCGATCATCCTCACCGGCACGGCCCTGCTGCTGTTCGCCGTGCTCTTCCTCGCCGCAGACGAAGGGGGCCGCCGAGCGGCGACCCGACGGACGCCCGGCCCCAGCGCCGACCACGGCCGGAACACGTCGTACCCGGCCGCGCAGACCAACGACTGACGCCGACGCACCATGCGCAGGCGGGGAGTGGGCCCTGGTGGCCCACTCCCCGCCGTCACCCCGGTAGCCGGGGGTCGAAGGGGCGCAGCAGCCCCTCGGGATGGGATGGGTAGGGGCGGCGCGGGCGAGGGAGCCTCCGTCACTCGCCCGCCGCTGATGTCGTCTTCAACGCCAGCCACAGCTCCATCCGGACATCGGGATCGTCCAGCGACCGGCCGAGGATCTCCTCCACCCGCCGCATGCGGTACCGCAACGTATGCCGATGCACTCCCAGGTCCGCCGCCGCCGCGTCCCACTGCCCGTGCCGCGACAACCACGCCCGCAGTGAGGCGACCAGGTCTCCCCGCCCCGTCGCGTCGTGCTCCCGCAGCGCGCGGAGCAGGCCGTCCGCGAAGGCGCGCACCGCGTCGTCCGCGAGCAGCGGCAGCACGGACCCGGCCGCCAGCTCCTCGTGCTCGACCAGGCACCGCCCCCGGCGCCTCGCCACCGACAGCGCCTGCTCGGCCTGCTTGTACGCGGCCGAGACCGCTATGGGCCCGGCCGGCGCGGAGAGACCGACGACGGCGTCCGCCTCCTCTGTGAAGGGGGCGGACGCCGAGGCCGAGGCCGGCCCCTTGGCCGAACCGGCAGCCGCGAGCGCACCGGCCCCCGTGGGCGGACCCCCTGCGGCCGGAGCGGTCACTGCCGACGACGGCGCTCCCGGCCCCCCGGCCGGAGACCTCCCCGCGGGCCCCGTTCCCCGCACCGGCGCGGCCCGCGCCGTCTCCAGCGCCGCCGCGAACTCCTGGCACGCGGCCACCGCCGCACCCCCGTCCACGGCGAGCACCACGAGCCGCTCCCCGTCGGGCACGACGAGCACCGCCTCACCGCCCCGCGCGGCCGCCGCCTCGACGACCTCGGCGAGCTGCCCGAGCGGATCACCGTGCGCGGACGCGGCGACCGGCGCGGCGGCCCGGTACCGCCCGCTCTCCCCGGTGCCACCGCTTGCCGTGCCGCCACCGGCCACCGCCGCGCCGCCGCCGACCGTGCCCTCGGCCCGTGCCCGGGCCGCCGACGCCGAGCCCGACTCCGCCAGGATCAGCCGGAACGGCGCGTCCAGCAGCTCCCCGTACAGATCCCCGGCGACGGTCCGCGCGTGGTCCGGCTCACCGGCCAGCAGCATCCGCAGCACCGCCGCCCCGATCCGCTGCTCGGCGGCGTGCAACGAGCGCGACTTCTCCGTCGTCAGCGTCAGCAGCGCGATCGCGGAGTGCACGGCGTACCGCTCGGCGGTGCCCGGCGCGGCGGCCGTGCCGACGGCGAGCGCGGCGCGGGCCCGGCGCCCGGTGCCGAGGGAGTGCAGCTCGACGCGGTCCTCGCCGCCGACGACCACGCTGGCCGGGGCGGGCCGGTCGCGCAACCGTTCGACGTCGGCGGTGAGCCGCCCGGCCCGCCGCTCCGCCCACTCGGGCGCCGCCGCGACAACGGCACCGGAGGCGTCGTACAGCGCGGCCCAGCCGTCGACCTGGGAGGCGAGCGCGGAGAGCACCCCCTCGGGGCCGGCGCCCAGCGCCTGCTTGGTGAGTTCGCGCTGTGCGGCGAAGCCCGCCGTCACGGCCCGGTACTGGTCGGCGGCGATGGCTGCCGACACCGCCTTGCTGATGGCGAGGAAGGGCGTGCGCCGGGGCACCTCCAGCAGGGGCAGCCCCTCGGCCTGCGCCGCCTCGACGAGCGCCTCGGGGACCTCCTCGTAGTTCACCCCGACGGCGAAGCCGAGCCCGACGACTCCCGCTCCCACCAGCCGCCGTACATAGCGCCGCATCTCCCGCGGATCCTCCGCGTCCAGCTTGAGCGCGGTGATCAGCAGCAGTTCGCCGCCCTCCATGTAGGGGACGGGGTCGGCGAGTTCGCTGACATGGGCCCAGCGGACGGGTACGTCCAGGCGGTCGCCGGCCGCCCGCACGGTGAGCTTGAGCGAGGAGTGGTGGACGAGCGAGGCGAGCGTCGGGGGCATGGGGCCTTCAGAACTGTTCGGACCGGCGTCGGGGCATCGGGATCTCGGCCGTCTCCGTCTCGGCGATCACCGTGGGTGCGTTTTGGCCGCCACGTATGAACGGCCTCTGCCGATTCTGCCTCACCGTACGGTCGCCGCGCGCCCTCTCGGCCCCGACGGCCGGCACGGGTCGTTCAGTTCCGCAGGTTCACCAGCAGCGGCGGCGCGTGCTCGCCCCGGACGTCGGTCAGGGACAGCACCGCGTGGCCGGGCGGCACGGCGTGCGCCAGTTCGGACGCCGACCAGCGCTCCCGCTCGACCTGTCGCACGGTGACGGCGCGGGCGGTCGGCGCCGACCCGGTGATCACCCGGCGCAGCGCGTGCCACGCCTTGCCGGCCGGGGAGTCCGCGATGATCTGCCGGTCGGTGACGTCCCGTGCCTCGGTCCACTCCTTGCCCCAGACCTCGGCGAAGTCCTGGCCGTCCCACGGGGTGATCCCGGACAGCGCCATGCGGCAGCCGGTCGCGCCGAGCAGCGGCCCGCGCAGCGGCCGGGGCACGTCGTCGAGGGTGCGCAGGGTGAGGACCGTGCCGGCGTTGGTGGACCGCAGCCGCTGGATGCCGCGTACGGCCTCGGGGGTGATGACGCCCGTCGCGTCGTCCAGCACCAGGCACGCGAACAGCGAACGGTCCTCCCGTACCGCCACGCTCGCGGTGAACTGCGCGAGCACCAGCCGGGCCAGGATGCGGGAGGCGTCGGCGTGGCCGCGCTCGGGGAGGTCGACGCGGACCCGTACGGGGTGGTCGAGCGCCCGCAGGGAGAAGGGCCGGGACTGTCCGGAGGTGTCGAAGAACCCGGCGAAGGCGGGCCGGTCGAGCAGGGCGACCCGGTCGGCCAGGACGGAGCCGACGTCGCCGGGGTGACCGAGCTGACGCTCCCGCGCGTCCAGCTCCCGCAGGAGCGACTCCTGTCCGGCGTCCTGGAGGGCCTTGCGCAGCTCGCCCAGCGGGCCGGGGGCGCCGTCCAGCAGCTGCCGCAGCTGCGGCACCGACGGGAACCGCCCGTGCACCGCCCTGAACGGCCCGAGCAACTGTGCGAGCACGGTGGTCGAGCGCCGGCTGTCGCCGCCGGGGTGCGGGTCGGCGAGGTCGCCCACGAGCGCCTCGGCGAGGACGGCGGCCGCCTCGTCGGGGTCGGTGGTGCCCCCGTAGAGGTCGAGGTCGTACACGGACTCCGGGTTGCCGATGCGGACGACGACGTCATAGGCGTCGGCCGGACCGAGGCCCGCGCCCGCCGCGCCCACGACCACGACGGCGGCCCGGCCGGCCAGCGCGTGCAGGCACAGCGACTCGGCGACGGGCCACACGACGCCCCCCGTCTTCCCCGATCCGGCGGGCCCGACGGCCAGCAGGGACGTGCCGAGCAGTTCCGGGCCGAGGGCGAGGCCGGTGCCGCGGTAGGCGTAGGGGTTGCGGGGGTCGTCCGCCGTCGTGCCGAGCCGGACCTGCCCGGTGACCATGTCGTGCTGGGCGAGCCGGCCCGGGAGGTCCCGCTCCCCCGAGGGGTGCAGACAGGCCGCGGCGCCGTCCTTCAGCACCGCGCCGGTGAACGTCGCCATGCTGTGCCGCCCACTGCGCACCCCCTGCCACGCCCGCATGATCCGCGCGTGATCCACATCCCGCATGAGCCCGGCCCTGGCCTCGGACACGAGCCGGTCGGCGACCTCGACGGCACCGGCCTCCCTGAGCTGCGGCCATTCGGCGGGGTCCCGCTCGGGCGGCGGTACGACCTGGCGCTCCTCGGACTGCCGGAAGCGCGGGGCACCGTACCGGCGCCAGACCTCGCCCCAACGGCCGAGCCGCCCGACGCCGATCATGATCGCCAGGGCGACGACGGTGTACCAGACGTAGCTGAGGACCACGGCGGAGTACGAGTGTGCGGGGGCCCAGGAGTCCGGGATCATCGCGTACAGCGGCACCAGCCACCAACCGCCGAGGTAGCCGTTCCACAGCAGGGACCAGATCAGCCAGCCGACGAGGAAGGCGATGACCGCGCCGCCGAGCAGCTGGCGGCCGGGGACGACGTCGGGCTCCTCCTCGGGGCGCGGGCGGTGGCCGAGCCGCCAGACGCCGGGCGCCGCGTCCGGTCGGGGGGTCCGCAGCCAGGTCAGGAAGGCGTTCCCGTCGGGCCGGGGCGGCGCTCCCGGTACGCCCGTCGGCATGGGAGGCAGCGGAGGTACCGCGGGCATCTCCGGCGACCCCGCCGGACGCGGCACAGGATTCGCATGCGTGCCCCGCGCGTCCCGCGTCCCGTCGCTGTTCATCGCCTTGCCCCCTGACCAGCCGTTCCGTCAACCATCAGCGAGTCAATCTAACGCTCCCGGAAAGGGAGTTCACCGCTTACGTGGCCGGGTACTCACCCGGGCTCACCGATTTCCGCGGTGGGACGCACACCCGTGCCCACGGTTCCTCCATGTCCAACGCGGACAAGACGAACCCTCGACAACGCCCACATGGAGCATGCCCAGCCCCCGGTCCCCGCCCTAGCCTGCGAGAAAAGAAGGCAAGCGTCTGAAAACGCCCGCGCTCGCCGGCCGCCACGAGCACCGGCCCCACCCCGTACGCCCGATGCCGTACCCACGCACGATCACCAGGGAGCTCCCATGACCGCCCTTCCGCCGCTTCCGCAGGAGCGCCGCGTAGTCACCGCCATTCCCGGACCGAAGTCGCAGGAGCTGCAGGCACGTCGTACCGCCGCGGTGGCGGCGGGCGTGGGCTCCGTGCTGCCGGTGTTCACCGCGCGCGCGGGCGGCGGGATCATCGAGGACGTGGACGGCAACCGGCTGATCGACTTCGGCTCGGGCATCGCCGTGACCAGCGTCGGCGCCTCCGCGGAGGCCGTCGTCCGCCGGGCCTCCGCCCAGCTCCAGGACTTCACGCACACCTGTTTCATGGTCACCCCGTACGAGGGCTACGTGGCGGTCGCCGAGGCCCTCGCCGAGCTGACCCCGGGCGACCACGCCAAGAAGTCCGCGCTGTTCAACTCGGGCGCCGAGGCCGTCGAGAACGCCGTGAAGATCGCGCGTGCGTACACCAGGCGGCAGGCCGTGGTCGTGTTCGACCACGGCTACCACGGCCGCACCAACCTCACGATGGCGCTCACCGCCAAGAACATGCCGTACAAGCACGGCTTCGGCCCGTTCGCCCCCGAGGTGTACCGCGTGCCCGTCGCCTACGGCTACCGCTGGCCGACCGGCCCGGAGAACGCGGGCCCGGAGGCCGCCGCCCAGGCCATCGACCAGATCAGCAAGCAGGTCGGCGCGGAGAACGTCGCCGCGATCATCATCGAGCCGGTCCTCGGCGAGGGCGGCTTCATCGAGCCCGCCAAGGGCTTCCTCCCGGCCATCAGCGAGTTCGCCTCCGACAACGGCATCGTCTTCGTCGCCGACGAGATCCAGTCGGGCTTCTGCCGCACCGGCCAGTGGTTCGCTTGCGAGGACGAGGGCATCGTCCCCGACCTGATCACCACCGCCAAGGGCATCGCCGGCGGTCTCCCGCTCGCCGCGGTCACCGGCCGCGCCGAGATCATGGACGCCGCCCACGCGGGCGGCCTCGGCGGCACCTACGGAGGCAACCCGGTCGCCTGCGCGGGCGCCCTCGGCTCCATCGAGACGATGAAGGAGCTCGACCTCAACGCCAAGGCCAAGAACATCGAGGCGATCATGAAGTCGCGCCTCACCGCCATGGCCGAGAAGTTCGACGTCATCGGCGACGTCCGGGGCCGCGGCGCCATGATCGCCATCGAGCTGGTCAAGGACCGTACGACCAAGGAGCCGAACCCGGAGGCGACCGCCGCGCTGGCGAAGGCATGCCACCAGGAGGGCCTGCTGGTCCTGACCTGTGGCACCTACGGCAACGTGCTGCGCTTCCTGCCGCCGCTGGTCATCGGCGAGGACCTCCTGAACGAGGGCCTCGACATCATCGAGCAGGCGTTCACCCGCATCTGAGCCCCCGGCGCGCATACGGAACCCCCCGTCCGCCTCCGACGTCACACGCTTCCCGGAACCGGAATCCGGCCCCGGATTCCGGTGCCTGTGGGCAAGCGTCGGACGGCGTGAAGAAGGTGTGCAAAGTGCATGTCGGGTCGTGTTTTCGCCTGTCGCCGCCGCACTGCCTGTCGTAGGTTCGGAGCAGATGAGAGATACACCCCGCCCGCAGGGGACTGTGGGCGACACCCGGTCGGGGCCTCCCCAGCTTCGTCCGGGTCGTGCCCTCGCGCACACAACCGGAGCTTCCGGCTCCGGATCTCCTCACCGATCGGATGGCCGCTCGCCCCAAACCCCCCGGGGCGCGCGGCACACCGATCCGGACGGCCGCTCTCGAACCACCCCCCCTGTTCGAGAGCGGCCGACCATTTCCTCCGGCCGTCGCGCCGGACTCCTCGGACTCCACGCACTTCACGGACTCCGGGGAGTCCTCCTTCTCGGCCTTCCCGGCCTTCTCTTCGCGCTGATCACCTGGCAGGTCGTCGCGCACGGCCCGCTGGCCCGCGCGGACGAACGCCTCAGCGGCTCCCTTGTGCGGCGCGGCGCCGCCGCGCAGTTCCTCGCCGACCTCGGCAATGTCACGGTCGCCGTGCCGGTGCTCGCGCTCGTCCTGGTGTACGTCGCATGGCGCACGCGTGCCACCGGTACGGACCACTGGTGGCGACCCGCCGCCGGCGCCGCCGCGCTCATGGCGGCCGTACCGCTCTGGGTGGTCCCGCTGAAGGAGCTGGTCGCCCGACCCGGCCCGCCGGTCATGGGCCCGGGCACGGGCTTCTACCCGTCCGGTCACACGGCGACCGCCGCCGTCGCGTACGGCGCCGCCGCCCTGCTCCTGCTGCCCGTGCTGCGCGGCGCCCCGGCGCGCGTCGCCGCCGTATCCTGCGCGGTCGTCCTCAACCTCGGCGTCGGCGCCGGCCTGGTGCGCCAGGGCTACCACTGGCCGCTCGACGTGCTGGCGAGCTGGTGCGTGTGCGCGCTGCTCCTCACCGCGCTGGGCCACTGGTCGAACCGGGGCGTCAGGTCTCGACGTCGACGATGACCCAGTCGGCGATCTCTCGCCAGAGCTGGGCCGATCGCCGGTGGAACGGATGGTCCAGGTAGCGGTCGACGGCCGGGATGTCGTCCAGGACCCCCTCGGCGTAGAAGTCGTAGGCGACGGCCCGGGTGGACACGTTGCGTCCGCAGTGCCATTCATGGAGTCCGGGCACCTCGCTGCCCACTTTCGCGGTGGACTGCTCCGCCTCGACGGCGCGCGGGTCGTTCCAGTCGATCCCCGGCTTGAACCGGAACAGGACGACGTGGCGTATCACAGAGGGTCTCCCGTGGATCGTGAGAAGGCGGCGAGCCGGGCGACGGCCTCGCGGAGGCGCTCCTCGGGGGCCAGCAGGCTGACCCGTACGTATCCTTCGCCGTGCGCGCCGAACCAGTGGCCGGGCGCCACGGCGACCTTGGCCCGGGTGAGGAGGTCGTCGGCGAACTCGGCGGACTTCTGGCGGCCGGGGATCGGCAGCCAGGCGAAGATCGACCGGGGCACGTCGATGGGCCATCCGGCGTCGCGCACCCCGGCGACGAAGACGTCGCGGCGTCGTTCGTAGACCGCCGTCAGCTCGTCGACGCAGTCCTGGGGACCGGTGAGTGCCGCGACGGCGGCGCGCTGGATGAACGGCGGGAGCGAGACGTAGTAGTGCTCCTGGAGGAGGTTGATCGCGGCGATGACGTCGCGGTTGCCGACCACGGCTCCGATCCGCCAGCCGGCCATGTTGAACATCTTCGACAGCGAGACGAACTCGACACCGACGTCCTTCGCCCCGTCCGTCTCCAGGAAGGAGACGGGCCGCTCGCCGTCGAAGCCCAGTGCCCCGTAGGCGAAGTCGGACGCCACGATCACCTGGTGTGCGGCGGCGAAGCGGACGGTCTCGGCGTAGAAGTCCGGCGGGGCCGTCACCGAGGTGGGGTTGTTGGGGTAGTTCAGGAACATCAGCTTGGCCTGCGCGCGGGTGGCCGGGTCCAGCTCGGCGTAGTCGGGCAGGAAGCCGTTCTCCCGGCGCAGCGGCAAGGGGCGCATGTCCGCCCGGGCGAGGACCACGCCCGCCCAGTAGTCCGGGAAGGCCGGGTCGGGCATCAGGCACACGTCGCCCGGGTCGAGGAAGCACTGGCTGATCTCCACCAGGCCCGCCTTGGCGCCGAACAGGATCGCGACCTCGGTCTCGGGGTGCAGTCGGACGCCGTGGTGGGCCGCGTACCAGCCGCTGATCGCGGTCTTGAGTTCGAGCAGGCCGGAGAAGGAGCCGTACCGGTGGGTGGCCGGGTCGAGCACCTCCCTGCGCAGCGCTTCCACGATGTGCGGCGGGGTGGGCAGGTCGGGGTTGCCCTGGCACAGGTTGACGACGTCCTCGCCCGCGGCGACGAGCTGGTCGATCCTGGCCACGGTCGTGGCGAAGGAGCTTCTGGGCAGGTCGCGGAGCCTGCGCGCGGTCTCAGTCCTCACGGGCCACGACCTTCGCTTCCCGGGTCCGGTCCTCGGCGGTCTCGGGAACCGGGGCCCCGTCGGCCCGCTGCTCCGCGGTCCGCTCGCCGCGGCTGTGGTGCGCCCAGCCGGTCAGCGCGAACGCGACGAGGGTGATGGCCGCGCACACCCAGCCGAGGGCGTCGAATCCGTACGCGGCGAACAGGGGGCCGAACACCGCCGCGCCGATGGCCACGCCGAGGTTGGTGGCGAGGCTGTAGAAGGCGAGGATCGCGCCTCGGTGCTGTTGCGAGCACTCGCTGAGCAGGGTGCTCAGCAGGGTGACCACGAGGCTCTGCATCGCCCCCCACAGGAACAGGCACACCACGAGGAGCGGCGTCCAGCGCGTGGCCTGCGGGATGAGCGCGAGGGCCGGTACGAGCCCCGCCAGCAGCCCGACGAGGACGCGCTCCTTGCCCCACTCGTCGGCCCACCGGCCGGTGAGGAAGCTGGTCGCGAAGCCCAGACCGTACAGAAGGATCATGATGCCGGTCATGGAGCTGCCCGTGCCGAAGCGGTACTGCAGGGCGCTGCCGAGGAAGGTGTACATGCCGTAGAAGCCCAGCATGTTCAGGAAGGTGGCGAGGACGTAGGTGGGCACGCGCGGCGCCAGGAAGGCGCGGGCCGCGTCCCGGACCCAGCCGCGCTCCGACGGCTCGACGGCTGCCCCTCCGTCCGGTGTCCCGCCTGCCGGGCCGGCGGCGGTGCCGCTTCCGCCGGCCCGGACCAGTACCAGGGTCACGAGGGCACCGAGGATCGCGAGCAGCCCGAACGTCCAGCGCCAGCCGACCCAGCCGCCGACGAAGGATCCCATCGGCACGCCGAGCACGAGCGACAGCGACCAGCTCGACACGATGATCCCCATGGCCCGGCCGCGGTGCCGGTAGGGGATCTGGTCACCGACGAAGGCGTAGGCCGTCGGTACGAAGGCGCCCGTCGCCAGACCGGCCAGTGCCCGTCCGGTGAACAGCAGGGCCGGTGAGGGGGCGAGCGCGCACAGGACGGTCCCCAGGACGAACATCGTCATCCCGATCGTCAGGCTGACCCGGCGTGACATGCGGTCCCCGAGGGGAGCGAAGATCAGGGCACCGACCGCCGTCGCGACGCCGTACACGGTGACGGACAGCGCCATGAGGGCCACGGAGGTGCGGAACGAGTCGGCCATCCCCACGAGCAGCGGTGAGACCACCAGCTCCTCCGAGCCGACCGCGAAGATCCCCGCCATCAGGGCGAGCACGGTCAGCAGCGGGAACCCGCCAGGGCGCTCCTCGCCGTTCAATCGGTCCGACACGCGGCCAGCCTTTCTTTCTTCGGGTGCGGGGGATGACCTCGGGGCGAGGCTGTGCGGGGACCGTGGAGAGTCCTCGGCGGGCTTCTAGATGGCCGTGTAGCCGCCGTCGACGGTGAGGGCGGTGCCCGTGATGAACGACGACTTGTCCGACGCGAGGAAGAGGATCGCGTTCGCGACGTCCTCGGGCGTGCCCAGCCGGCCGATCGGATTCAGCTTGGCCTTCTCCGCCTTGACGGCGTCGTCATGGCCGTTGGAGACGTCCGTCATCGGGGTGTCGATGATGCTGGGGCAGACGCAGTTCGCCCGGATGTTGTGCTGCGCGTAGTCGATGGCGAGCGACTTGGTGAGCATCAGCACGCCGCCCTTGGTGGAGTTGTAGGCGGCTATGCCGGGCCAGGCCACCAGGCCGCTGACGGAGCAGACGTTCACGATGGCCCCGCCGTCGGCGGCCGACATCATCTGGCGCAGGGTGTGCTTGGAGCACAGGAACATGCTCTTCAGGTTGGTGTCGACCAGCCGGTCCCACTCGTGCTCCTGCATCTCGTGCAGGGGTGTGGTGACTTCGATGCCGGCGTTGTTCACGAGGACGTCGAGTCGGCCGAAGGTCTGGGTTGCGGTGGCGACGAGGTGGGCGCAGTCCGCCTCGACGGTGAGATCCGTCGGCACGAAGACGGCGTCGAGTCCTTCGTCCGTGAGCTGCGCGACGACGCCTTCACCGCCTTTCTCGTCGATGTCCGCGACGACGACCTTCGCGGACTGCCGAGCGAACTCGATCGCCGTCCGGCGGCCGATTCCGGATGCCGCGCCGGTGACGATGACCACCTTGTCCTTGAACGCCACGAACCCGTCTCCTCTCATACGCATGTCATGTGGCCGCCGTCGACGGAGATCTGCTGCCCCGTCACATAGGAGGCTTCGTCGGACGCCAGGAACCCGACGAGGGCGGCGACCTCCTCGGCCGTGCCCGGCCGGTCCATGGGGATGGACCGCCGCATCCGGTCCTCGGCCTCCTGCGGCGGGATCCCCTGGGAGCGACTCATGTGCCGCACGGCACGGTCGTATCGCTGGGTGCGGATGACCCCGGGGTGCACACAGTTCACGGTCACCCCGTGCGGGGCGTACTGGCTCGCCAGATACTTGCTGGCGTTCGCGACGGCCGCGTTCACCAGGCCGGAGAGGAACAATCCGGGGGCGGGTTCCTTTCCGGCGTTTCCGACGACGTTCACGATGCGCCCGAAGCCGTCGCGCATCATGAGCGGTGCCACGTTCTTGATCAGATCCAGGTACGGGACGAGTTTCTGCTCCATGGCGAGACCGACGTCGTCGGCCGACACACTGTCGAAGGCGCCCGGCGCCGGGCCGGGCGCGTTGTTGACCAGCACGTCGATCCTTCCGAACCGGCGTTCCGTCTCACGGACGAGTTCGGTACGGAAAGCGGGCGAGGTGATGTCTCCCGCCATCACGTACGGGGTGGGTCCGCCCGCTGATTCCGCAGCGACCTTTTCCAGGTCGCTCCTGTTCCGGGCGCACAGGACCGTCGTGTAGCCGGTCGAATTCAGGCGCAGCGCCGTCGCCCGTCCGATACCGCGGCCGGCCCCCAGGACGAGTGCCAGTCGGGTCACTCGCTTTCCTGTCCCGTGGCCGGCTTCGGAACCCGGTGATAGCGCGGCGGGATGAAGATGTTGAGGGAACGCGCCAGGGCGGTGTTGGGGTTCGCCGCCCCGTGCCCCTCCTGGCTCGCGCAGAAGTAGGTGCCGCCGAACAGCAATTCATGCCGTGCGCCCTCGACGGTCATCTCGTAGCGCCCTTCCAGGCACGTGCCGATCTGCTCGTGCGAGTGCTTGTGATAGGGCATCTCGCCACCGGCCGGAATATCGGCGATCATCAGCTCGATCCAGTCCGCCAGGAAGAACGTCACGTCCATGCCGACGAACTTGCGCGACTCCAGCGGTTCGAGGAAATAGCCGCTGGGGGCGGGGTAGCTCTCCCCCGGCTTGTTGCGCTTGATCACCAGCAGAACGGTCTCCTCGGCGGACGTGTTCGTCACGGAGAGGCTCGCGCCGGGCGGGGCGACGAAGACGTCGTGCTCGGCCGCCATCGTCTTCGTCACGTCCTCGACCGTCACGGCGAGTTCCCCGCGCACGACGATCCCGACCCGCGCCCACGCCGTCGACGCCTCGTCCAGCACGGCTCCGGGCGCCAGGTAGGACAGGCGCACCTCGGTGTCGTCACGCCGGTAGGAATCGCTGCGCACGCCGTTCTCGTGCAGCAGCGCGTCGGCGACCGGGAAGAAGGGGATTTCACGCACACCGGTGGTCATGGCCATCCTTCTTCCGCGAGAAAACGGTCCAGGTCATGGGGATACGCGAGAATCTCTGGACGAACTTCAGGTTGTACTGCTCGACCGCCTGCTCGTTCGTCAGCGCGATGTTGTAATGCCCGTCGGCGACGCGGCCGGCGGCCTGGCTCGTGGAGGTCACGGTCGCGACCTTCACGGGTCCGGCGACATGGTGTTCGAGCATCGGGACAGGAGCGGGGTGACTGACGACCGTGTCGGTGCGCAGCACTTCTTCGTCGAATGCGAAGTCGGGCCGGGTGGCGAGACCGTATTCCGGCGTGCTCCCATGAAATACGCTGACCGGCCGCAGGCCCGGGTGCATGTAGAACGCGTTTATCCTCGAGTAGGCGTGGGGTACCAGTGCGAGGTCTATGAGGCCGTCGACGAGGGCGTCCAGGCACCGCTCGAACGTGTCTTCAAGGGCTATCTCGCAACCCTCGGGATCGCCTATGCACCGCAGCATCATCCGGGCGATGTGCTCGCTGCTCGTGCCTTCCGGTCCCAATGTCCCGATCTTGACGGACCGGGCGGGATCCAGGGGAAAGAGCGCCATGAGCGCCTGCTTCTCGATTCCAGGGATCCGTAATAATTCCATGACCACCTCCATTCTCCGGTCTGGGCCAGTTGGCTGGCACACCGATCTCGGGATGGACTGGAGCTTAAGGCACTCAGTTGAGCCGTTCAAGTGCGAACTTGACGGCCTTTGTTTCCCTTTTGTTTCGTCCGGACTAATCAAGGGCCAATCAAGTCATTGGCGCAAATCCATTCCCCTCCTGCCGCACCAGGAGGCCCCGAGCCGCCGGTCGGGACGTCCGCCGTCCCGACACGCCGCTCGGGGCCCTCCGTGCTCAACGGTCCTGGTCCCTGGCGAGGCCCGCCGCCGCCTCGTGCATCGCCAGTTCCAGCAGGGCCGGGTCGGTGAGGGTGCCGGTGCCGTCCGGGGGGACCAGCCAGCGGACACCGCCGGACTGCCGGCCGGGGTACGGCACCACGATCCAGGTGCCGCGGCCCGCGCTGCGCACCCCGGTCCCGAGCCAGCGGGACGCGGTGCCCGGGGGCACGAAGAAGCCCATGCGGTCGTCGCCGAAGTCGACGAGCACGGGCCCGGGTTGGTCGATGATGCGGGTCAGGACGTCCAGCGTGGGGTAGCCCAGTTCCCCCGGCAGGATCAGGACGTCCCAGGCCCGGCCCGCCGGGAGCAGGGTGACTCCCAAGGGGTTGCGTTCCCAGTCCCAGCGGCAGGCGTCGGGATCCGGCGCCACGGATGCCAGCCACTCGACCGCCGTCTTGGCCCCAGTCATGACGGGGACCTCCCTCTCTGTAGAGCTCCGTCGGACGCGGAATCGCGTCAGGAGCACAGACAGCGGTGCCGGGCGGGCATTACGCGGGTTTCCCCCATGAGTTGGTGGTGAATCCGATGACGGCATTCGAGCTGGGCGTACGCCTGTGCCGGCACGGCGTACGCCCATGGTTCACGAGAGCTTCGGTTGCGCCCCCTCCATCCTGCGCGGTGTCAGCTGTCGAAGCCCAGCCCCAGGCGGTCCATGGCTTTCAGCCAGAGATTGCGCCGGCCGCCGTGGGAGTCGGCGCGGGCGAGGGACCACTTGGTCAGGGCGATACCGGTCCAGGCGAACGGTTCCGGCGGGAACGGCAGCGGCTTCTTGCGCACCATCTCCAGTTCGGTGCGCTCCGTGCGCTCCCCCGCGAGCAGGTCGAGCATGACCTCCGCGCCGAACCGGGTGGCGCCCACGCCCAGCCCGGTGTACCCGGCCGCGTAGGCGACCTTGCCCTGGTGGGCGGTACCGAAGAACGCCGAGAAGCGGGAGCAGGTGTCGATGGCGCCGCCCCAGGCGTGGGTGAAGCGGACGCCCTCCAGCTGCGGGAAGCAGGTGAAGAAGTGGACGGCGAGCTTGGCGTACGTCTCGGGCCGGTCGTCGTACTCGGCGCGCACCCGGCCGCCGTACGGGTAGATGGCGTCGTAGCCGCCCCACAGGACGCGGTTGTCGGCGGACAGCCGGAAGTAGTGGAACTGGTTGGCGGAGTCCCCGAGCCCCTGTCTGTTCTTCCAGCCGATCGACGCCAGTTGGTCGGCGGTGAGCGGCTCGGTCATGAGGGCGTAGTCGTAGACCGGGACGGTGTACGCGCGGACGCGCTTGACCAGGCTGGGGAAGATGTTGGTGCCGAGGGCCACCTGACGGGCCCGGACCTGGCCGTACGGGGTGCGGACGGCCATGCCGGCGCCGTACGCCTTCAGACTGAGCGCGGGAGTGTGCTCGTAGACGCGCACGCCGAGCTTCACACAGGCGCGCTTGAGGCCCCAGGCGAGCTTGGCTGGGTGCAGCATGGCCACGCCCCGGCGGTCGTGGAGCCCGGCCTCGAAGGTCGGTGACGCCACCTGCTCGCGGACGGCGTCCGCGTCGAGGAACTCGATGCCGTCGGCGAGGCCCCTGCGGCTGATCTCGTCGTACCAGTCCCGCAGTTCCCACGCCTGGTAGGTCTCGGTGGCGACATCGATCTCACCGGTGCGTTCGAAGTCGCAGTCGAGGTCGTGCCGGGCGACCGCCGCCTCGATCTCGTCGAGGTTGCGGGCGCCCAGCTCCTCCAGCTTGTGGATCTCGTCCGGCCAGCGGCTGAGACCGTTGGCCAGACCGTGGGTGAGGGACGCGGCGCAGAAGCCGCCGTTGCGGCCGGAGGCGGCCCAGCCCACCTCACGGCCTTCCAGCAGGACGACATCCCGCCCGGGGTCGCGCTCCTTGGCGATGAGCGCGGTCCACAGTCCGCTGTAGCCGCCGCCGACGACCAGCAGGTCGCAGGTCTCGGCGCCGGTGAGGGCGGGTTCGGGGTGGGGCTTGCCGGGGTCTTCGAGCCAGTACGGGACCGGCTGTGCGTCGGAGAGAGACTTTGTCCAACGGTTCATGGCGCTTGGGGCCATGATTTCAACTCCCTACGAGAATTCCGACGGGCGACGTTATGCCTTCTGCCGCTTTCTGCGGTTCGTGACGACCATTCCGGCCACCACGAACAGTACGGCGATCAGGAACATGGCTGTGCCGATGACATTGATCTGGACGGGCGTTCCGCGCTGCGCCGAACCCCAGACGAACATGGGGAAGGTGACGGTCGAGCCCGCGTTGAAATTGGTGATGATGAAGTCGTCGAAGGAGAGCGCGAAGGCGAGGAGCGCGCCCGCCGCGATACCGGGGGCGGCGATCGGCAGGGTGACGCGCAGGAACGTCTGGACGGGGCCGGCGTACAGGTCCCGCGCGGCCTCCTCCAGCCGCGGGTCCATCGACATCACGCGCGCCTTGACGGCGACGACGACGAAGCTGAGGCAGAACATGATGTGGGCGATGAGGATCGTCCAGAAGCCCAACTGAGCACCCAGATTGAGGAAGAGGGTGAGCAGCGAGGCGGCCATCACGACCTCGGGCATCGCCATCGGCAGGAAGATCAGCGAGTTGACGGCACCCCGCGCGCGGAAGCGGTAGCGGACGAGCGCGAAGGCGATCAGGGTGCCGAGGACCGTCGCCCCGAGGGTCGCCCAGGCGGCGAGCTGGAGGCTGAGCGCGAGCGAGCCGCACAGGTCGGCGACGCCGCACGGGTCGCTCCAGGCGGCCGTGGAGAATTCCTGCCACTCGTAGTTGAAACGGCCCTTCGGCTGGTTGAAGGAGAAGACCGTGACCACGACATTCGGCAGGAGGAGATAGCCGAGGGTGAGCAGTCCCGCGAGGACGACGAGATGCCGCTTGAGCCAGTTCAGGAAGGCCATTTAAACCAGATCCTCCGTCCCGGACCTGCGGATGTAGACCGTGACCATGATGAGGATCGCGGCCATGAGGATGAACGAGAGGGCCGCCGCCGTCGGATAGTCGAGAATCCGCAGGAACTGGCTCTGGATGACGTTGCCGATCATCTGGGTGTTGGTGGAGCCGAGGAGTTCGGCGTTCACGTAGTCACCGCTGGCGGGGATGAAGGTCAGCAGCGTCCCGGAGACGACACCGGGCATGGACAGCGGGAAGGTGACCTTGCGGAAGGTGGTGAAGGGGGTGGCGTAGAGGTCGCCCGCCGCCTCGTGCAGCCGTCCGTCGATGCGCTCCAGCGAGGTGTAGAGCGGCAGGATCATGAACGGCAGGAAGTTGTACGTGAGGCCGCAGACCACCGCGAGCGGCGTGGCCAGCACACGGTCGCCCGCCGTGAGGCCGAGCCAGCTGGTGACGTCCAGGACGTGCAGCGAGTTGAGGGCGCCGACCACCGGGCCGCCGTCCGCGAGGATCGTCTTCCAGGCGAGGGTGCGGATCAGGAAGCTGGTGAAGAACGGCGCGATCACCAGGATCAGGATCAGATTGCGCCAGCGTCCCGCGCGGAACGCGATCAGATACGCCAGCGGGTAGCCCAGGAGCAGGCACAGGAACGTCGCCGTGCCGGCGTAGAGCACCGAGCGCAGGAACTGCGGGTAGTACTCGCCGAGCGCGTCCCAGTAGGTCGCGAAGTGCCAGGTGACCCGGTAGCCCTCCTCCAGGGAGCCCGTCTGCACGGACGTGGACGCCTGGTAGACCATCGGCATCGCGAAGAAGACGAGCAGCCAGATCAGACCGGGCGCGAGGAGCAGGTACGGCGTCCAGCGGCCCCTTCTGCGGGGCGGCTTTCTTGTCGGTACGGGGGCCAGGGGCGGTGGCGCCTCGGCTTCGGCGAGGGTCGACATCACAGGGCCGCCCCCTCTTCCACGCCCGCGTCGATGTCCTGCGCGGCGTCCAGGCCGAACGTGTGGGCCGGGCTCCAGTGCAGGACGACGTCGGCACCGGGGACGAGGCGGGCGTCGCGCTCGACGTTCTGCACGTACACCTCGAACTCGGGGCAGACCGAGCTGTCGATGACGTACTGCGTGGAGACGCCGATGAAACTGGTCGCGGCGATCTTCCCGGTGACGCGGTTGCGGCCGACGGGAATCTCGCCCGCGTCGTCCGCGTGGGAGAGGGTGATCTTCTCGGGGCGGATGCCGACGAGGACCTTGCCGCCGGTGGTGGCGGGCGCCGCACATCGCGCCTCGGGCAGGACGAGCTTGCCGTCGCCCGCCTTCAGCACGATCTCCTCGCCGCTCCTGGAGTCGACCTCGGCCTCGATGAGGTTGGAGGTGCCGAGGAAGTTGGCGACGAAGGTGGTCCTCGGGTTCTCGTACAGGTCGGCCGGGGAGCCGAGCTGCTCGACCCGGCCGCCGTTCATCACGGCGACCGTGTCGGCCATGGTCATGGCCTCCTCCTGGTCGTGCGTGACGTGGATGAACGTGATGCCGACCTCGGTCTGTATGCGCTTCAGCTCCAGCTGCATCTGGCGGCGCAGCTTGAGGTCGAGGGCGCCGAGCGGCTCATCGAGGAGCAGCACCTTGGGGTGGTTGATCAGGGCGCGGGCGACGGCGACGCGCTGCTGCTGGCCGCCCGAGAGCTGGTGCGGTTTCTTGCGCGCCTGCTCGCCGAGCTGGACCAGGTCCAGCATCTCGTCGACCTGCTTCTTCACGCTCTTGAGGCCGCGCCGGCGCAGTCCGAAGGCGACGTTCTCGAAGATGTCGAGGTGCGGGAAGAGGGCGTACGACTGGAAGACGGTGTTGACCGGCCGCTTGTACGGGGGGAGGTTCGTCACGTCCTGGTCGCCCAGCGACACCGTGCCCTGGGACGGTTCCTCCAGGCCGGCGATCATCCGCAGCGTGGTGGTCTTGCCGCAGCCGGAGGCGCCGAGAAGGGCGAAGAAGGAACCTTCCGGCACGGTCAGGTCGAGCGGGTGCACGGCGGTGAAGGAGCCGTAGGTCTTGCCGATGCCGGACAGACGGACGTCACCGCTGCTGTTCTGTGTGGTCTTCATGGTCCTCGTCACGCCCCCGTCAGCTTCGCGAACTTCTCTTCGTACGCCGTCTCTTCCTTCTGGGTGAGGGAGCGGAAGGCGCGGGACTTGGCCGCCATGGCGGCGTCGGGGATGATCAGCGGGTTGTTCGCCGCGTCCTCGTCGATCCTGGCCAGCTCCGCCTTCACCCCGTCGACGGGGCACACGTAGTTGATGTACGCGGCGAGTTCGGCGGCCGGCTTCGGCTCGTAGTAGTAGTCGATCAGCCGTTCGGCGTTGGTCTTGTGGCGGGCCTTGTTCGGGATCAGCAGGTTGTCGGTCGAGGTCATGTAGCCGCTGTCGGGGATGACGAAGTCGACGTCCGGGGTGTCGGCCTTGAGCTGGACGACGTCACCGGCCCACGCGATACAGGCCGCGATGTCGCCCTTGCTCAGGTCGGAGGTGTAGTCGTTGCCGGTGAAGCGGCGGATCTGGCCCTTGTCCACGGCCTTCTGCAGGCGGGCGATCGCCGCGTCGTAGTCGTCGTCGGAGAACTTCGCCGGGTCCTTGCCCATGTCCAGCAGGGTCATCCCGATGCTGTCGCGCATCTCGGACAGGAAACCGATGCGGCCCTTCAGCTTCGGGTTGTCGAGCATGTCGGAGACGGACTTCACCTCCTCGCCGTCGAGGGCCTTCCTGTTGTAGGCGATGACGGTCGAGATGCCCTGCCAGGGGTAGGAGTAGGCCCGCCCCGGGTCCCAGTCCGGGCTGCGGAACTGCTGGGAGAGGTTCGTGAAGGCGTGCGGCAGGTTGGACGCGTCCAGTTTCTGGACCCACCCGAAGCGGATCAGCCGGGCCGCCAGCCAGTCGGTGACGCAGATGAGGTCACGGCCGGTGGCCTGACCGGCGGCGAGCTGCGGCTTGATCTTGCCGAAGAACTCGACGTTGTCGTTGATGTCCTCGGTGTACTTGACCTTGATGCCGGTGCGCCGGGTGAACGCGTCGAGGCTCGGGTGGTGCTTGCCGCTGTCGTCGACGTCCATGTACTCGGTCCAGTTGGAGAAGGAGACCTCCTTCTCCTTGGCCGAGTGGTCCTCGGACGAGACACCCGCGGTGTTCTTCGCCGCGGGGATGCCGCAGGCGCTCAGCGTGCCGAGCGCGCCGACGGCGAGCGCGCCGCCCGTTCCGGCGCGCAGCAGTGAACGGCGGCTCAGTGAGGCCCTGCCGTTCCTGAGACTGCGCCGCATGGCGGCCACCTGGGCCGGGGACAGGCGGTCGGGCTCGTACTGCTCCATGCGCGTGATGCCCTTTCGGGAGGTGCCCTTTCGGGAGGGTGGCGAGGACCGGCCGGAGGTCGGGCGGCCGGTCCCCGGTCTGACTAGCGGTCCCCGAAGATCGTGCGGTGCCAGTCCTTCCTGACCACCGCCGTATTGTCGAACATGACGTGCTTGATCTGCGTGTACTCCTCGAACGAGTACGCCGACATGTCCTTGCCGAAGCCGGACGCCTTGTAGCCGCCGTGCGGCATCTCGCTGATGATCGGAATGTGGTCGTTGACCCACACGCACCCGGCCTTGATCTCCCGTGTCGCACGGCCCGCCCGATATACGTCGCGCGTCCACGCGGAGGCGGCGAGCCCGTACGGGGTGTCGTTGGCCAGGCGGATGCCCTCGTCGTCACTGTCGAAGGGCAGGACGACGAGAACGGGCCCGAAGATCTCCGACTGGACGATCTCGCTGTCCTGGGCGGCGTCGGCGACGAGAGTCGGACGGTAGTACGCACCCTTCGCGAGCGCCGCCTGCGGTGCTTCCCCGCCGGTGACCACGCGCGCGTACCCGCGTGCCCGGTCGACGAACCCGGCGACCCGGTCGCGCTGGACGTGCGAGATCAGCGGCCCGAGGTCGGTGCCCGGCGCGAAGGGGTCGCCCAGCCGGACGGTGTCCATGAGGGCGGCCGTCCGCTCGACGAACGCCTCGTAGAGGGGACGCTGCACGTACGCGCGCGTGGCGGCCGTGCAGTCCTGTCCGGTGTTGATGAGGGCGCCCGCGACGGCGCCGTGCACGGCGGCGTCCAGGTCCGCGTCGTCGAAGACGACGAAGGGCGCCTTGCCGCCGAGTTCCAGGTGGAGCCGCTTGACGGTCGCCGTGGCGATCTCGGCGACCCGCTTGCCGACGGCGGTGGAGCCGGTGAAGGACGTCATGGCCACGTCGGGGTGGCCGACCAGGTGCTCGCCGGCCACCCTGCCGGTGCCGGTGACGATGTTGATCACACCGTCGGGGATTCCGGCGTCGGTGGCGGCCTGCGCGAACAGCAGCGAGGTGAGCGGGGTCAGCTCGGCGGGCTTCAGGACGATCGTGTTGCCGGCGGCGACCGCCGGGAGGATCTTCCAGGCGGCCATCTGGAGGGGGTAGTTCCAGGGGGCGATGGAGCCGACGACACCGATGGGCTCACGCCGTACGTACGAGGTGTGGTCGCCGGAGTACTCGCCTGCGGACTGGCCCTGGAGGTGGCGGGCGGCGCCCGCGAAGAAGGCGGTGTTGTCGATGGTGCCGGGGACGTCGAACTCGCGGGTGAGCTTCAGCGGCTTCCCGCACTGCAGCGACTCGGCACGGGCGAGGTCCTCGGCCCGGTCGGCGAGCACGGCGGCGAACCGGTGCAGCGCGTCGGACCGCTCACCGGGGGTCGCCGCGGCCCAGCCGGGGAACGCCTGGCGGGCGGCGGCGACGGCCGCGTCCACGTCGCCGGTCCCGGCCAGCTCGTAGGTGAGGACCTCGTCGCCGGTGGCGGGGTCGACGACCGCGTGCGTGTGACCCGACGTGCCCTTCGTCAGACGGCCGGCGATGAACTGCGCGCCGGCCGCGAAGCGTTCCTGCGCGGGGAATCGGTCCGGGGCGGCGGTTCCCGGGTTCTGCATGTCGCTCTCCTCCGCCTTGCCCCCCTGCGTCCCGGGGGTGGGTGGCGTAGCTCCAGCTCGATTTGAGTGCCGATCCTGACAGAGGGATGGGGCATCAACAAGTGATTCCGTTGTTGCCTTTTGGTTACGCGACGGAATCTGTCGACCAGGTGTCCAGTCGCGGGCGAAAATCGGGGACGGTGTGTCAGTGGCGGGTGCCACACTCGTCGGCATGCTGAAGATCGATTCTTGGGACGCGCTGATCAGCGAGGTCCAGGCGGGGGCGAGGGTCAAGTACCTGCACTTCTGGGGGCACCGGCCACGGCCCGACGGCCGGGTGGGGCCGAGTTGTCTGAGTCAGTGGTGGCCGTCGCCGTTCACGGTGGACGGCGTGGAGTACGCGACGGCGGAGCACTGGATGATGGCGTCCAAGGCCCGGCTGTTCGGTGACGTGGAGGCGGAGCGCAAGGCCGTCGCGGCGTCGAGCCCCGCGATGGCCAAGAAGGTCGGGCGGCTGGTGCGCGGCTTCGACGAGGCGCTGTGGGAGCGGGAGCGCTTCGGCATCGTCGTCGAGGGCAGCGTCCACAAGTTCGCCGCGCACGACGATCTGCGGGCCTTCCTGCTGGGGACGAGGGGCCGCGTCCTCGTCGAGGCGAGCCCCCTGGACCGCGTCTGGGGCATCGGTCTCGCGGCGGACGACGAACGCGCGATGGACCCCGCGCGGTGGCGCGGCCCCAACCTGCTGGGCTTCGCCCTGATGACGGCACGGGAGCGGCTGCTCCGGGGTGACGAGGGGTAGCCGCGGCAGGCACGAGCGACCGGGGCGCCGGGGGCGGTCCGAGGGGAGGTCGGTCTGCGCGGAGGGGGTCTGCGGGGGAGGTCGGTCTGCGCGGAGGGGGTCTGCGGGGAAGGGGGGCGGTCTGCGCGGAGGGGGCGGCGCGGCGCCGAAGAGCTGGCCCAGGGTTGCCGACGTCTACGGGCTAGCGGCGCGGCGCCGTGAGGTGGGCGAGGGGCGGGGGCGTGCTCTCGGCCGGAAGGACCAGCGACAAGGAGGTGTCGTAGCCGCCGTCGTAGACGTCGGTGTCCGACTCGTCCGTGCCGTCCGGTGCCACGACGATCAGGACGAAGAAGCCGATGCCCATGAGGAAGCCGGCGATGCCGCAGATGATCCCGGCCAGCGCGTGCCCGGGGTTCGTCGCCTCGCCCCGGCTCACCTTGGCGCGACCGATGACACCGAAGATCACCGCCATCACGCCCAGCAGGATCGCGAGCGGCCACATGCAGAACAGGGTGGCCGCGCAGATCCCGAGGACCATCGAGGCGATGCCCATGCCGTTGCTCGGCGGGGGCGGCATGAGGGGCCAGCCGTAGCCGGAGCCGTGCGGATACCCGACGGCTCCGGTACCGCCCGCCGGGTACTGCGCGTACCCGTACGGGAACTGCCCGGGCCCGTCGGGACTGATCGGCGGCGGAGGCACGGGGACGCCGCCCGTCGCGCCGGGCAGGTGGGCGTGCAGGGTGTGGGCCGCCGGGTCCTGCCGGACGAAGGGGGCGCCGGGGCCGGGTATGGGCGTGGGCGGGGGGTAGGCGGCGTAGGGCACGGGCGAGGGCGCCGTGAATGCCGCCCCGTCGGAGGGCGGGGCGAAGGGGTTGCTCGGGGCGGGGCTGCCCTGCGGCGAGAGGTGCGGGGCCCCTGCGGGCGGGGCGAAGGGGTTGGCGGGGTGCTGCACCGACGCGGGTGAAGCCGCTCCGTCCGAGGGCGGAGCGAACGGGTTGCCCGGGGCGGGGCCCTGCGCGACCGGGTGCGGAGTCCCTGCGGGCGGGGCGAAGGGGTTGGCGGGGTGCTGCACCGACGCGGGTGAAGCCGCTCCGTCCGAGGGCGGGGCGAACGGGTTGCCCGGGGCGGGGCCCTGCGCGACCGGGTGCGGAGTCCCTGCGGGCGGGGCGAAGGGGTTGGCGGGGTGCTGCACCGACGCGGGT
>NZ_JBVIBK010000020.1:115741-191973 GCF_055573455.1 Streptomyces sp. NPDC030183
GTGAGGCCGCTTCGTCCGAGGGCGGGGCGATGGGGGCGGTCGGGTGGGGTGCGGGCGCCGTGTAGGCCGTCCCGTCCGCCGGTGGCGCGAAGGGGGCGGCGGCCGTGGACGCGGCGACGGGTGGCGGGGTCCACGCGGGAGGGGTCACGTCGGCGGGGGCCGCGAACCCACCGGGGCCGGCCCAGGGCCGGGGTGCCTCGGACTCGGGGGCGGAGTCCGTCGTGGTACCGGCGGTGGCCGATTTGTCGAGCGACACCCGGTCGGCGCCCGCCACGTCGGCGCCCCCGGTCTTGTCGAGCACGACCTTCCGAGCGGGCGCGGCATCCTCGGCGTGCGAAGGGGCGCCGCCGGTGCCCGGCACGACCACCTCCGGCCGCGCCGGAACAACGCGTTCGGCCTGGGGCGCCGCATCCTCGGGCTGGGGACGGAAGTCCTCGACCTGCGGAACAGCGCCCTCAGGCCGCGGGGCACCGCCCTCCACCTGCTGGGCAGCACCCGCAGCACCCGCCGCCGCCGGAACAGCGTCCGCAGGCGGCGAACCCGCACCCTCAGCCCCCGGAGCAGCGTCCTCACCCCGCAGACCGACACCGCCGGCCCGCAAACCCACACCCTCAGGCCCCCCACCGGCGGCCTCGACCCCGGCCCCCGCTATCGCGTCCTCCCCCGAAGGCGCCCCGGGGCCGCCTCCCGGCAGTGGTGTGTCAGCCGGTGGCGTTGGGAAGCTGGCCTCGTCGGACGGCATGCGCGGGTCCCCCTCTGTTCCGTTCCGCGTCGTGGCGCTGCGTCTCGTGGTCCCGTCGGATCGCTGACCGGTCGTACCGGATGACGGGTACAGAATCAGCCGCGCGTTCGGTCATGCTAAAGCCCTGGGCATTCGACGCGGATCGCCGCCTACGATGATCCCCGAGTCATCGATCAGCCGATCACCCGCGTCCCCCGACGACGACCTCGGTCCGGGCCGGACGCCGTTCCCGGGAGGAACCTTGACCGACCACCGCAGCGCGCCCGGCGGACCCGTCGCACCCGGCACGCCCGTGACACCCGCCCCCGGCACCCTCGCCGCCTCCGGCCCCACCACCGCGCCCGGCGGCTCCGGCGCCCGCGACCTGCACGCCTTCATCGCCGGCCTGCCCAAGGCCGAACTGCACGTGCACCACGTCGGCTCCGCCTCCCCCCGGATCGTCTCCGAACTCGCCGCCCGCCACCCCGACTCCAAGGTGCCGACCGACCCCGAGGCACTCGCGGACTACTTCACGTTCACGGACTTCGCCCACTTCATCCAGGTGTACCTGTCCGTCGTGGACCTGATCCGCACCCCGGAGGACGTCCGGCTGCTGACGTTCGAGGTGGCCAGGGACATGGCCCGGCAGCAGGTGCGGTACGCCGAGCTGACCATCACGCCGTACTCCTCGACGCGTCGCGGTATCGACGAGCGGGCGTTCATGGACGCGATCGAGGACGCCCGCAAGGCGGCCGAGGCCGAGTTCGGGACCGTGCTGCGCTGGTGCTTCGACATCCCCGGCGAGGCGGGACTCGTGTCGGCCGACGAGACCGTCCGGCTCGCCACCGACGACCGGCTGCGCCCTGAGGGCCTGGTGTCGTTCGGGCTCGGCGGTCCCGAGGTCGGCGTACCGAGGCCGCAGTTCAAGCCGTACTTCGACCAGGCCATCGCGGCCGGCCTGCACTCCGTGCCCCACGCCGGCGAGACCACCGGCCCGGAGACGGTCTGGGACGCGATCAACGACCTGCGCGCGGAACGCATCGGACACGGCACGAGTTCCGCCCGCGACCCCGAACTGCTCGCCCATCTCGCCGAGCACCGGATCCCCCTGGAGGTCTGCCCCACGTCGAACATAGCGACACGCGCGGTCCGCACCCTCGACGAGCACCCCATCAAGGAGTTCGTGCGGGCTGGGGTCCTGGTGACCGTCAACTCCGACGACCCGCCGATGTTCGGGACGGACCTCAACACCGAGTACGCGGTCGCCGCGCGGCTCCTCGACCTCGACGAGCGGGGCGTCGCCGAGCTCGCCAAGAACGCGGTGGAGGCGGCCTTCCTCGACGAGCCCGGCAAGGCGCGGCTCGCCGCCGAGATCGACACCTACACCTCGGCCTGGCTGGCCCCCTGACCCGCACCGGAAGACGACCCGCACCGGAAGCACCATGAACCCCCTGCGCACCCTCACCGCCGTGGCCCATCGCGGCGCCCCGTACCGCCATCGCGAGAACACCCTGGACTCGCTGCGGGTGGCGCTCGCGCTGGGCGCGGACGCCGTCGAGTTCGACGTACGCACCACCCGTGACGGTGTGCCGGTCCTGCTCCACGACTCCACGCTGAAGCGGCTGTGGGAGCTCGACCGGCCGCTGGCGGCGCTGTCCGCCGCCGAGGTGCGTGGGCTCACGGCGGACGGTGTACCGACGCTGGCCGAGGCGCTGGCCGCCACCGGGGACAGCCGGGTCATGGTCGACCTGCCCGGTGCGGCCGACCCCCGGGCGATTCGGCAGGTGGTGGGCGTCGTCCGGGAGTGCGGGGCGCAGGAGCGGGTGTACTACAGCGCGGGCGCCGACACGATGCTCGCGGTGCGGGCCGCCGCCCCCGCCGCCGAGATCGCCCTCACCTGGAAGACCCTCGCCCCGCCCCGTCCCGCTCTCCTCGACGCCGTACGTCCCCGGTGGCTCAACTACCGTTTCGGGCTGGTGAGCCGGGCCCTCGCGGACCACGTCCACCGCGACGGCCATCTGCTGTCCGTCTGGACGCCGGACACCCGGCGCTCCATGCGGCGGCTGGCGGACCTCGGGGTCGACTCCATCACCACGAACCGCATCGACACGCTGTGCGCGCTGCGGAACGGGAACTGACGACCGCTCGCCCGGGCCACGCCGCCCTCACACCTCTCAGACCGTGGCCGCCACCGGCGCCGTGGCCGACGGCAGCGCCTCCAGCCGCCTGATCCGCTTCCACACGACGTACAGCGGAATCACGCCGAACACCCCGAACGACATGTCGATCAGCGACCACCAGAAGGGGATGCCCCGGATGGGCCCGCAGATCAGGGCCAGCGGGATGATCCCCGCGCAGGCGATCATCCCGACCTCGACGACCCAGATGTTGCGCACGGGGTCGCGGTACGGCCCGTAGAAGGCGACCGCGATGACGAGGTGCGCGAAGGCCAGCCAGTCCGTGCCGTACAGCAGGAACGGGTACTGGGCATCGGCCTCGTCCAGTCCGGCGCGCACCCGCCCGATCCACTCCGTGAGCCCCGGCAGCTGGTCCCCGACGGACAACGATCGCATCAACTCCTCGGTCCAGCGCAGCTCGTGGACGAGCGGGAACGCCGTGGCACCGCTCAGTACCAGGCAGACGACGAAGAAGACCAGCCATGCGCGGATGCCCTTGACCAGGGCGGCTCTGTCGCTCATGGCAGGAGCGTACGCCCGGAGTTGAACGCGTTCAAAACCACCCCCCCTCTGCCAGCGAGGGGAGTGATTCGTGACGACCATGTGCGCAGCCCTTGAAGAAGGCTTGCGGCCCTTTACCGACTGCCGTAGTTACGTGAATCATGAACCTGTTCAACCGTGCTGCGTCCTCGCGCCGCCCGGCTCCCCCCACTGCCCGACAACTCCCCGACGAATCAACGGCGTTCGCCGCCACCGGCACGCTGGATCCCGCTCTGGCGGGGCTGACCGGAGAATGGATCATCGACCGGGCGCACAGCCGTATCGGTTTCTCCGTCCGCCACGCCCTGGTGACGACCGTGCGCGGAGCTTTCACGCAGTACACGAGCCGGCTCTATTTCGACGGCCGTGACCCGTCCCGCTCACAGGCCGAGATCCTCCTGTCCACCGCGTCCGTCGACACCGGCGTGGAACAACGCGACGCCCATCTGGTCGGCCGCGACTTCCTCGATGCCGCGACCTACCCCCGTATGCGCTTCGCCAGTACGGCGGTCCAGCTCGTCGGCGACGACGTCTACCGCATGACCGGCGATCTGACGATCAAGAACATCACCCGTCCCGTCGACCTCGAACTCACCTACATCGGCCATGTCGTCGACCCGTTCGGATACGAGCGGGTCGGCTTCGACGGCACGACCACGATCAACCGTTCCGAGTGGGGTCTGACCTACAACCAGCGGCTCGCCGAGGGCGGCGCCATGGTGAGCGAGAAGGTCCGTCTCCAGTTCGACCTGGCCGCGATCCGCCAGTTCCCGGGCGCCTGACGGGCGCGCGACACCACCGCCCGGGGCACCCGCCCCGGGCGACTCGGCGACTCGAAGACCGGGCGGCCTCCGACGCGGGAACGGGCGGTCACCCCCCGGCGGCCTCCCGCGCGATCCGCTCGAACTGGGCGCCCATGGCCTCGGAGAGCGCCTGGGCGGCCGAGAGCGGTCGCACCATCACCGTGAACTCGTCGATCCTGCCGTTCTCGTCGACATGCAGGAAGTCACAGCCCTGGAGCTGCTTGCCGGCCACCGCGGCGGTGAACACCAGCGCGTGGTCGCGGCCGTCCGCGTTGGCGATCTCCCGGACGTAGGTGAAGTCCTCGAAGACCCGGGACACGGCCCGCAGGATCGCGGCGGTGATGGCCTTGCCCTCGTACGGCTTGAAGGCGACGGGGCTCGTGAAGACCACGTCGTCGGCCAGCAGGGCGACGGCGGCGTCCATGTCGCCGCTCTCGACGGCCTTGCGGAAGGAGTGCATGAGGTCCACCTCGGCTATTCAAGAAATTGGCTATATGAGGTGAGGCTAGAGGCGTACGTCTTCCCGTGTCCACAGGCACAGAGCAGGGGGTAGGTCACCTCGTTGAGTAGTCACAGCGCTGCTAGCGTGGACCCCATGGCTTTGCGGAACGCGGTGATGGCCGCGCTGCTGGAGGGCGAGGCGTCCGGGTACGACCTCGCGAAGGCGTTCGACGCGTCCGTCGCCAACTTCTGGATGTCGACGCCCCAGCAGCTCTACCGGGAACTGGAGCGCATGGAGGCCGAGGGACTGGTCGCGGCCCGCGTCGTCGAGCAGGAGCGCCGCCCCAACAAGAGGCTGTTCTCGCTGACGGACGCGGGGCGGGCTGCCGTGCGCGCCTACACCACCGAACCCCTGGGCAAACCGTCCGCGATCCGCGACGAGTTGATGGTCAAGGTGCAGTGCGTGGACGCGGGCGACATCGAGGCCGTCCGCAAGGCCGTCGCCGAACGCATGGAGTGGGCCACGGCCAAGCTGGCCCGTTACGAGCGACTGCGTCGGCGTCTGCTCGACGGGCGCTCGGAGGAGGCGTACTTCGCCGAGGCCGAGCGCGTCGGCCCCTACCTCACCCTGCTGCGCGGCATGTCGTTCGAGCGGGAGAACCTCCAGTGGGGCGACATGGCGCTCCGCCGCCTCGACCAGCGCGCGGCCCTGCTCCACACGGAGAACTGACCGCCCGGGCACCCTCCGGCCGGCGACGCGCTCGACGCGTCGCTACTCAACCAGGTGAGTGGTCCGGTGTGGTCACGGGCACCGGCAGCAGATCGGGCCGCTTGGGCCGACGGCCGTCGCCGGAGGACCGGCCGCGCAGCCGGCGCAGAAGCCAGGGGCCGAGGAAGGTGCCGGCCCAGCGCACTTCGGCGCCCACGGCCCGCAGCGCCGAGGCCGCCGCCCCCTCGGCCGGCAGCGGCAGCGTCCACCGGTCGTCGGTGCCGGGCAGGCCGAGCGCGTACGCGACGGCGTCCGCGATGCGGTCGTGTCCGAGCGGCCCGGCGTGCAGCCGGTCGGCGCTCCACAGCCTCGGGTCCGTCACCACGGGATGGGCCGCCGTCTCCGCCACCACCACACCGTGGCGCGCGGCGGCCTCCCGGACGCGTTGGTTGAGCGCGACGACCCGGCGGCCGAGCGGACGGGCCACCGGCGTGACGCGCCCGATGTCCGGGAACATCAGCGTCGCGACCGTGGCGCCCTGCGCGGTGAGCGCGGCGAACATGGCCTCCAGATGACCGGCCACCTCGTCCACGTCGCAGCTCGGGCGGAGTACGTCGTTGACCCCGGCCACCACGGTGGCGAGGTCCGGCCGCATCGCGAGCGCCGGGGCCAGTTGCTCGGCGCGCACCTCGCCCGCCTTGCGGCCGCGCACGGCGAGATTCGCGTACAGCAGAGCGGGGCTGTGCCGGGCGACCCGCTCGGCCAGCCGGTCCGCCCACCCCCGCAGCCCGTGCACGTCGTCGCCGTCCCCGACGCCCTCCGAATGACTGTCCCCCAGGGCGACGTACCGCAGATACGCACCGCTCGACACGGGCCGACCGCCTCCTCGTCAACGCCGCCCCTCTGAGGGCGAACTCCCACTCACCTAGGCAACCACACACCTAGGTGCATTGTTGACTATCACGATAACGCCGGGTCCCGAGCCCCCACAACATCGGCCGTCACAGCCCCACGATCCCGTTCCACCGCTCGGCGAACCCGGGGCGCTCCCCCGGCGTGATGTCGCGGGCGATCGCGAGGCGGGACCGCATGGTGTCGTCGGGGAAGATCAGGGAGTCCTCGGCGAGCGCGGCGGTCTCCGCGTCCGGGGCGGAGGCCAGGACGTCGCGGGCGGCGGGGACGGGGCAGACGTAGTTCACCCAGGCGGCCAGCTCCGCGGCGACCTCGGGGTCGTAGTAGTGATCGACGAGGCGTTCCGCGTTGGCCTTGTGGCGGGCCAGAGCGGGAATCATCAGGGACTCGGACCACAGCTCGGCGCCCTCCTCGGGGACGACGAACGCGATGTCGGGGTCGTCGGCCTGGAGCTGGATCACGTCGCCGGAGTACGCCTGGCAGGCGAGGACGTCACCGGACGCCAGGTCCTTGATGTAGTCGTTGCCGGTGAAGCGGCGGATGTGGCCGCCTCGGACACGGGTCTCCACCTGGTCGCAGATCCGGTGGAAGTCGTCCGCGGTCCAGCGCGTGACGTCGACGCCGTTGCCCTGCATCAGCAGCGCGAACGCCTCGTCCAGTCCGGAGAGCAGGGTCACGCGCCCCTTGAGGTCGTCCGCCCACAGGTCGGACAGCTGGCGCAGCTCGCGGCCCACCTTCCGCCGGTTGTAGGCGATCCCGGTGATCCCGGACTGCCACGGCACGGTGAAGGCGCGCCCCGGATCGAAGGCGGGCGAGCGCAGTTGCGGGTCGAGGTGGGCGGTGACGTGGGGCTGCGCCGCCCGGTCCATCTCCTGCACCCAGCCCAGCCGTACGAACCGGGCGCACATCCAGTCGCTGAGCACGACCAGATCGCGCCCGGTGTCCTGGCCGTTCATCAGCGCCGGGCCGACCTTGCCGAAGAACTCGTCGTTGTCGTTGATCTCCTCGACGTAGTCGACCCGGATCCCGGTCCGCCGTTCGAACGCCGCCAAGGTCGGCCTGCGCGACTCGTCCACGTCATCGGTGTCGATGTACAACGGCCAGTTCGCCCAGCTGACCCGCTTCTCCACGGTGGACCGGTCCTGTCCGGCCCGGTCCCCTGGCGCGACATACGCGGCAGGCACCCCGCACCCGGCGAGCCCGCCGGCCAGCGCACCGGAACCAAGGGCGCGCAGAACACAACGACGGGATGGAGGACGGGCGTTGCCCCGCGGTACGAACATCACCGCAGCATGCCGCCCGGCCTCCACCCCGTGCAACGAGGCCGACCGCCCGTCAGTCCAGGGACGTCATCACGTGCTTGATCCGGGTGTAGTCGTCGAACCCGTAGCCCGAGAGGTCCTTGCCGTAGCCGGACTTCTTGAACCCGCCGTGCGGCATCTCCGCGACCAGCGGGATGTGGGTGTTGATCCACACGCACCCGAAGTCCAGCGCCTTGGACATCCGCATCGCCCGGCCGTGGTCCTTGGTCCACACCGACGAGGCCAGGGCGTACTCGACGCCGTTCGCCCACTCGACGGCCTGGGCCTCGTCGCTGAACGACTGCACCGTGATGACCGGCCCGAAGACCTCCTTCTGGATGATCTCGTCGTCCTGCTTCAGGCCGGAGACGACGGTCGGCGCGAAGAAGTAGCCCTTGTCACCGACCTGCTTGCCACCGGCCTCCACGCGCGCGTGCGCCGGCAGCCGCTCGATGAACCCGGAGACCTGCTTGAGCTGGTTGGGGTTGTTGAGGGGACCGAACAGCACGTCCTCGTCGTCCGGCTGCCCGGTCTTCGTGTCGGCGGCGGCCTTGGCCAGCGCCGTCACGAACTCGTCGTGGATCGACTCCTGCACCAGCACCCGGGTGGCCGCCGTGCAGTCCTGCCCTGCGTTGAAGAAGCCCGCCACGGAGATGTCCTCGACGGCCTTGGCGATGTCGGTGTCCTCGAAGACGACGACCGGTGCCTTGCCACCCAGCTCCAGGTGGACCCGCTTGAGGTCCTTGGACGCGGACTCGGCGACCTGCATGCCCGCCCGTACCGAACCGGTGATGGACGCCATCGCGGGCACGGAGTGCTCGACCATGAGGCGGCCCGTGTCACGGTCACCGGTGATGACGTTGAAGACGCCCTTCGGGAGGATCGCCCCGATGATCTCGGCCATCAGGACCGTGGACGCCGGCGTGGTGTCCGACGGCTTCAGGACGACCGTGTTGCCCGCGGCGATCGCCGGGGCGAACTTCCACACGGCCATCATCATCGGGTAGTTCCAGGGCGCGACCTGGGCGCAGACGCCGACCGGCTCACGGCGGACGATCGAGGTCATGCCCTCCATGTACTCGCCGGCCGAGCGGCCCTCCAGCATCCGGGCCGCACCCGCGAAGAAGCGGATCTGGTCGACCATCGGCGGGATCTCCTCGGACCGCGTGAGTCCGATCGGCTTGCCTGTGTTCTCCACCTCGGCCGCGATGAGCTCCTCGGCCCGCTCCTCGAACGCGTCCGCGATCTTCAGCAGGGCCTTCTGGCGCTCGGCCGGTGTGGTGTCCCGCCAGCCGGGGAACGCGGCCGCTGCGGCGGCCATGGCCGCGTCGACGTCGGCCTCGCCGGACAGGGGCGCGGTCGCGTAGGCCTCGCCGGTCGCGGGGTTGACCACCTCGGTGGTCCGTCCGTCGACGGCGTCGCGGAACTCCCCGTCGATGTAGTTACGCAGACGACGCAGCTCGGTGCTCACTGCCGTGCCCTCCAGATGTGGGTTGCAGATGGGGGTGTCCATCCTTTGAGACACCACCCTAATCCGCCGCCCGACGTTTTCAACACCCCCGACGCCAGACTGGCTGCGAAATCCGCAAGCCACGACCCCGTAAACAACGAATTTCATCGATCCTGCCTTGCGGAACTGTCGATGTCTCGTGCACAGTGTGCTCGTGGCCAGTCGAAGCGCAGAGCAGAGGGACTCCCGCGAGCCCCGGAGGGACTCCAAGGAGCCCAGGAACGGCACCCCCCAGTTGGACGCCGTCTCCCTCGCCATCGTCCAGCAACTGCAGGAGGACGGCCGCCGGCCGTACGCCGCGATCGGCAAGGCCGTCGGCCTCTCCGAGGCGGCCGTGCGCCAGCGCGTGCAGAAGCTGCTGGACCAGGGCGTGATGCAGATCGTCGCCGTCACCGACCCGCTCACCGTGGGTTTCCGGCGCCAGGCGATGCTCGGCATCAACGTCGACGGCGACCTCGACCCGGTCGCGGACGCGCTGACGGCCATGTCGGAGGTCGAGTACATCGTGATCACCGCGGGTTCGTTCGACCTGATGGTGGAGGTCGTCTGCGAGGACGACGACCACCTCCTCGAGGTGATCAACAAACGCATCCGGACCCTGCCCGGCGTGCGCTCCACCGAGAGCTTCGTCTACCTCAAGCTCAAGAAGCAGACCTACATGTGGGGAACCCGATAACCGTGAGGACGCGATAACCGTGAGCCCCAAGGACCTCAGCAAGACCGCGTACGACCACCTGTGGATGCACTTCACCCGCATGTCCTCGTACGAGAACTCCCCGGTCCCCACCATCGTCCGGGGCGAGGGCACGTACATCTACGACGACAAGGGCAAGCGGTACCTCGACGGTCTGGCCGGTCTGTTCGTGGTGCAGGCGGGCCACGGCCGCACCGAGCTCGCGGAGACCGCGCTGAAGCAGGCGCAGGAGCTGGCCTTCTTCCCGGTGTGGTCCTACGCCCACCCGAAGGCCGTCGAGCTGGCCGAACGCCTCGCCCACCACGCGCCCGGCGACCTGAACAAGGTCTTCTTCACCACCGGCGGCGGCGAGGCGGTCGAGACCGCCTGGAAGCTCGCCAAGCAGTACTTCAAGCTGGTCGGCAAGCCGACCAAGTACAAGGTCATCTCCCGAGCGGTCGCCTACCACGGCACCCCGCAGGGCGCCCTGTCGATCACCGGCCTGCCCGGCCTCAAGGCCCCCTTCGAGCCGCTGGTCCCCGGCGCGCACAAGGTACCGAACACCAACATCTACCGCGCCGCCCTCTTCGGCGACGACCCCGAGGCGTTCGGCCGCTGGGCCGCCGACCAGATCGAGCAGCAGATCCTCTTCGAGGGCCCCGACACCGTCGCGGCCGTCTTCCTGGAGCCGGTGCAGAACGCCGGCGGCTGCTTCCCGCCGCCGCCCGGCTACTTCCAGCGGGTCCGCGAGATCTGCGACCAGTACGACGTGCTGCTCGTCTCCGACGAGGTCATCTGCGCCTTCGGCCGCCTCGGCACGACGTTCGCCTGCGACAAGTTCGGCTACGTCCCGGACATGATCACCTGCGCCAAGGGCATGACCTCGGGCTACTCCCCGATCGGCGCCTGCGTGATCTCCGACCGCATAGCCGAGCCCTTCTACAAGGGCGACAACACCTTCCTGCACGGCTACACCTTCGGCGGCCACCCGGTCTCCGCGGCCGTCGGCCTCGCCAACCTCGACCTGTTCGAGCGCGAGGGCCTGAACCAGCACGTCCTCGACAACGAGGGCGCGTTCCGCTCGACGCTGGAGAAGCTGCACGACCTGCCGATCGTGGGCGACGTCCGCGGCAACGGCTACTTCTACGGAATCGAGCTGGTCAAGGACAAGGCGACGAAGGAGAGCTTCGACGACGACGAGACCGAGCGGATCCTGTACGGCTTCCTGTCGAAGAAGCTCTTCGAGAACGGTCTGTACTGCCGCGCCGACGACCGGGGCGACCCGGTCGTCCAGCTCGCCCCGCCGCTGATCTCCGACCAGTCGACCTTCGACGAGATCGAGCAGATCCTGCGCGCCACGCTGACGGAGGCGTGGACCCTGCTGTAGCCCCGGCCGCACACCGGCCGTCCGGCGCCGCGAACGGCCCGGGATGCCCCCGTACGAGTGAGATGGGGGCGTCCCGGGCCGCGTGACGTCCGGCCCCGCCACCCCGCTTGCCTAGCGTGCCTGGTAACCGATCAGCCCTGCTTTCGTTCCCCCGGACGGGGACTCCCCACGGCAATCCCTGATCCGAACCGAGGTGTACGCCCATGGTGGCCCCGCCGGACAACGACGTGCTCTGGGCACGTGGTCTGACCTACGCGCACGACGGCTCGCCCGCGCTGCAAGGCGTGTCGATGGGCGTACGGGAGGGCGAGATCCTCGCCGTGACCGGTCCGCGCGGCAGCGGCAAGACCACGCTCCTGCGCTGTCTGTCCGGACAGCTGCGGCCCCAGCAGGGCGAGGTGTGGTTCAACAGCATCCCGGTGCACACCATGGGCACGGTCTCGCGGGAGCGGCTGCGCCGGGACCGCTTCGGCTGGATCGACCCGGAGCCCGCGCTCGTCCCCGAACTGAACGTCTGGGAGAACACCGCCCTGCCGCTGATGCTGCGCGGCACGGGCCGCCGGGCCGCCAAGGCCGCCGCCCTGGAGTGGCTGGAGCGCCTCGACATCCGCGACACGGCCCGCAAGCGGCCGCACGCCCTGCTGCAGTCCGAGCGCCAGCGGGTGGTCGTCGCCCGCGCCCTGGTAGCCGCGCCCACCGTGCTCTTCGCCGACGAGCCGACCGCCCCCCTGCACCGCGCCGAGCGCTCCCACGTCCTGCGCACGCTCACCGCGGCCGCCCGCTCGCACGACATCACGGTCGTCCTCGCCACCCACGACGCGGACACCGCCGCCCTCGCCGACCGCACGGTGGCCCTGCTGGACGGCCGGTGCGTGAAGACCGTCCACCTCCCGTCCGCCGCCGACGGCGGGCCCAGGCCGACCTGGCGGGGGGAGAGCCGGACCGCCGCACGGGGCCGCACCACCGCACGGGGCCGCACCCCCGGGACGGAGGACGGCGGCGCCCCCGCGCGGGAGGACGACCGCGCCCCCGCGCGCGGTCACGCCCGGTCCGCAGCGCGCGGTGAATCGCGGCCCACGGCACGTGGTGAGGCCAGGTCCCCCGCCGAGGGCGAGCGCCTCGCCAGCACCGTGGGCAAGGCCCGGCACGCCGCCGGGGACGGCGGCCGGCCCGCCTCCGAGACCGAGCGCCCGACCGCCGCCCCCTCCGGCCGACCGGCCGATGCCCGAGCCGACCGGCCGGCCGCCGCGGCTCCCGAGGGCGACGGACGAACCGTCGCGGGGGACGGCGGCTCCGGCAAAGGAGACCGCCCGTCCGCCGCCGAGGGAGGAGGCCGGGCCGCGTGCTCGCTCTCCGTCTAGCCCGCCGCGCCCACCCGGTCGTCCAGCTCCGCCGGCTGCTGGTCGCCGCCGCCTCCGGCGGCACGGGATTCCTGCTGCTGTGCGCCCTGGGGCACGCCCTGTCGCATCCGCACGCCCCCTCCGGCTCGGTGCTCCGGCTGCTGTGGTGCCTCGCGCCCGCCGCCGCCACCGTCCACTTCGCGGTGACGGTCGCCCGCACCGATCCCGGCACCCGGCCGCGCCCCGGCCTCTCCGCCATCGGCCTCGGCCCCGTCCGCCTCATGGCCGTCTCCGCCGTGACGACCGCCCTGTCCACCACCCTGGGCTCCCTGCTCGCCCTGTTCTTCTTCCTCCATCTGCGCGGCGACCTCACCGGCATGCCCTTCGACGGCATCGCCGCCGACGTCCTCGCCGCCGACCGCCCCCTGCCGCTGCCGGCCGCCCTCACCCTCCTGGCGCTGGTCCCGGTCGTGGCGTCCGTGTCGACGGCGCTCCTCCTGCGCCCCCGGGGCCCCCGGACCCGGCCCGCCGGACCCAGGGCGCGCTTCATGGCGTACGACACCTTCGACATCCGCCGCCAGGTGCGGGAACCCGCGGGCGCGACGAGGTTCGAGGAGGAGCCGGAGCCCGACGAGGAGACCTCCACGTCCGCCGGGGCCGACCAGCCGCCGGCCCCGCGCCCCGCGCCCGGCGGCCTTCCCTGGGGCGTCGCCGTGCTCGCCGTCGGCCTCGCCGTCGAGACCTACGCCGGGCAGTCCGACGCCGGGCAGTCCGACGCCGGTTCCGCCCTCGCCCTCCCCGGCGGTTTCGCCGACAGCCCCGCCGGGGTGCTCGGCGGCTGGCTGCTGACCGCGCTCGGCCTGGTCCTCGCCGGCCCCGGGCTCACCCACCTCACCGGCCGGCTGCTCCAGGCCGTACGGCCGGGGGCGCTCAGGCTGCTGTCCGGGCGGGTCCTCCAGGCGGAGGCCCGGCGGATCGGGCGGCCGCTCGGGGTGGTGTGCGCGGTGGCCTCCGGTGCGTACGCCATGGTGACGCTGTCCTCCGGCGCGCGCCCCACGGTCGGTCCGCTCACCCTGCTGGGCGCGCTCGTCGTGACCGGCTGCACCGTCCTCACCCTCGCCACGGCCGCCGTCGAGGCCCGCCGGGCGCACGCCGACACCACGGCCGCGCTGCTGCGGCTGGGGGCGCCCGCCGCCCTCCCCCGCCGGGCGGCCCTGCTCCGCGCGGGCGCCCTGCTCGCCGTCTTCGGCCCGCTGACCTGGACGGTGGCGGAGCTGGCGGCTCTTCCGCTGGCCTCCTGACCCACCGTTCGGGGGCGGCTTCGAGGGCGCCGGAAAACTCGTACGAAAAAATCCGCGACCGGCGATGAGTTTCGCCGAGGGACCCGGTCTACCCCTGCAAACGGACCGAGACCCAAGACGGACCGACCGACGCCCAGGGGAGAGACCCGCATGTACCAGCAGATGATCTTCGTGAACCTGCCCGTGAACGACCTCGACGCCTCCAAGAAGTTCTTCACGGAGCTCGGGTACTCCATCAACCCCCAGTTCAGCGACGAGAACGCCGCCTCGGTCGTGATCAGCGACACCATCGTGGCGATGCTGCTCACCAAGCCGTTCTACGCGACCTTCACCAAGAAGGAGATCGCGGACGCCACCCGGACCAGCGAGGTGCTGCTGTGTCTGAGCGCCGAGAGCCGCGAGAAGGTGGACGAGCTGGTGGAGAAGGCGGTCGCCGCCGGAGGTACGGCCTCCGAGAAGGTCCAGGAGATGGACTTCATGTACGGCCGCGCCTTCGACGACCTCGACGGCCACACCTGGGAGGTCGTGTGGATGAACCCCGATGTCATCGAGGGCTGAGTCCCGGGGGTCCGGCCGTGCCTAGCATGGGCGGGTGCAGACGATGCCCGCCCATGCGGCCCACCACGACGACCGCGAGATCGAGACGATCGAGGAGTTCGACGCGACCGTCTCGGCACGCGGCACCCTCTCCGGATACCGCGTCCAGGCCGTCGACCTGACGGACCGTACGCGCGAACTGCTGGCCACCGACGCGGCGGGTGCCGTCTTCCTCGGCTGCCCGATGCGCGAGGACGCGGCGGCGAAGATCCGCGCGGACGGCGCCCTGGTCTTCCCGCCCGTACCGGGCCTGCCCTTCAACCCGTACCGGGGCCTGCTCTACTCCCCCGACGAGCTCTTCGCGTCCCTGTCCGAGGGCGGTTACGAGGCGACGCCGGACGCCCGCTCGTACGCCTGGTTCCAGCGGACCAAGGCCGACCGGGACATCTTCGCCTCCACCCTGCGCGCCGTCCACGACGACTCCGTCTCCGACGCGCTCGACGAACTCCTCGTGGGCGCGCGGGTGGTCGGGGTGATGGGCGGCCACGCGATGGCCCGCGGCACCGATGCCTACGCGGGTGCCGCCCGCCTCGGCCGGAGCCTCGCCCGCTCCGGTCTCACGGTCGCCACCGGAGGCGGCCCCGGCGCGATGGAGGCCGCCAACCTCGGCGCCTACGCCGCCCCGTACGACGGCGAGATGCTCACCGAGTCCCTGCGACTGATCGCCAAGGCACCGAAGTTCACACCGTCGATCACCGACTGGGCGACCGCCGCGTTCGAGGTGCGCGCCCGCTGGCCCAAGGGCGGCACCTCCGTGGGCATCCCCACCTGGTTCTACGGGCACGAGCCGCCGAACCCGTTCGCCTCCCACATCGCCAAGTACTTCGCCAACGCCACCCGCGAGGACGGCCTCCTCGCCCGCTGCGACCACGGCGTCGTGTTCCTCCCGGGCGCGGCCGGCACCGTCCAGGAGATCTTCGACAACGCCACCCCCAACTACTACGAGTCGCGCGGCGAGCCAACGCCCATGGTCCTCGTCGACCGCGCCCACTGGACGGAGAGGCTCCCCACCTGGCCCCTGCTGCGTTCCCTGGCCCGCGGCCGTTCCATGGAGTCCCGGATCGCGCTCGTCGACCGGATCGAGGAGGCCCCCGAGGCGCTGGAGCGGCTCCGGGCATGAGGGCGGGTGTGGGGCGAACAGGGAGTAAACGCGTGGGCTGCTCATCAATGGACACAGCCAACGGCTCGGACACTTCTTCGGATTGACAGTACTTACGGCGCGCTTATAAACCTGTGAGGCACATGGGGAAGCCGCTTCACCGGCGGCGCCTCCGTCACCCCCACTCCCCTGTGCTCCCCGTGAAGGGCAAACGTGTCCACATCTCCCCGAATCGCGCGAGCCGCGCGTTGTCTCGGTGTCGCCTCCGCCTCCGCCGCACTCGTGTTCGGCGTCGCGGGCAATGCCATGGCCTGCAGCATCAAGGACTTCTCCGCCGTGGCGGCGTGCGACGGCGGCCAGGGCGTCATCCGTGTGACCGATGTGGACCCGCTGGGCGTCCCTGCCGAAGTCACCGTGTACCTGGAGAACAACGGGGCCGACCTGCGCAAGGTCGGCACCCAGGTCATCGAGGGCTCCACCGCCGAGGGCGTGACCGTCACCTTCGACGAGAAGTGGACGCCGAAGGCCGAGTACCGCATCCACGTCGCGGCGGACACGTACGTCGACGACGACCTGCCGATCCTGGTCGCGCCCGACAAGTCCTGCACCAAGGCGGACGACACCCCGCCGGCCGGCTCCGAGGAGCAGGACAAGCCCGGGCAGCCCGAGAAGCCGGGCAAGCCCGATGGGCCTGGGAAGCCCGATGAGCCCGGGAAGCCCGCCGAGAAGAGGCCGGCCGAGGAGGGGAAGGGTCTCACGCCGTCCACCTCGGAGAGCGATACGCCCGCGGGTTCGGGCGGCACCAACAACCTCCCTTCCCCCGAGGATGACTCCAACCTCGCGGAGACCGGGGCCGACTCCCGCACCGGTCCCATCGCCGGTGCCGCGGCGGCCTTGGTCGTCCTGGGCGCCGGTGCCGTGTTCTACAGCATGCGGCGCCGCGGGTCGTCCATGCGCTGACCCTCCCCGTACGGCCGTGCGGCCCGCGCTCCTCGTCGAGGGACGCGGGCCGCACGCGTGCCGGGAAGTCTTGCACCGGGCGGCTCGCCCGCGCGGCTCACCCGAAGCTCGCCCGCTCCAGCCAGAAGTCCAGCAGTTCACGGTCGCCCAGGACCTCCAGCCGGCCCCCGTCCGGGGGCAGTCGGCGGTAGAAGGCGAACAGCACCTCGGTGAGCGGGCCGCGCAGCGCGACGGTCGCCTTCTCGTGGCCGCGCCGCCAGCGCACGCCGTCCTCGGTCAGCTCGACGATCCACTCGGCGTTCACAGCGTCGGCGGCGTCGGTGGCGTGGAGGTGGATGCTGCGGCCGGGGCCGCGCAGTTCGGCGGCCGCGTCGTGCGGCATCGTCCGCTGGACGAACTCGACGATCTCCAGCCACTCGTCGATCGCGTCGGCGGCGATCTCCGGCGCCACCTCGTACGGCAGCCCGGCGGCGAGCGTCGCGTCGGCCCGGTGGACGACCAGCTCATGGGTCATCCGGCGGGCCCAGAACCCGGCGGTCCGCTCCCAGCCCCAGGACCACACCGGTGTTCCGGGCCCGGCCTCCCTCAGTGTGGCGAGCAGTTCCTCCCCCGTCCGAGCGAGCCAGGCGTCGAGCGCGGCCGGGTCCCCCTGCCGCTCGGGGCCCTCGTACAGCGGCACCCGTTCCTCGGGTACCTCCTCCTCCGCCCGCGTGCGTACGTTGAGTTCGACCCAGCGCAGGGAGCCGCCGGTGTGCCGGACGAGCTGTTCCAGCGACCAGTCGGGGCAGCTCGGCACGGTCGCCGACAGATCCGCGCCGGAGGTCACGACATCCCTCAACCGCCTCAACTGGCGTTCGATCTCGGCGCAGTAACGGTCATGGCGGGCCTGGGGTGAGAGCGTACGCAGCATCATGGTCCCGGACCCTATGCGGGTGGATCACCGCCGAGCACGAGGATTTCGGCGGCGTCGAAGGCCACGCCCACCCGGTCTCCGGGGTCCGGCGCGTCCCGCAGCGCGCACGCCGCCTCCAGCCGTGGCGCGCCCTCGGGCTGGAGGTGCACGGCGACATGGGTGCCCCGGAAGGTCCGCGCGGCCACGGTGCAGGCAAGTCCGTCGGCGGCGTCGACCAGCCGTACGCCGGCGGGCCGCACCAGCAGCGCGCCGGGCCCCTGCGGCGAGCCCTCGGGCACCGGCACCTTGCCCCAGGGAGTATCGGCGGCCTGGCCGGTCACCGTCGCGTCGACCACATTGTCGAAGCCGAGGAAGCGGGCCACGAACTCGTCCGCCGGCCGCTGCCACACCTCCAGGGGCGTACCGGACTGGGCGATCCGTCCGTCCCGCATCACCACGACCCGGTCGGCCAGCGCGAACGCCTCGCCCTGGTCGTGGGTGACGGCCAGCACGGTCGTGCCCAACTCCGCGAAAAGTTCCCGGAGTTCGACGACGAGTCGTTCCCGTAGCGAGCGGTCCAGCTGGCCGAGCGGCTCGTCGAGCATGAGCAGCCGGGGGCGCGGCGCGAGGGCCCGCGCCAGGGCGACTCGCTGCTGCTCACCGCCGGACAGTTCCCCGACCCGGCGGCGCGCGGCTCCGGGCAGTCCGACCAGCTCCAGCAACTCCCGTACGCGCAGGGCGCGTTCGTCCTTGGCGGCGCCGTGCATCCGTGGACCGAAGGCGACGTTGCCCGCGACGTCCCGCTGCGGGAAGAGCTGATGGTCCTGGAACATCAGGCCCACCCCGCGTCTGTGCGCGGGCACGCCCGACTGGTCGTGCCCGTCCAGCGACACCCGTCCGGCGTCGAGGGGCTGGAGCCCGGCGACCGCCCGCAGCAGGGTCGACTTGCCGCTGCCGCTCGGCCCCAGGACGCATACGATCTCGTGCTCGGCGACGTCCAGATCGACTCCGTCGAGCACCGGCCGCCCGTCGAACCGTACCGTCGCGCCCTCGATCCTCAGCAACATCAGAACTCCCCCGTGCGATCGGTGCGGAGGCGCTCCAGGACCAGCAGGGCCACCGCGCACACCACCATCAGAATCGTCGAAAGGGCCATGGCCTGGCCGTAGTTGAGGTCGCCGGGCCGTCCGAGCAGCCGGGCCACGGCGACCGGCAGGGTCGGGTTGTCGGCGCGCGCGATGAACACGGTCGCCCCGAACTCACCGAGCGACACGGCGAAGGCGAACCCGGCCGCGACCAGCAGCGCCCGCCGGACGAGCGGCAGGTCGACCTCGCGCCACACCCGCCACGGGGACGCCCCGAGGACGGCCGCCGCCTCGCGCAGCCGTTCGTCCACCGCCCGCAGCACGGGCAGCATGGTCCGTACGACGAAGGGGACGCCCACCAGGGCCTGGGCGAGGGGCACCAGGATCCAGGAACTGCGCAGGTCGAGCGGCGGTTCGTCCAGCGCGATCAGGAAGCCGAAGCCGACGGTGACGGCGGACACCCCGAGCGGCAGCATGAGCAGCGCGTCGAAGCCCCGGACGAGACGGTCGGTCACAGGGGTCTTCCCGTCGTCGCGCGGGCGGGTGCGCAGGGTGAGGGCGGCGGCCGCGAGGCCGCCGACGAGGACGGCGATGGCGGTCGCGGCGCAGGCGTAGCCGAGCGAGTTGCCGATCGCCTCGATCGGCGCCACCAGGAAGATCCCGCTGTCGCCGCTGGTCAGCGCCTTGTAGTAGCCGAACCCCGGAGCGTCGAGCGACCGTTCGACCAGGACGCCCAACGGCAGCAGGATCAGCAGGGCCACCGTGGCGAGGACCCCGGCCAGCAGCGCCCACTGCCCCGCGCCCCGGGGCCGTCGTGCCGTGAGCGACGCGTCGACCAGGCGCAGCGCGACCTCCCGCCGCCGCACGGTCCAGGCGTGCACGGCGAGGATCAGCCCGACCGCGGCGAACTGCACGAGGGTCAGCACGGCGGCGGTCGTCAGGTCGAAGATCTCCGAGGTCTGCCGGTAGATCTCCACTTCGAGCGTGGAGAAGGTCGGGCCGCCGAGGATCTGCACCACCCCGAACGAGGTGAAGGTGAAGAGGAACACCATCAGGGCGGCGGCGGCCACGGCGGGTCCGAGAGCGGGCAGGGTGACCTTCCGCCAGGCCGCGAGCGGGGACGCGCCGAGCATCCGCGCGGCCTCCTCCTGCCTCGGGTCGAGCTGCGCCCACAGTCCGCCGACGGTCCGGACGACGACCGCGTAGTTGAAGAACACATGGGCGAGCAGAATGGCCCACACGGTGGTGTCCAGCCGTACGCCCCACAGCTCGTCGAAGAGTCCGCCCCGCCCGACGAGCGCCAGGAACGCGGTACCGACGACCACGGTCGGCAGCACGAAGGGCACGGTCACGACCGCGCGCAGGACGTCCTTGCCCCGGAAGTCGAAGCGCGCGAACACATAGGCGCCGGGCAGCGCGATCAGCAGGGTGAGCGCGGTCGAGACGAGCGCCTGCCAGGTGGTGAACCACAGCACGTGCCGGATCCCGGAGTCCCCCAGTACCTCCGCGATCCGGCCGAACCGCCATCCCCCGCCGCGCCCTTCGGTGCGCAGCCCGCGTACGACGATGGCGGCGACCGGGTAGGCGAAGAACACCCCGAAGAACGCGACGGGCAGGGCCATCAGCCCGAGCCGCGCCGCGCCGCGCCCACGGGTTCCCCGCCCGGGCACGGCTCCCGCCGCCCCCGGAGGCTCCTCGGCTACTTCAGTACGAGCGAGGTCCATGACTTGACCCACTCGTCGCGCTTCTCGGCGATCTTCGCCGGCGCCATGGTCTCCGGGTCCTTCGCGGCCGGGCCGTACTCGGTGAACTCGGCGGGGACGGTGGCCCCTTCGAGCACCGGGTACACGAACATGTTGAGCGGCATGTCCTCCTGGAACTTCTTCGAGATCAGGAAGTCGATGAGGGCCTTGCCGCCCTCGGCGTTGCGCGCGTTGCTCAGCAGTCCCGCGAACTCGATCTGCCGGAAGCAGGTCCCGGTGGCGACGCCGGTGGGCGCGGTCTTCGGACGCGGGTCGGCGTAGATGACCTCGGCGGGCGGCGAGGAGGCGTACGACACGACGAGCGGCCGGTCGCCCCCCGCCTTCTTGCCGTCCGTCGACCCGGAGAACTCCTGGTAGTAGGCCTGCTCCCAGCCGTCGACGACCTTGACGCCGTTGGCCTTGAGCTTCTTCCAGTAGCTCTCCCAGCCGTCGTCGCCGTACTTCGCGGCCGTACCGAGGACGAATCCGAGGCCGGGCGAGGAGGTGGAGGCGTTCTCGGTGACGAGCAGGTCCTTGTACTCGGGCTTGACCAGGTCGTCGAACGTCTGCGGCGGCGCGATCTTCTTCTCGCTGAAGTACGCCTTGTCGTAGTTGACGCAGATGTCACCGGAGTCGATGGGGGTGACCCGGTGCTTGCCCTTGTCGAGCTGGTACGCGGCGCCGACCTTGCCGAGGCCCTTCGCCTCGTACGGCTGGAAGAGGCCGTTGTCGAGCGCGCGGGACAGCAGCGTGTTGTCGACGCCGAAGAAGACGTCGCCCTGCGGGTTGTCCTTGGTCAGGATCGCCTGGTTGACGGCCTGGCCGGCGTCGCCGCTCTTGAGGACCTTGACCTTGTAGCCGGACTCCTTCTCGAACGCCTTCAGGACGTCCTTGGAGTAGCCGAAGGAGCCGTGGCTGACGAGGGTGACCGTCTTGGAGCCGCCGGACCCGGCGTCGTCGGACGACGACGAACCGCACGCGGACAGCGTGACGAGCCCGAGGCCGACGGCCGCGGCGACGAACGTTCTCATGTGCACTGATGTCCTCCTGGGGGTGGCCAGGAAGAGACGCGGCCCTGCCCGGGACTCCTCGGCGGGTTCCCGGGCAGGGCGCAACAGCTTGAGTGAAGACCGAACTTCCTACCCAGAATGACCTGGGCGAGGTTCAGAGGGTCTGCGGCCCGGATGCCGCACTCTCAGCGCTGTGGCGCTCCCCTGTCGGAATATGAAGATGTGTACGAAGGTCACCCTACCCCGTGGCCGGATTCCGACTCCCGCCCGTCCCCCGCTGTCGGCTACCGCTCGGCCACCCCTCGGTTACCGCTCGGTGGCTGCGAGCTGGCCGCAGGCCCCGTCGATCTCCTGGCCCCGGGTGTCGCGGATGGTCACCGGTACGCCGTGGGCGGCGATGGCCTCCACGAACGCCTTCTCGTCCTCGGGCCGGGAGGCGGTCCACTTGGAGCCGGGCGTCGGGTTCAGCGGGATGAGGTTGACGTGCACCGGCTTGCCCTTGAGCAGCCGGCCGAGCCGGTCACCGCGCCATGCCTGGTCGTTGATGTCGCGGATCAGCGCGTACTCGATGGACAGCCGCCGCCCGGACTTGGCGGTGTACTCCCATCCGGCGTCGAGGACCTCGCGCACCTTCCACCGGGTGTTGACCGGTACGAGGGTGTCGCGCAGCTCGTCGTCGGGGGCGTGCAGCGAGATGGCGAGCCGGCACTTGAAGCCCTCGTCGGCGAACCGGTGGATGGCGGGCACCAGCCCGACCGTCGACACGGTGATCCCGCGCTGCGACAGCCCGAGCCCGTCCGGCTCCGGGTCGGTGAGCCGGCGGATGGCGCCGACGACCCGGTTGTAGTTGGCGAGCGGCTCGCCCATCCCCATGAAGACGATGTTGGAGAGCCGGGCGGGCCCCCCGGGGATCTCCCCGTCGCGCAGCGCCCGCATGCCGTCCACGATCTGGTGGACGATCTCGGCGGTGGACAGGTTCCGGTCGAGCCCGGCCTGCCCGGTGGCGCAGAAGGGGCAGTTCATCCCGCATCCGGCCTGCGAGCTGATGCACATGGTGACCCGGTCCGGGTACCGCATCAGCACCGACTCGACGAGCGTCCCGTCGAACAGCCGCCACAGGGTCTTGCGGGTGGTGTCCTGGTCCGTCGACAGATGCCGTACGACGGTCATCAGCTCGGGAAGCAGCGCCTCCTGGAGCTTGGCGCGCGCACCGGCGGGGATGTCGGTCCACTGCTCCGGGGTGTGCGCGTACCGCGCGAAGTAGTGCTGCGAGAGCTGCTTGGCGCGGAACGGCTTCTCACCGATCGCCGCCACCGCGTCCTTGCGCTCGGCGGGCGTGAGATCAGCAAGATGCCGCGGCGGCTTCTTGGCTCCACGGGGGGCGACGAAAGTAAGTTCTCCGGGCTTCGGCATAACCCTCCCAGTGTCGCAGATCAACTCGGGGAGCCCAGGCCAGAGCGGGGTGGGGGTGGTCACCCGTGGGTGGCGCCTGTCAGCGTTGGCGGGTCTCGGACGGCCCGGATACGGCCCAGCGGCGATCACTCGTCAGCTGTCCGCCGCTCGTCGAACCTCATCTGGCAGCTGCATGACAGAAGACCCCACCACCGACCGCAGCCACTAGTGGATGCTGGCGGGCTTGCCTCGCGCACCCCGAGTACGTCGAACGATCTTCAGCCGGGCTTGGAGGTTGGACGTCACCTCGGGGCTGAAACGCACCTTACGCGTAGGCCTTCGATTTCAGCTTCATGCGCGAGCACGGTTGCTGGCGGATTGATAGTGGCTCGTGCACAGTATGCGCAGAACAAAGAATGCGCGAGCAGCAACTTGATCAGCACAGCAGGGGCAACAACAGGTGATTTGAGCGGAGCAGATTTAGGCCGCATCGGCCTCCCACTCCCATCAAGAACGGCGCGTCGGGCTCACTTGAGCTGAGCGGCGACGGCGCAGGTCCGTCACCTCATTGCGGCTGGCAGTAAACCTCGGGTACGTGTCCCAGACTTCGCTGCGACTGACAACGAATCGTGCGGCGGCAGGTCGCTCGCCCGAAGGCGGGAAGGGAGTCGGTTTTTTGAAGAGCCTGATGAGGGCCCTGGCAATATCCCGGGCATTGATTGCAGTAAGTAATAGCAAAAGTATTGAGGCGTCAGATATGAGGAGAATCCATATCGGACTCATTAATACCTCCATGCACGGCACTTAAGGCATCTGGTGCCCTAGTTTGCCAGGCCGTTGAGGTCGTCTGGAGGGCGCAACCAGCTCACTCGTGCAGCGCATTTGCCAGATCCGCTCACGCCCCCAACTCGATCACGAGGTCGGTGGAGTCTCAATGACCGAGTCAAGGGTCTCTGCTGGGCCGAGGGCGTTGTCAGGCGTCTGTGTCGGCGGCCTCTTCAGGTAAGTCCATGGCGTGGTTGTGGAAGAGGCGTTCGGCGTCGCGGCATGGGACGTTGAAGAAGGCTCGTTGAGCTTCGGCAAGATCGCAGTTTTCAGCAGGCCCATGGTCACGAACACGGCTTCCACTCCGTGGCACCCGTTGTCCTTGAGGAACTGCTGGAGCAGGTCCGAGTCGCCGGTGGTCTCCCAGACGGGCCGGGCGGCTTCCTGCATGGCGGCGATGCGCGCCACAGGATGCGAACCTGCGCTCCGGCCTTCGCCAGGTGAAGCACATCCGGGGCGAGACCGTGTTCGCCTCGTCCAAGTGCGACAAGGAACGCGACGTATGGTCCGTCCTCGGTTGCTGAGGCTCGGCGGGCTCACATGGATGCCTGCAGGCCAGTTGAGATCACGCTGCCGTGGAGGAAGCCGGTCGCCCGACGGTGTCGGCCCGTCGGCTCTTCACGAACACCGCGAGCGGGGTCGTGTGGGTCAACACCCAGGAGTGGAAGCCCGCACGCCATGGCTGGTCTAATCCCGACGCCAGGGACGACGGCAAGTACGAGGTCGCCGCGTGAGCACGGCATGCACGCGCTGAGACGCTTCTACGCGTCCGTTCTGCTGGTCACTGGACAGAGCATCAAGGCCGTCAGCCACCCTGCTTCGCCAACGCGTGTATCGATCACATCGCATGGACATGCACACCGACATGTGGGGGACGCCGACAAGGAAGCAACTTCAGGACCAGATCAGGACTCTCAACGATAAGCTCATTGAGCATGAAAAGGACGCCTATAGGGCACTGACGCCCGCACTCGATCGGTTCGCCGAAACTTTCTACCGTGATCGCAACAACGATGACGAGTGGGAGGCGCAGGCCAACAAGGCGGAGGCACTGGCCATCTCCGAGCGCCTAGAGGCTTCCCTGCGGCTCCTACTCCGCTTGATGCCGTCAGTCGACAGCAGGTTTGAGAGCCACCGCGATCAGTTCGTAAGTGTGGCGGACCGAGTGCCACTCACTTGGGACGCCGTCCGCGCGCTACGCGGGGAGGCTATACAAGACCTCCTGATAGACATCAACAAGCTGTACTGACGGCCCAGAAACGTCCCAGCAGCTCAAGTAGGCCCCCTCTCGGCACCAAAGGCGCAAGTAGGGGGCCCATTCGCGTCTGGTGAATGCCGGTTCTCCGGGCCTCGGCACCCACCCCGTGTCGCAGATCGACTCGGGTGCCCGACGGCCGAGGGTCCCGGCGTCCCGAGTCTCCTCCTTTCCCGGCCCCCGCTCCCCTTCGCACGGATGTGCATGCACCGAGAACCGAACACCTTCCCCGTGCGTGGTACCGGAGGACGTACACGGGAACGGGGGGACGCGAGTGGGATCCGAGGTACGCGTGAGGACTGTGGCGCTGGCCGCCCTGGTGGCCGGGGCCATGGTCACGGGGGCGGTGTCGGCGGACGGCGGGCAGTCTGCCCTGGCCGCCGGCTCCGCCGCGCAGCAGGGGGCCGGGAACACCACGGGAACGAGGGCCGGGGCCGAGCCGGCGGCGACCGTCACCTTGATCACCGGCGACCGCGTGGCCGTCGGCTCCGACGGCCAGGTCGTCGAGATCGTCCGCGGCAAAGGCCGCGACAAGATCGGCTTATCGGTGCGGCGCACGGCCGGTCACACCTATGTCGTCCCGCAGGACGCCCTGCGCCCCATCGCCGACGGGCTGCTCGACCGGCGGCTCTTCGACGTCGCGCGGCTGATCGAGGACGGATACGACGACGCGCGCCGCGGCACGCTGCCGTTGATCGTCGGCTACCGGAAGGGCATGGGGGCGAAGGCCCTCGCCGGCGCCCGCGACCCGTTCGCGGACGTGGCCGTCCGGGAGCGTCGGGCGCTGCCCGCCGTCGGCGGTGAGGCGTTCGAGGCGCCCAAGGCCGACGCCCCGGCGCTGTGGGCGGCCGTCACCGGCCGCTCCCCTGCCCGGACGGCGGGCGGCTCGGCCACGGCCACCCCCGAGCGGCCCCTCGCCCATGTCTGGCTGGACGCCAAGGTCCGGGCCGCCCTCGCCGAGAGCGTGCCGCAGATCGGCGCGCCCGTCATGTGGAAGTCCGGCTACACCGGCAAGGGCGTCAAGGTGGCGGTCCTGGATTCGGGTGTCGACCAGACCCACCCGGACCTCAGGGGCCTGGAGATCGCCCAGAAGAACTTCAGCGGGGCCCCTGACGCCAAGGACCGCTGGGGACACGGCACCCACGTGGCCTCCATCGTGGCCGGCAGCGGCGCGAAGTCCGGCGGCCGCTACAAGGGCGTGGCGCCCGACGTGAAGCTGCTCGACGGCAAGGTTTTGGCCGACAACGGCCTCGGCGACACCTCGGGCATCGTCGCCGGCATGCAGTGGGCCGTCGACCAGGGCGCACAGATCGTCAACATGAGCCTCGGCGGCGGCGATGCCCCGGGCCTCGACCCGATGGAGGCCGCCGTCGCCCGGCTCTCCGGCAAGGCCCTGTTCGTGGTGTCCGCCGGCAACAAGGGCGGCGACGGGCCCGGCACCATCCAGTCGCCCGGCAGCGCCCCCGCGGCGCTCACCGTCGGTGCCGTGGACAAGCAGGACCAGCTCGGCGACTTCTCCAGCCTCGGCCCGAACCGCGACAGCACACCCAAGCCGGACATCACCGGCCCCGGTGTCGAGATCACCGCCGCCCTGACCACACAGAGCGAACAGCCCTCCGGTGAGGGATACGTCGCCCAGACCGGTACGTCCATGGCCGCCCCGCATGTCGCGGGCGCCGCCGCCCTGCTGCTCCAGCAGCACCCGGACTGGAGCGGGACCCGGCTGAAGACGGTCCTGACCGGCTCGGCCAAGCCGAATCCGCGGCTGCACGCCCACCAGCAGGGCGCCGGCCGGGTCGACCTGGAGCGCGCGGCCACGGCCCACACGGTCTCCGAGCCCGGCTCCCTCGGCTTCGGCCTGCAGTCCTGGCCGCACACCGACGACAAGCCGGTCGCCAAGACCCTCACGTACCGCAACCTCGGCACCCATGCCGTCACCCTGAAGCTGACTGTCGCCGCGACGAATCCGTCGGGCGGCCCCGCCCCCGCCGGCATGTTCACCGTCAAGGACACCCAGCTCACCGTTCCGGCCGGCGGCACCGCCAGGACCACCGTCACCGCCGACACCCGCAAGGGCACCGTCGACGGCGTCTTCGGCGGCACCGTGCTGGCGTCCGGGGACGGCCAGGAGGTACGCACCGGTCTGGTGGTCGAGCGCGAGGTGGAGTCGTACGACGTCACCGTGCGGCACATCGACGCCGACGGGGCGAAGGCGGACACGTACGCGACGGTGATCACCCGCCGTGACGGGGACGGCGGCTACGTGGAGCTGCCGAGCCGCCCCGACGGCACGGTGGTCCAGCGGCTGCGCAAGGGCTCCTACCACCTGGAGAGCCTGGTCTTCGCCGAGGACAACGAGCTGGGCTTCTTCGTGCAGCCGGTGCTGGACGTGACCAAGGACGTCAAGGTCACCCTCGACTCCCGCAAGGCGAAGCCGCTCGCCGTGAAGGCCCCGGACAAGGCCGCGAAGCTCGTCACGTCCGTCGCCAGCTACTACGACGAGGCCCTGGGCTCGGGCAACTCCTGGTTCACCGACGGAGTGCCGCCGATCCGCACCGCCGCCCTCGGCCCGGCGTCCCCGACGCTGCGGGCCCAGTACAACGGTGTGTGGAAGAGGCCGGGCGCGGCCGGCAAGAACGTCGACTACCGGCTCGCCTTCCACCGCGAGGGCAGCTTCTTCACCGGGCTCGACCGCACCGTCACCCGAGCCGAGGTCGCCGAGGTGAAGCTCGGCTTCGGCGCCTCCGTGAGCGGGGCCGAGGGCCGCGTCCACGTCAGGCCGCTGGACGAGCTCGGGAACAGCACGCCCGCCCAGGAACCGCAGCAGCACAAGCTGCCGCTGTCCACCACCCACTACCTCAGCGCCGAAGGGGTGCGCTGGTCCTGGACGGCCGCACAGCTCGACGCACGCGGCGAGGCGCGCATGATCTACCGGAAGGAACGGGTCACCTACAAGCCGGGCTCCAGCCAGACGCTGAAGTTCAACACCGCGGTGGTCGGCCCGGACCTCCCGCCCGGTGGACTCGGCGGTCAGGGCGCCGAGCGGACCGGTGACACCATCAGCGCGATGGTCCCGCTGTTCACCGACAGCAGCGGCAACCCGGGGTTCTCGGCCGTCACCGGCGGCGTCGCCCGGCTGGAGTCCGGCGGCCGGATCCTCGGCGAGGGCCCGGCCACGGACATGCTGACCGCCGAGGTTCCCGCCGCGTCCGCCGCATACCGTCTGACGGTCGAGGCGAAGCGCTCCACCGCGGACACCTCCACCAGCACCGAGGTCGCCGCGGTGTGGACGTTCACCTCGGCGCGGCCGGCCCCGAACCGGACGGTGACGCTGCCGCTGTCGGCCGTGCGGTTCACGCCGAAGCTGAGCCTGACCGGGACCGCCCCGGCGGGCGGCACCCTCACGGTGCCCCTGAAGGTGAGAGGCGCGGCCGCCGCGGCCGGGCAGGTCGCCGCGCTCACCGTGAAGGTCTCGTTCGACGGGGGGAAGACCTGGAAGACGCTGGCTGTGAAGACCGACGCGAAGGGGGCGCGCACGGTCAGCGTGAAGCACCCGGCGAGCGCCAAGGCCGTGTCCTTCCTGGTGGACCTGAAGGACAAGAGCGGCAACACCGTACGCCAGACGATCACCAACGCCTACCGGCTCACCAAGTGAGGTGACCCAGGTGAGGTGACTCAGGGGCGGCGACCGTCGCCCCGACACCGCCGCCCGCCCGGCCCGGCTCCCGCACCACGGGGGCCGGGCCGGATCCGTCGGCGGCTACGCCGACGCGTGCTCCAGACGGTCCTTCAGATGCATCTCGTTGCGCGGCAGTTCCTTGCGGATCTGGGGCCGTACGACGAGGGGGACGAGGACCTTGCCGATGCCCCGGCCGTCGAAGCCGACCTCGACGGTGACACGCGAACGGCGGCCGTCGTCGAGCGGGGTGATCTCCCCGTGCACATGGGTGCGGACTGGGCCGTCGACGCCCTCCAGGCTCCAGGCACGCGGCGGCTCGTACTCGGTGAACTGCATGGTCATCGGGATGTTCCGGCGGCCGAAGTGCCGGGTGACCCGTACCCGGGAGCCGACACCGACGGGGTCGGTGCCCAGCGGCTCGCTCGCGACCGCGCTCTCCTGCCACTCGGGCAGATGGGAGAGGTCGCTGACATACGCCCAGACGTCCTCCGGGCGGCGGTCGATGTCGATCGATTCACGGAAGTCGGACATGTTGCCCGCCCCCTTTCGGCGTGATCCCCCTGGAAAAATCGTCCCACTCGACCGGCGGCACGGCCACGCCTCTGCCCGAGCACGAGCACGAGCACGAGCGAAGACAGAAGGGCGAAGGGACCGAGCAGCGCCCGTGTGCGGCGCGAACGGCGAAGGCCCCCGCCCTGTCGCCAGGTCGGGGGCCCGCGTGCACCGCGTACCCGTGGGGCGTTCCGGTCAGCCGGAGCCCACGAACAGCACCAGCAGCAGCCAGACCACCGGCGCCGTCGGCAGCAGCGAGTCCAGCCGGTCCATGATCCCGCCGTGGCCCGGCAGCAGCGTGCCCATGTCCTTGATGCCGAGGTCCCGCTTGATCATTGACTCGCCGAGGTCACCGAGGGTGGCGCTGGCGGCGACCGCGAGGCCCAGGAGCAGGCCCTGCCACCACGTACCGCCGTCGATGACGAACTGCATGAGCAGCGCGCCCGCGACCATGGCGAAGGCGACCGCGCCGAGCAGTCCCTCACGGGTCTTGCCCGGGCTGATGCGGGGGGCGAGCTTGTGCTTGCCGAAGCGCCAGCCGACGGCGTACGCGCCCGTGTCGCTGACCACGGTCAGCACCAGGAAGGTGAGGACCCGCTGCGGTCCGTCGTCCGCGGTGAGCATCAGCGCGACGAACGTGGCGAGGAACGGCACGTAGAACGCGGCGAAGACGCCCGCCGTGACGTCCTTCAGGTAGTTCCCCGGCGGTTCCGTCATCCGCCAGACGAGGACGGCGAGCGCGGTCAGCGCCATGGCCACCCACGCGCCCTCCGGCCCGCGCACGTACCCGGCGACGACCATGGCGGCGCCGCCGACCGCGAGCGGCACGAGCGGCGCCTTGATGCCCTTGCGTTCCTGCAGGCGGGAGGTGAGTTCCCACAGGCCGACCACGACGGCGACCGCTATGACGCCGACGAAGACGGCCTTGACGATGAACAGCGACGCGACGATGACCACGCCGAGCCCGACACCGACCCCTATGGCGGCGCTCAGGTCACGGCCCGCGCTCTTCTTCTGCGCGGCGGGCTGAGGGGCGTCGGGCATGGGCTCCGGCTTCTGCGGCGCCTCCCCATGGGGGTGCGCCGACGGCGTCTCGTCACGGAACAGGGGACCGGCCTGCCGAGCGGCCCCCCGGTCGTCGTCCTGGTTCCCGCCATGCGCGGGTACGTCGGGCACGATGGGCATGGGCTGAGTCTGCATCGGATGCCGGTCCTCAGCCGCATCGTACGGGTGACCCGCCGGGGCATGCCCCTGGACAGGTCCCCGGTCGGTCGGCGCCCAGTACCCGGCTTGTGGCGGCGCGCCCCAGGAAGAGTCGTTCATCAGACCTCGAGGAGCTCGGCTTCCTTGTGCTTGAGCAGCTCGTCCACCTGGGCGACGTACTTCGCGGTGGTGTCGTCGAGCTCCTTCTCCGCACGGCGGCCCTCGTCCTCGCCGACCTCGCCGTCCTTGACGAGCTTGTCGATGGCGTCCTTGGCCTTGCGGCGCACGGAACGGATCGAGACCTTGGCGTCCTCGCCCTTGGTCTTGGCCACCTTGATGAACTCGCGACGGCGCTCCTCGGTGAGCTCGGGGAACACCACACGGATGATGTTGCCGTCATTGCTGGGGTTGACGCCCAGGTCCGAGTCGCGGATCGCCTGCTCGATGTTACGCAGCGCGGTCTTGTCGAACGGGGTCACGACGGCCATGCGCGGCTCCGGCACGGAGAACGAAGCCAGCTGGTTGATCGGCGTCAGCGCGCCGTAGTAGTCGGCCACGATCTTGTTGAACATCGCCGGGTGCGCACGACCGGTACGGATCGCGGCGAAGTCGTCCTTGGCGACGACGACGGCCTTCTCCATCTTCTCCTCGGCCTCGAGGAGGGTCTCTTCGATCACCACTTGCTCCTGCGTGTCTTGAGTAGGCCCGGCTGCTGTACTTGGTCACGTCGGCGGCCGGCTGCGTCGCGTCTTGTTCCTGCACGGTTCCCGACCGGTAGGACATTGTCCATCCCCCGGTCAGGCTCCGTCCCCCGGGCAGGGGAAGGACCCGGTCAGGCCCGGCTTCCCTGATCACCCACGAGAGTGCCGATCTTCTCACCCTTGACGGCCCGCGCGATATTGCCCTCCTTGAGAAGCTCGAACACGAGGATCGGGAGCTTGTTGTCGCGGCAGAGGGTGATGGCGGTGGCGTCCGCGACCTTGAGTTCGCGGGTGATGACCTCGCCGTAGCCGAGGGAGTCGAACTTGACCGCGTCCGGGTGCGTCTTGGGGTCGGAGTCGTAGACCCCGTCCACGCCGTTCTTGCCCATCAGCAGCGCCTGGGCGTCGATCTCCAGGGCGCGCTGGGCGGCGGTGGTGTCGGTGGAGAAGTACGGCATGCCCATACCGGCGCCGAAGATGACCACGCGGCCCTTCTCCAGGTGGCGCACGGCGCGCAGCGGGATGTACGGCTCGGCGACCTGGCCCATGGTGATGGCGGTCTGGACCCGGCTGTCGATGCCCTCCTTCTCCAGGAAGTCCTGGAGGGCGAGGCAGTTCATGACCGTGCCGAGCATGCCCATGTAGTCGGAGCGGGCCCGGTCCATGCCGCGCTGCTGGAGTTCGGCACCGCGGAAGAAGTTGCCGCCGCCGATGACGACCGCGATCTCCGCGCCGTCGCGGACGACCGCCGCGATCTCCCGGGCGATGGCGTGCACCACGTCCGGGTCGACGCCGAGGCCACCACCCCCGGAGAACGCCTCTCCGGACAGCTTCAGCAGAAACCGGCCGTGTACTTTGCCGTCGTCGCTCTTCTGGGGCTTGGTGGTCATGGAGATCTCGCCTCTTTACGTGTCGCACATACGAAGAAGGCCATTGCCGGTGGGGTGATGTTCGCATCCCATGCGCGGCAATGGCCTCCTCGTCAGATCTGCTGTCGTCCGTCACACGCGCGCGTGCGACGGCGTACGCGAACGACTGCTTCCGACCCTATCGGGACCGGGCGTCCGTCGCGGTACGGACTCAGATGCCGACCTTGATGCGCGTGAAGCGCTTCAGGGTGACACCGGCCTCGTCCAGAACCTTCTGGACGGACTTCTTGTTGTCGAGCGCGTACGGCTGACCGAGCAGCGTGGCGTCCTTGAAGAAGCCGTTGAGGCGACCCTCGACGATCTTCGGCAGGGCGGCCTCGGGCTTGCCCTCGGCGCGGGTGGTCTCCTCGGCGACGCGGCGCTCGGACTCGACGACCTCGGCCGGCACGTCCTCCTTGGAGAGGTACTTCGGCGCGAAGGCGGCGATGTGCTGGGCGACACCCTTGGCCAGGTCGGCGTCGGCCTTGTCCAGCTCGACCAGGACACCGATCTGCGGGGGCAGGTCGGGCATGGTGCGGTGCATGTAGGCGTAGACGAAACCGTCGGCGAACTGCGCGAAGCGGTCCAGGACGATCTTCTCGCCGAGGTTGGCGTTGGCCTCGTCCACGAACGCCTGGACGGTCTTGCCGGCCTCGATCTCGGAGGCGAGCAGGGCCTCGATGTCGGCGGGGGAGGTCGCGGCGACGTGCGCGGCGATCGCGTTGGCGGCGGCCTGGAACTTGTCACCCTTGGCGACGAAGTCCGTCTCGCACTTCAGCTCGACCAGGACACCGGAGGTGTTGTCGTCGGCGATGAGGGAGACCACGGCGCCGTTCTCGGCGGAGCGGCCCTCGCGCTTGGCGACGCCCTTCTGGCCCTTGATGCGGAGCGCCTCGACGGCCTTGTCGACGTTGCCCTCGGCCTCGTCCAGCGCCTTCTTGCAGTCCATCATGCCGGCGCCGGTGAGCTCGCGGAGCTTCTTGACGTCGGCGGCGGTGTAGTTCGCCATGAGTCTGTGAGTCTTTCTCGAAGTCTGGGAGATCGGAGATCCGCGCGGTCCGGGATCCGCATCGGGATGTCGGTACCCATCCAGGTACGGATCCCCGACTCGGCGCTGACCTACGGGTGAACGGCGGGAGCGGAGTTCATGTCACCACTCCCGCCGTCAACACGACGGACGCTGACTGGGTCAGGCCTGCTCGGCCTCGGCGGCCGGGGCCTCGGCAGCGGCCTCGGCGGGGGCCTCGGCCGGAGCCTCGGCGGCGGCCGGGGCCTCCTCCGCCTTCTTCTCACCCTCGAGCAGGTCGCGCTCCCACTCGGCGAGCGGCTCGCCCGCGGCCTTCTCGCCCTTCTCACCGGTGGCGACGCGCGAGCGGGAGATGAGGCCCTCGGCGACGGCGTCGGCGATCACACGGGTGAGCAGGGTGACGGAGCGGATCGCGTCGTCGTTGCCCGGGATCTTGTAGTCGACCTCGTCGGGGTCGCAGTTGGTGTCGAGGATGGCGACGACCGGGATGTTGAGCTTCCGGGCCTCGCCGACCGCGATGTGCTCCTTCTTGGTGTCCACGATCCAGACGGCGCTGGGCACCTTCTGCATCTCGCGGATACCGCCGAGGGTCTTCTCCAGCTTGGCCTTCTCACGCGAGAGGACCAGGAGCTCCTTCTTGGTCAGACCCGACGACGCGACGTCCTCGAAGTCGATCTGCTCGAGCTCCTTGAGGCGCTGCAGACGCTTGTAGACGGTCGAGAAGTTGGTGAGCATGCCGCCCAGCCAACGCTGGTTGACGTAGGGCATGCCGACGCGGGTGGCCTGCTCGGCGATGGCCTCCTGCGCCTGCTTCTTCGTGCCGACGAACATGACCGTGCCGCCGTGGGCGACGGTCTCCTTGACGAACTCGTAGGCGCGGTCGATGTACGACAGCGACTGGAGCAGGTCGATGATGTAGATGCCGTTGCGCTCGGTGAAGATGAAGCGCTTCATCTTCGGGTTCCAGCGACGGGTCTGGTGACCGAAGTGGACGCCGCTCTCCAGCAGCTCCCGCATCGTGACGACGGCCATGGCCGTTCTCCTTGATTTTTCTCGGTTGTGCCGCGGACACCGGACGGCATCCGCGCCTGACGCCCACGATGCGCCGTTGCCGCTAAGGACCGAGGGGCGCTGATACGGACCGCTGAGGGCCACGTACCGGGGCGTGCGAAGTCGACCCGGTGACCCGGATCGCCTTCAGAAGTGTACGGGACCCGCGAGGCGCCGGGTGACGCCGATATCCACAACCGGCCAGTACTCCACAGATCCCAGCCATGATCGCTCCGCTCGGGCGACCCTTCGAGCATGTCTGACGAACGGAACGAGCAAGGGATTCGCCGAGGTCGCGGGGTCGGTCCATGGCGGTCGGATCGGTCGGCGCTGTCGACTGGCCTGCTGTTGGTGCTGCTTTCGGTCCTGCTGTCGGTGCTGCCGGCCATGACGTCGACGTCGGCGCCCCGCGCGGCGCCGGGCGCGCCGGACCCGCCCGGTGGGGCGGCCGAGGTCCCCGCGATCGGCCGGGCGTGGCCGGTCGGGCTGCGCCCCCTGGTGGTACGGGCGTGGCAGCCTCCGCCGACCCCGTACGCCCGAGGGCACCGGGGCGTCGACCTGTCGGCCCCCGCCGGCTCCCCCGTACGGGCCGTCGCCCCGGGCGTGGTGTCCTTCGCCGGCCGGGTGGCAGGCCGAGGAGTCATCTCGGTCGAACTGAAGAACACGGGCGCCCCTCCCCTGCGGACGACCTATGAGCCGGTACGGGCATCCGTACGAAAGGGCGACGAGGTGGCACCGGGGGACATCCTGGGCACCCTGGAGACCTCCCCCTCCCACTGCCCCACGAGCTGCCTCCACTGGGGCCTGCGCAGAGCCGACGCCTACCTGAACCCCTTGTCCCTGCTCCCGCCCTGGCTGCTCCGCAGGGGCCCGTCCCGCCTGCTCCCGGTGCGGGGGTAGGGGCCGACGCAGTCGGCGGGAGTGACACGGAGCCGGTTGTCGCGGGCCACGCCGACGCCGGCCGCACGCCCGGCGGCACGCAAAGGTGGCAGGGCCGCCGGGAGCGCCAGGAGCGTCCGCGCGGTCAGCAGGTCAATCGGGCAGCAGGTCTATCGGGCAGCAGGTCTATCGGGCAGCAGGTCAGCCCCGGACGCCTCGCAGGGCCATCGTGACCGCCGCGTCGGTGATGGCGGCAGGGTCCTCCGCCGCCCCCAGTTCGATGCGCCGCACGGCGGCGTCCACCACGCCCTGGAGCAACATCGCGGCCAACCGGGGTTCGGCCTGCCCCAACGCCGCCAGCGCCTCGACGATCATCGCCACCAACCCGCCGTGCGCGGCCCGGATCTTCTCCCGGGCGCCCGCGTCCAGCTCGCTGGCCGAGATCGCCACGACAGCCCGGTGCCGTCGGTCCCCGACCAGCTCCAGCTGCTTGCGGACGTACGCCTCGACCTTCTCCTCGGGCAGGTCGACGGCCGCCATCGCCGCCTCGACCTCCGCCGACCAGAGGGGGAAGTCGACCTCGCACAGCTCTTCGACCACGGCTGCCCGGGACCGGAAGTACTCGTAGACGGACGACCGCGCCAGCCCCGTGCGCTCGGCGAGGGCCGGGAACGTCAGCGCCTCCGTCCCGCCCTCGGACAACAGGGACCGTGCCGCGTCCAGCAGGGCGGCTCGCTGCATCGACCGGTGCTCGGCCACGGAGGCCGCTCGAATCCTTGGCACGTAAACCACTCTACGGACGGACCGCCGCCCACGGGAGTGCCTTCCCCCGACCGGCCGTCCCCCGAGGCCCCGCACCAGCCACGACCCGCTCAACGGCCGAAACTCGCCAGCTTCGCCCGCAGCTGCAGCACCGACTTCGTGTGGATCTGACTCACCCGGCTCTCGGTCACCCCCAGCACATTGCCGATCTCGGCGAGGGTGAGCCCCTCGTAGTAGTAGAGCGTGACGACGGTCTTCTCCCGCTCGGGCAGCGTGTTGATGGCCCGGGCCAGAAACCTCCGCAGCTCCCGGTCCTCTGCCACCTCGACGGGATTGTCCGCGGCGGTGTCCTCCAGCGTGTCCATCAGGCTCAGCCGGTCACCGCCCTCGCCCCCGACATGCAGCAGCTCCTCCAGGGCCACCACGTTGGCCAGCGACAACTGGCTGAAGACGGAGTGGAGTTCGTCGACCGGGATACCCATCTCGGCGGCGACCTCCCCCTCGGAGGGGGTACGTCTGAGGCGGGACTCCAGGGTGGCGTAGGCCCGCTCCACATTGCGGGCCTTCTGCCGCACGGAGCGCGGGATCCAGTCCAGCGCGCGCAGTTCGTCGATCATCGCGCCCCGGATCCGGGTGATCGCGTACGTCTCGAACTTGATCTCCCGGTCGATGTCGAACTTCTCGATCGCGTCGATGAGCCCGAAGACCCCGGAGGAGACGAAGTCCGCCTGCTCCACGTTGGCCGGCAGGCCGACGCTCACCCGGCCCGCGACGTACTTCACCAGCGGTGAGTAATGGAGGATCAGCTGCTCGCGCAGTCGTTCGTCGTTCGTCGTCTTGTACGTCCGCCACAGCTCGTCGAGTGTCGAGGGGGCGGGCGGGCGCACGGTGCCGCGAGCGGCGGACGGTACCGCCGCCCGGTCAGACCCGGAGGTGTGCTGGGGCATTCGTCGCCTTGTGCCGTTCTGCCGTGAACTGGGGATGCCTGGGTGAGCTGTCGGTCTGATGTCGAGATGCCTGTCTGAGTCGGAATCCTCGTGAGCGTAGCGTGACTGGGGAGTCGCAGTGCGCGAAGGGCGAGGGATCACCCGCGCGCAGATACGTTCCACTGGGAGCGCCCCGAGGCCGGGACGATCGCACTGTGTGACGGAGGCGTGGTGCCCAACTGCCGGAAACCGCAAGGCTGTCGGCATTCCCCCGGACGGCCGAACACGCTGGGTCAACTTGGCCTCCGATCCGACGAAACGGAGATCATCGCCTGGCGTGTCAACTTCCAGGTGTCGCCGTGTCGTTCGACGTAACCAAGTGCGCGGAGTTCGTACAGTCTCCCGACCGCGTCGTCCACGGTCGTCCCGGCGCCCCTGGCCACCGCGTCGACGGCCGCCGCGCCGCGCCCCGGCAGCGCGGCGAGGACCTGTCGCGCTCCGGGTTCGAGCAGGTCACGCGGGAGGACCGGGCCCCGCTTGGCGGGCGCCAGCTCGCCCATGTCTCCGACCAGCTCGACGATCTCCGCGGCGTCCGACACGAGCACCGCGTCGCCCCGCAGCAGTTCGTGCACCCCTGCCGACAGTGCCGAGGTCGCCGGTCCGGGCACGCCCATCGTGAACCGCCCCAGCCGTTGCGCGGCCCGGGCCGTGACCAGGGCGCCGCTGCGGTGGGCTGCCTCGACGACCACGGTGCCCCGGGTGAGGGCGGCGATGACCCTGTTTCGCAGGATGAAGCGGCTCTGGGTGGGATGCTCCCCCGGCGGCAGTTCCCCGACGACGAGTCCCTGTTCGGCGATCCTGTTGATCAACTGGGCGTGCCCCCGTGGATACGGCCGGTCCACCCCGCAGGCCAGTACGGCGACGGTGGCACCGCCGACGCCGAGCACGCCCCGGTGAGCGGCGCCGTCCACGCCGTAGGCTCCGCCGGACACCACCACCCAGCCGCGCTCGGCCAGGCCCGCGCCCAGTACAGCCGCCATGTGCGCCCCGTACTCCGTGCAGGCCCTGGCTCCGACGACGGCCACGGACCGCAGGGCCCACATCCGGGCGTTGGCGCGCCCCCGCACCCAGAGCCCGACCGGCCGCGCATCCCCGAGATCATCCAACTGCCCGGGCCACTCCGCGTCCCCGGGCACCAGAAACCTGACGCCGGCCGCTCCGGCCTGAGCCAGGTCCGCTTCGGGATCGGCGCGCCCCGCGCGGGACAGCAACCCCGCCCACCGCTTCTCCGACGCGCCCGGCAGAGGCACGCCTCCTTCGGAGAGCCGCCGCACCGTGTCCCTGGCTCCGAGGTCCCGCAGCCATCGCCCGGCGAGTTCGTCCCCGGGCTCGATGACACGGGCGAGGAAGGCCCGGTCGACCCGCTCGGCGTCCAGCGCACCGCCACCGGTCATGGCCCACCCGCCGAGGCGTCGCAGCGCTCCGGGTTCATACCAGGGCTCCGATCGCCATGGGCACTCCGCGCGGGACGCCCGTACGCAGTTGCAGAGCCAGGTTGACGTCCGCCGCGTCAGGGCGCTCGTGGCCGACGAGGTCCGAGATCGTCCATGCGACCCGCAGCACCCGGTCCAGTCCGCGTGCCGTCAAGATGCCCCTCTCCAGACTCCGCTCGGCCTCGTCCATGGCGCCCGACTCCGCATGCCACCGACTCCGCAGCTCACGCCCCGGGACCTCGCTGTTCGTGCGCCAGGGGGTGCCGGCCAGCCGCGCCGCGGCTCGCTCCCTGGCGGCCCGCACACGATCGGCCACCGTCGCGGTGGATTCACCGCGGGCACCCTGCCGGGTGAGCTCGGTCCGAGTGACCCGGTCGACCTCGACCCGGAGATCGACCCGGTCCAGCAGCGGCCCCGACAGCCGGGCCTGGTAGCGACGGATCGAGGCGGGCGGGCACTCGCAGAGGTCATCCGTCCGCGAGAAGCGCCCGCACGGGCAGGGATTGGCGGCGAGCACCATGAGGAACTTCGCCGGGAACCGGACGACGCCGGAACTGCGCGCGATCACGACATGGCCCGCCTCCAACGGCTGACGCAGGGCATCCAGCGCCTGGCTGCTGAACTCGGGAGTCTCGTCGAGGAAGAGCACTCCGCGGTGGGCCAACGACACCGCCCCGGGCCGCGCGATGCCCTGACCGCCCCCGACGAGGGCCTGCATGGTGGCCGAATGGTGCGGCGCGCAGTAGGGCGCCACATCGACCAGCGGTTTTCCCGCCGGCAGCAGACCCGCGATCGAGTGGACTGCCGTGACCTCCAGGGACTCCTCCCTGCCCAGCGTCGGCAGAATGGCCGGCAGCCGCTCCGCGAGCATCGTCTTGCCGGCTCCCGGTGGGCCCTCCAGGAAGAGGTGGTGCCCACCGGCCGCGGCCACCTCGACCGCGGTCCGCGCCGCGAGCTGACCGACGACATCGGCCAGGTCGTGCCCCTGGTCCTGCTGGGCGGCGCCCGTGGCGTGCATACCGGTGGCCGCACCCGTGCCCGGCATGCGCAGCCCCGCCAGCAGGGGATCCGGACGTCCCTCGTCGGGCTCCTCGTCCGGCACGGGCTCGTCGGCGAGGACGGCGATCAGTTGCCGCAAGGTGCGAACGCCCAGGACCGACACCCCGGGCACCAAGGACGCCTCCGCGGAGGAACACTCCGGCACGACCACCTGTTCGTATCCGGCCTCCGCGGCGGCCAGTACGGCGGGCAGGATGCCGCGCACCGGGCGGACCCTCCCGTCGAGTCCCAGCTCACCGATCATCACGATGTCGGAGAGCACCCGGGGATCGATCCGCTCGGAGGCACCCAGCACCGCGCAGGCCACGGCCAGATCGAAGCCGCTGCCGGCCTTGGGCACCGACGCGGGACTGAGCCCCACCGTCAGCTTCTTCTGGGGCCAGTCGGCGCCGGAGTTCACCACCGCCGCCCTGACCCGGTCCTTGCTCTCCGTCAGGCTCTTGTCCGGCAGGCCCACCAGTGTGAACGCGGCCACGCCCGGTTCCAGGTCCGCCTGGACCTCGACGACGACTCCCTCCACGCCCACGAGGGCCACGGAGCAGGTGCGGGCGAATCCCATCAGGCCACCCCCCGCACGTGTTCCACGACGGGCGCGCCGCGGTGGGGCAGGACGACTCCGACCACGTCGATGCGGACGCCGCCCGGTGGGGCCCCTCCGTGTTCCTGGAGCCAGCGTTCGGCGAGGCCGCGCAGGCGTTCCGCCTTGGTGGCCGTGACGGCCGCCATCGGGTGTTCGAAGGGGCCGGCCCTTCGGGTCTTGACCTCGCAGACGACCAGCGCATTCCCGTCCCGGGCCACGATGTCGATCTCACCGGTCCTGCCGCAGCGCCAGTTGCGCTCCAGGACGGTCATCCCGGCGTCGGTCAGCCGCCGCGCGGCCAACTCCTCGCCGTACCTGCCGAGTGCTCCTCGTGCGTTGCCCATGTCGGCACCACCTCCGGCGCCCACACTGAGGCCATCCTGGCCCGCTCAAGGATCTTGGTGGAAAACCCGCCGATTGTGGACAACCTCGTCACCCGTTCGAATGACGACCAGCTCAGCTGCCCGGCAGCTCCAGATCGCTCTTGTTGAGCTCCTCGATGTTCACGTCCTTGAACGTGAGCACCCGCACCTGCTTCACGAAGCGGGCCGGGCGGTACATGTCCCACACCCAGGCGTCCGCCATGGACACCTCGAAGAACACCTCGCCCTGCACCGAGTGCACCTGCATCTCATAGTCGTTGGTGAGGTAGAAGCGCCGCTCGGTCTCGATCACATATTTGAACAGACCGACGACATCGCGGTACTCCCGGTAGAGCTTCAGCTCCATCTCGGTCTCGTACTTCTCGAGGTCCTCGGCGCTCATGGCATGTTCCCCTTCAGCCGTGCGATCCCACCATTGTGCGCCAGCCCCGCACGCCTCTAGACAATTTCGGTCTCGAGGACCACGGGCTGGGCCGGGGGACCCTCGTCGAGCAGCGTGCGCAGCAGTTCGGCGAGTCTGGTCGGGTACACAGTCTCATGGGTGCGGGTGAGTTCTCCGCACGTCCACCAGCGTGCTCCCGCGACACTGCGCCGTTCCAGTCGGGTCAGCCCCGTCGCACCGGGCAGCGGCTGGTGCGCGACGGCCGTACGGGCCAGGTAGTACCACTCGTCCTGGTCCCAGCGCCGCCCGGCGAACGGGAAGGAGCACCTCCGCCGCCACAGGACCTGGCCCAGCTCGGCGTCGGTGATCCCGGTCTCCTCGGCGAGTTCCCGCAGCGCGGCCTCCTGAAGGGTCTCCGCGCCCTCTACCCCGCCACCGGGGGTGAACCACCAGTCGTCCGACGGATCGTCCGGTTCATGGCCGTGCAGCAGCAGGATGCGGTCCAGCGGATCCAGCAGGATCACCCGGGCCACCTTGCGCAACCCACCCTCGTAGGTGTCCTCGGCCGCGTCCCCGTCATCCCGGTCGTCACCGCCGTACGGGCTGTACGAGGCCCCGTACGACGACCCCGGCGACACCGGCGGCTGCGCGTACGACGGCTTCGGTGACGCACCGTGCGACGGCTCACGGGGTGGCTCAGCCGACACCGGCGGGCTCCGTCCGCGCGCGGTCACGGCCGCCGAGCCACTTGGCCACGGGGCCGTAGGCCGCGCCGAGCAGGACCAGCAGCATGCCCACGACCAATGCGGCGGTGATCAGCCGCAGCGGGCCGGGAGAGGACAGCGCCCCCAGCTTCTCGAAGCCGGTGGGGCGGGCCAGCATGCCGTCCATGGGCCAGACGACGGCGTCCACGCGCGCGTCCACGTTGCCCCGCGGCACCGTGCCCTGGCCGGCCTCGGTGAGGTGGGCGGTGGAGTCCAGGGAGCCGCTGCGTTCGTCGCCGAGGAGGAAGAGGCGGCCCTTGGGGACCGTGATCTCGGGGATGCCCGTCAGCTCGGCGTCCTCGCCCTTCGGCAGATACGCCTCGTCGATCTTCTTGCCGTTGACGGTCAGCTTGCCGTCGGTGCAGCAGGCGACCGTGTCCCCGCCGACCGCGACGACCCGCTTGACCATGGGCGAGTTGCCCCACGCCTCTTCCCGGAAGACCACGACGTCACCGCGCTGCACGTCGGCGCCGTCGATCCGCTCGGCCAGGATGCGGTCGCCGGAGGTGATGGTCGGGGACATGGAGTCGGTGGGCACCGTGTAGGGCTGGTAGACGACGGCGCCCCAGAGGAAGCCGCCGAGGAAGAGCACACAGCCGAGGGCCACGGCCAGCCCCGACAGCTTGCTGCCGAGCCGTCCGCGGCCCTCGTCCGTACGGCCTGTCGTCCCGCTCATCCCAGTGCTCCCCCTGTTCGGAGACCCGATCGCCCGCGCCGTGCGGAGCCGCGGGTGATCGGCGATCTGGGACGGCACCCTACCCGGCGGTACCCGTACCAGAAACCCTCGGGCTCTCGGCCGCGAGGAGACGGCGCCGACGCCACAGCACCAGCGGAGCAGCGCCCGCGAGACCGAGCGCGCCGGGCGCGGCGGCGCTCAGGTTCTGGTCGAAGGTGTCGGGAATCGGCAGCGTGGACCAGCGGGTGGGCGGCCAGGCGACCACGATGGCGCGGCCGACGACGTGGTCCACCGGGACCATGCCCTTGTTCTTGTCGTTCTGGTGGTAGCGGGAGTCCAGCGAGTTCTGCCGGTGGTCACCCATGACCCAGATTTTGCCCTTGGGCACCTTCACCTTGAACTGGCCGCCGGTGTCGTCGACGGTGCAGGGGGTGTTGCCCGGGTAGACGTACGGCTCGTTCAGCGCCTTGCCGTTGACCTTCAGGGGGCCCGTGCCCTTGCACTCCACGGTGTCGCCGGCGACGCCGACGACCCGTTTGATGAGGTCTTTCTCCTCCGCCGACGGCATCAGGCCGATCCAGCCGAGGACCCGCTGCACCGGGTTGGGCTCCAGGGTCGGCTCGCCGTTCAGCCAGCCGGCCGGGTCGTGGAAGACGACCACCTCGCCGCGCTCCGGCTCGGAGCCGAACCAGGGGGTGAGCTTGTCCACGAGGACCCGGTCGCCCTCCTGGAGGGTGTTCTGCATCGAGTCCGACGGGATGGAGAACGCCTGCACCAGGAAGGTCTTGATCAGTAGTGCGAGGACCAGCGCGATCCCGATGAGGATCGGCAGTTCCTTCCAGAAGGAGCGCTGCTTCTTCTTGGGCGTCGGGTTCTGCTCGCCGTCGTCCGTCGAGGTCCGGGCGCCTTCCCCGCCGTCCGCGCCGTCCGGGTGGTCACTCCCGTCGGACACGGAACCCTCGGCGTTCTCCGCGGCCGGGGAAGCCGCCTCGTCGGACTGCTCGGGCCGCTCCTCGGAACCACCGTGCCCGGACCGTGCGCCGACCGCCAAATCCCCCACATCCACTCCTCACGCCGTACCGCCGCCCACGCCACATCCGGTGCAGGCCCACCACTCCCATAACGAGCGGGAGTTCCGCAGGGGTCGGGAGGGGGATCAATCCGTTTCGATCCGCGGGGGCCACCCTATGCGAAGCGCCGAGGGCGGTGGGCGACCCGCTCGGCACGGCCGAGAACGTGTCAGGCTCCTCCAACTGCCCCCAGTGGCCGACCGGCCAGGCGATGACCACGGCTCTGCCGACTACGGAGTCCTCGGGGACCGTGCCGCTGAAGGGGGCCGTCTTGGAGTCGTCCGCCTGGTGGGCGCGGGAATCGGCCGAATTCTCGCGGTGGTCGCCCATGACCCAGAGCCGTCCCTGGGGCACGGTGACCTGGAACTCCTGGGTGGAGGGCTTGTTGCCCGGGTGGACGTAGGCCGTCTCGTCCAGCGGCATGCCGTTGACGGTGACGCGGCCTTGGAGGTCGCAGCACTTGACGGTGTCGCCGCCGACCGCGACGACCCGCTTGATCAGGTCCTTCTCGTCATCGGACGGGAGCAGTCCGATGAACTGCAGGCCCTCCTTGATCTGCTTGATGACGATGGGGTCCTCGCTCGCGGTCGTGGTCTGCTCGTCCTCCAGCCAGCCGCCCGGGTCCTTGAACACGACGACGTCCCCCCGGACCGGTTTCGAGCCGAACCACGGGGTGAGCTTGTCGACCAGGACGCGGTCGCCGATCTGGATCGTCTGCTCCATGGAGCCCGACGGGATCACGAACGCCTGGACGAGGAAGGTCTTCAGGACCAGCGCTATCACGACGGCGACGCCGACCAGGAGCGGGATCTCCTTGACCGCCGAGCGACGCCTGCGCCGTTTGATCTTGCGGGCGAGCTTGCGCCGCTCCACCCGGCTCGGGCGGGCGGCCCCGCCGGCCCGCCGGGTGCCGGTGGGCAGCAGATTCTCGGACGGGGTGCTGGAAACACCCCGGGGCCTGCCACGGTTACCCATGCGCACCGCCGGCGGCGGGCACGCGCGCGTAGGCGTCAGGACGGTGCAGACGCGTCCAGTGGTCCGCGGGCCAGGCGATCCAGTCGGCCCGGCCGATCACGGCGTCGAGGGGGATCATGCCGCCGCCCGGGGATCCCAGGTGGTCGCGGGAGTCGCTGGAGTCGCCGCGGTGGTCACCCAGGAGGAACAGGCGCCCCTCGGGCACGACCACGTCGAAGGGCACGCTCGACGGGGTGTCCCCCGGGTACAGAAACGACGACTCGTCGACCGACCGGCCGTTCACCTCAAGCCTCCCCTCCTGGTCGCAGCAGACCACCCGATCTCCCCCCACGCCGACAACGCGCTTGATGTAGTCGGCGTTCCCGAAGTAGCCGGTGCCGTCGAAGACGACGACGTCACCTCGCCGCGGCTCAGAACCGAAACGGTACGCCAACTTATTTACGAGAACGCGGTCCCCGATCCTCAATGAACGCTCCATGGAGCTGCTCGGAATCTGGAACGGCTGCATCACGAAGTTGCTGAAGAGCGTCAGAAAAAGCAGGCAGATCAGTACGGCAAGGGTGTATCGCCCGCCCGGAACGGACTCGGCCGCCCTGCCCGCCCACGCGAAACGCGACCGCCCCTCCGGCCGCTCCGTGTCCGAGGTCTCCTCGGAACCGGCCGGGACGGATGGCGTCCCGGCTTCGGAAGGGCGGGGGGAGCGGTCGCGCTCCATGTGCTGCTGTGCCTCGGTGTCCATCGGGGCCAGATCGTATCCGGCCCCTCTGTGACACGTGAGCGCGCGATCAGTTCTCGCGCTTCTCCTTGATCTTCGCCGCCTTGCCGCGCAGCTCGCGCAGGTAGTACAGCTTGGCGCGACGGACGTCACCGCGGGTGACGAGCTCGATCTTCTCGACGATCGGGGTGTGCACCGGGAAGGTGCGCTCGACGCCGACGGAGAACGAGACCTTGCGGACCGTGAAGGTCTCGCGGACACCGGCGCCCTGGCGGCGGATCACAACGCCCTTGAACTGCTGCACACGGGAGCGGTTGCCCTCGATGACGCGGACGTGGACGTTGACGGTGTCACCCGGGCGGAAGGCCGGGATGTCGCTGCGCAGCGACGCGGAGTCGACGGAGTCGAGCAGGTGAGACATTGCGTCTGCTTTCTTCGCCCATGCCACAGGTCATAGGCGGGAGCTAGGTTTTCCAAGAGGATGCTGTCCGTGTCGGGGCGGGCGTCGTGTCCCCCTGTGGCAGGGGCGCACGCCGGACGACGCACAACAGCGGCCTATTCTTCCACGCCCTCCAGCCGACGCCAAAATCGGCCGTGAGGCTCGCCCTCGGGGTCGGGGGCCCAGCCCAGGATGGAGAGCATCTCGCGGTCCTTCTTGTCGAAGGCCTTGGGGTCGCAGCGCTCGATGAGGTCGGGCCGGTTGGCGGTCGTGCGCCGCAGTGCCTCGTCGCGGCGCCAGCGGGCGATCTTGCCGTGGTGGCCGCTGAGCAGCACCTCGGGGATGTCCCGGCCGCGCCACTCGGGCGGCTTCGTGTAGACCGGCCCCTCCAGGAGGCCGGCCATGGCGCCGGGCGCGAAGGAGTCGTCGCGGTGGGACTCGGCGTTGCCGAGGACACCGGGCAGCAGCCGGGCGACGGCCTCCGTCATGACGAGGACGGCCGCCTCGCCGCCGGCGAGCACGTAGTCGCCGATGGACACCTCATGGACGGGCATGCGGGTGGCGTACTCGTCGATGACGCGACGGTCGATGCCCTCGTATCGGGCCGGCGTGAAGATCAGCCAGGGGCGCTCGGAGAGATCGACGGCGAGGGCCTGGGTGAAGGGGCGGCCGCTGGGGGTGGGGACGATGAGGGTGGGCCGGCGGGCCCCTGTCTCGTAGCCGTCGGCGAGGACGGAGTCCAGCGCGTCACCCCAGGGCTCGGTCTTCATGACCATGCCCGGACCGCCGCCGTACGGTGTGTCGTCGACGGTGTTGTGCCGGTCGTACGTCCAGGTGCGCAGATCATGCACGTGCACATTCAGCTGTCCACGCGCGCGTGCCTTCCCGACGAGGGAGACGTTCAGGGGGTCGAGGTACTCGGGGAAGATCGTGACGACGTCGAGCCGCATCAGGCCTCGTCCCGGGACGAGGCGATCTCCGCGCGGTCGTCGATCAGTCCGGCGGGCGGGTCGATGACCGCGCGCTGCTCTTTCAGATCGATCTCGGTGACGATCTCCTCGACGAAGGGAATCATCACCTCGCTGCCGTCGGGCCGCTCGACGATGAAGAGGTCCTGGGAGGGCAGGTGCGAGATCTCGGTGATCCGGCCGACCTCGGTCCCGTCCTCGGTGACCACGTCGAGGTCGATCAGCTGGTGGTCGTAGTACTCGTCCTCTTCCTCGGGCAGTTCGTCCGGGTCCACCTCGGCGATCAGCAGGGTGTTGCGCAGCGCCTCCGCTGCGTTGCGGTCCCGCACGCCCTCGAAGCGCAGCAGGAGACGGCCGCTGTGCACCCGGCCGGTCTCGATGGTCAGGGGCCCCGCCGAGGCGGGGTCGGTGGCCAGTACGGCGCCGGGCGCGAGCCTCAGCTCCGGCTCGTCCGTACGTACCTCGACGGTGACCTCGCCCTTGATGCCGTGGGCGCGGCCGATCCGTGCGACTACCAGCTGCACTGTGCTTGATCTCCTGTCATCGGTCGGTCCGGCCGACCGTACGACGTCGGGCCGGGGACGGCTCGATGGCCTTCCCCGGCCCGAGCCGGTGCTGCGCAATTGCGTCAGCGGACGTGGTCCACGTCGACGAGGTCGACACGGACGCCGCGGCCGCCGATGGCGCCCACGACGGTGCGCAGGGCGCGGGCGGTACGGCCGTTGCGGCCGATCACCTTGCCGAGGTCGTCGGGGTGGACCCGGACCTCGAGGACGCGCCCGCGACGGAGGTTGCGCGAGGCCACCTGTACGTCGTCGGGGTAGTCGACGATGCCCTTGACGAGGTGCTCGAGAGCCTCCTCGAGCATGCTCAGGCCTCGGTCGACTCAGACGAAGAAGACTCGGCGGCGGCCTCGTCCTTCTTCTCAGCCTTCTTCTTCTGGGTGATGGCCTCACCCTTGCCCTCGTCGTCGCCGCCGAGGGACTCGAACGACGGACGCGTGGACTTCGGCTCGGCGACGAGGAGCGGCGCCGGGGCGGGCTCGCCCTTGAACTTCTGCCAGTCGCCGGTCTTCTTCAGGATGGCGAGCACGGGCTCGGTCGGCTGCGCGCCGACACCCAGCCAGTAGGCGACACGGTCCGCGTCGACCTCGATGACCGACGGGTTGTACGTCGGGTGGTACTTGCCGATCTCCTCGATCGCACGACCGTCACGACGGGTACGGGAGTCGGCGACGACGATGCGGTAGTGAGGCGAACGGATCTTGCCCAGACGCTTCAGCTTGATCTTGACTGCCACGGGAGTGGGTTCTCCTGGATTTGACGTGGTTGGGCACGGCGAGAATGCCGCGTGGGGTTGCGGTACCCGAGTGCCCGATGGACGCGTCAGCCGGAGGAGAGAGGGGTCCTGTGCGGCTGTCGAGTACAGCTAGCCATTGTGCCACACCCCGCGGGTCGCGCTTGCCGCGAGGGGCTGTGCGCGGCCATGACTGACCGGCACCCCGCGCCGGGGGTGCGTCGCGCCCACCGCCGTGTGGAGGATGCCGCCGGGACGGCACCCTCCACTCCCGACTCGGCGTGAGGCTCGAGGTACGACTCGACGTACGGCTCACTGGTACGGCCGCCACGAGCAGCCGTCTGTTCAGTTCGCCGTCGCGTCACGCCGCGCCCACGACCTCCGGGATCCGGAAGGGCTTGCCGCAGCCGCCGCAGACGATGGGGGCCTGGGCGAGTACGGAGGGGACGACCCGGACGTTGCGGCCGCAGTCGCAGACCGCCTTGACCCGGACACCGCCGCCGGAGGAGCCGTGGCGGGCGGCCGGGCCCCGGAAGCTGCGGGCCGTGTCGGCGGAGGTGGCCGCCGTGTGGGCCTTCAGGGCGCGCTGCAGTCTCTCGATGGTCGGGCGGTAGCGGCGCTTCGCCTCGGGGTTGAGGGTGACCAGCGAGAAACCGCTGCTGGGGTGCGGTTCGTCGGGGTGGTCGAGACCCAGTTCCTCGGCGATCGCGAGGAACCTCCGGTTGTGGTAGCGGCCGGCGCGGGAGGTGTCGCGGACCCCGCGGGCGGCGGCGATGCCGTGGACTGCCTCATGGAGCAGTCGCTCGAAGGAGAGCTCGTGCCCGCAGGCGGACGAGGACTCTCCGATCAGGGACTCGGGAGCGGCAAGATCCGGCAGCTCGGGGTGGTACCGCTGAATGTCGGCCCACGCCTGCGCCAGCTCTGCGGCGAGAACGGGTGGTGTCTGTGTCGTGCTCACGTAATGACAACGAGCCTGAGTGCCCCTGTGTTCCGATTCCGGGGCATCCCAAATAATTTGCACGTACCCGTCAGTTGCCGCTAGTGCGTCCCGACGAGGGCGGGTGCGCTGATCTGCGGAGAAGCCTCGCAGCTCCACGCAAGGCGGTACGTAGTAACACGTACGCCCCGGCGCGTAGACAAGGTCCGCGCGCCGGGGCACCTGTGGTCGTCAGATGCGCAAGGGGCGTTTCGGTCGCTCTCGCGACGGAACGGATCGCTCTAGTAAGCGCGCGCCACGACTGCGACGTTACCGGGTGCGTCGTAGGAGTCGGGCACCGACCCGTCCTCGGCGACCAGACACCGTACGGACGCGGCGTGCTCCGCGAGCTCGGCCTCGCCCTCCTCGCCGAGCGTGGACCAGGGGATGCGCGCCCAGCCGCCCGCGCCGGCTGCCTCGATGGCCTCGCCGATCGTCGACACCTCGGTCGTACGGGACTCCCGGCGCTCGCGCGACTGCCTCAGGAGCAGTGCCTGGTCCTCTTCGAGGATCGTGGGCAGCAGCTCCACGAGGGAGTCGACGGCAACCGCTTCCTTGCCGCCGGGGATGCGGCGGGCGAGCATCGCGGTGCCGTTCTCCAGGTCGCGGGGGCCGACCTCGATGCGGACGGGGACGCCCTTGAGCTCCCAGTCGACGGCGCGGCGGCCGAACGGCACGTCCGTGCGGTCGTCCACGTGGACGCGTACGCCCGCGGCCTTCAGCCGGTCGCCGAGTTCGCGGACCTTGGCCAGAACCGCGTCGTCGCCCTTGATCGCGAGGACGACGGCCTGGGTGTGGGCGAGGCGCGGCGGCACCCGCAGACCGTTGTCGTCGCCGTGCATCATCACCAGGGCGCCGATCATGCGCGTGGTGGAGCCCCAGGAGGTCTGCCAGACGAGTTCCTGTCTGCCCTCCTTGGACAGGTAGCTCGTGTTGAACGCCTTGGCGAAGTTCTGGCCCAGCTCGTGGCTGGTGGCCATCTGCAGGGCCTTGCCGTCGCCCATCATGCCTTCGAGGGTGAGGGTGTTGATGGCGCCGGCGAAGCGCTCCTTGACGGTCTTGCGGCCGGGGACGACGTCCATCGCGAGGACGTTCGTCATGAAGTCCTCGTAGACCTGCCGATGGATGTGCGCGGCGAAGTCGCGCGCCTCCTCGTACGTCGCGTGCGCCGTGTGGCCCTCCTGCCAGAGGAACTCACTGGTACGCAGGAACAGCCGGGGCCGCAGTTCCCAACGGACCACGTTGGCCCACTGGTTGATCAGCAGGGGCAGGTCGCGGTAGCTCTGGACCCACTTCGAGAAGTAGTCGTTGATGATCATCTCGGAGGTGGGGCGGACCACCGCGGGCTCTTCGAGTTCCTTGCCGCCGCCGTGCGTCACCACGGCCAGTTCGGGCGCGAAGCCCTCGACGTGCTCCGCCTCCCTGGTCAGGTAGGACTGCGGGATCAACAGGGGGAAGTAGGCGTTCTGCGTCCCCGTCTCCTTGATCCGATCGTCCATCTCCTGCTGCATCCGCTCCCACAGCCCGTACCCGTACGGTCGGATGACCATGGTGCCGCGCACCGGGCCGTTGTCGGCCAGCTCCGCCTTGGTGATCAGGTCCTGGTACCAGCGCGGGAAGTCGTCCGCCCGCGGCGTGAGAACGGGTGCTTTTGCCATGGCGCGATCGTACGGGGCCACGTTGCGGGGATGTGAATTCTTTTGCCCGCGCACAGACAGTCCGCAAGCCGGTGTCCGCGACCCCTGGACGGCGCGCCAGGTGCGGAGTTATCTGGCATACGGGGGGAGTGCGAGCGCACTGTCACGGGGGCCCAGAAAACGGGCACAGAGACGACTCTCGGCGGATTGGGGCGCTTTCGATATGACACCTACGCTCGTGCGGCAGCAACTGCCTCGCCCGGGGACCGCACCCCGTGTGGACCAGTGTGCACGCGCGCGTGACTGGGCCGAGATCCAGGAACGGATGCTGGTCCCGCTCTACGAGGCGGTCTACCGCCGGCTCGACGTGGGCTCCGGCACCCGGCTGCTGGGCCTCGGCTGCGGGTCGGGGCTCGCTCTGGTGATGGCGGCGTCGCGGGGCGCCGCGGTCACCGGTGTGGACGGTTCGTCGCCCGAGAGGACGGCTCTCGCGCGGGAGCGGCTGCTGCCGGAGGGATGGGGCGCACGTACGCGTGCCGACGCCCGCGTCGTGGAGGGCGCTCCCGAGGACGCGGGCGGGGCCGTCGGCACGCCGTACAACCTGGTGACCGCCTTCGAGCCGATCGGCTGTCTGGCCGGGGACTCCGAGGGGCTGGGCGAACTGCTGGCCCGCGCGACCCCGCTCGCCGGGCGCGGCAGCCCCGTGGTCCTCGTGGGATGGGGTCCCCCCGAGCGCTGCGCGACGTCCTCGGTGCTCCGTGTCGCCACGAAGCTCGCCGATCCGCTGCGTGGCACCGGTGGCTGGCGCCTCGCGCTGCGGGACGACCTGGAGGAGGTCGCCCAGCGGGCCGGCCTCAGGCCGGACGGCTCCGGACGGGTGGCCTGTCCCTTCGGGTACGCCAACGTGGACAACGCGGTGCGGGGGCTGCTGTCGACGGGGTTGTTCGACGCGGCGATCGTGGCCACGGACCAGGTCCAGGTGAACAAGGAGCTGACCGAGGCCCTCCACCAGCACCGCCGTCAGGACGGCACGGTGTGGATGCCGAACGTGTTCCGGTACCTGATCGCGCGGACGCCCTGAGGGGCGTGGACGGCCCCGAGATGGGTGCGCCGAGAAGGTCTTCGGCACGTTCGGCCGATGCACGTGTGAATGGTGTGGAGAAAGCGGGACAGGGTGCCTCTCACTTCGCCAAATGGAGGACCATCCTCATAGCCTGACGCACCGTCCGGCCGAAACACGCACTCGGATGCCGACAACCACGATGTGCCGTCCACGCACGGCACGGGCGCCGCGCGCCCGGCCACACCCCCCGGCCGACCGCGCGGCGCCCGCCGCCACACCTGACACGCCACTGGGGGCGTCCTCCGCGCGGAGGACGCCCCCAGTGGCGTGTGTGCGGGGGCCGCGGCCCTGCACGGCCGCGAACGGGCCGTGCACCGCCGCGAACGCGGGCGGAACGGTCGCGCGCGGCGACCGGTCAGCCCATGAACTTCTTGAACTCGTCCGGCAGTTCGAAGTCCTGCCCGGCCTGCTGACCCGGCAGGCCGAAGGCACCACCGGGTGCGCCCTGGGCTGCGGCCGCCCGGCGGGCGGCCTCCTCCTGCTCCTGCTGCTTGCGCTTCATCGGGTTGCCGGAGCGCTGCTTGCCCTTGGCCTTCTTGGGCTGCTTCTTGGAGCGGCCTGGGCCGCCGCCCATCCCGGGAATGCCCGGCATCCCGGGCATGCCGCCGCCCTGGGCCATGCGGGACATCATCTTGCGGGCCTCGAAGAACCGCTCGACCAGGTTCTTCACCGCGCTGACCTCGACACCGGAACCCTTGGCGATACGCGCCCGGCGGGAGCCGTTGATGATCGTCGGGTCCTGGCGCTCGCCCGGGGTCATCGACTTGATGATCGCGGCGGTGCGGTCGACGTCGCGCTCGTCGATGCTGTTGATCTGGTCCTTGATCTGACCCATGCCGGGCAGCATGCCGAGCAGCTTGCTGATGCTGCCCATCTTCCTGACCTGCTCCATCTGGGCCAGGAAGTCGTCGAGGGTGAAGTCCTGGCCCTTCTTGGACGCCAGCTTGGAGGCCATCTTGGCGGCCTCTTCCTGGCTGAAGGTCTTCTCCGCCTGCTCGATCAGGGTGAGCAGGTCACCCATGTCGAGGATGCGGGAGGCCATCCGGTCCGGGTGGAACTGGTCGAAGTCGTCGAGCTTCTCGCCGTTCGACGCGAACATGATCGGCTTGCCGGTGACCTGGCGGATCGACAGGGCGGCACCACCGCGGGCGTCACCGTCGAGCTTGGAGAGCACCACGCCGTCGAAGCCGACGCCGTCGCGGAAGGCCTCGGCGGTGTTGACCGCGTCCTGACCGATCATCGCGTCGACGACGAACAGGATCTCGTCCGGGGAGACGGCGTCCCTGATGTCCGCCGCCTGCTGCATCATCTCCTGGTCGATGCCGAGGCGACCCGCGGTGTCGACGACCACGATGTCGTGGACCTTCGACTTCGCGAACTCGATGGAGTCCTTGGCGACCTTCACCGGGTCGCCCACGCCGTTGCCCGGCTCCGGGGCGTAGACCGCCACGCCCGCGCGCTCGGCGACGACGCTCAGCTGGTTCACCGCGTTCGGCCGCTGGAGGTCGCAGGCGACCAGCAGCGGGGAGTGGCCCTGCTCCTTCAGCCACCGGCCGAGCTTGCCCGCGAGGGTCGTCTTACCGGCACCCTGGAGACCCGCGAGCATGATCACGGTGGGCGGGTTCTTGGCGAAGCGGAGGCGGCGGGTCTCGCCGCCGAGGATCCCGACCAGCTCCTCGTTGACGATCTTGAGGACCTGCTGGGCGGGGTTCAGCGCCTTGGAGACCTCGGCGCCGAGCGCGCGCTCCTTGACGTTCTTGATGAAGCCCCGGACGACCGGCAGCGCCACGTCCGCCTCGAGGAGGGCGATGCGGATCTCGCGCGCCGTGGCGTCGATGTCCGCCTCGGAGAGGCGCCCCTTGCCACGCAGGTTCTTGAAAGTCGCTGAGAGGCGATCGGAGAGCGTATCGAACACGGCGGTGTCGGTCCTCGGAGTCGGGGGCAGGCTGACGTGCCCTCCAGGGTATCTGTCTGGGTGTGGTCGGGTCTCCACCCCTGTGGACAACGCTGCCCGGCAGGGGGCCACGGGGACGCATCCGCCCCGTGACCCCGCGGTTCAGCCGCGCAGCGTCTCCTCCAGTTTCCGCGCCACGGAGGACGCCTCGTCGCCCGGGAGGGGGGCGCCGTCGCGGCCGGTGACGTAGAAGGCGTCCACCGCGTTGGCGCCCAGCGTGCTGACGTGGGCGCTGCGCACCCGCACGCGCGCGTCCTCCAGCGCCCGCCCGATGCGGTGCAGCAGTCCGGGGGCGTCCTGGGCGCGGACCTCGATGACCGTCGCGTGCCGGGAGGCGGCCCCGGCCACCGTGACGCGCGGCGGGGGCGCGACCACACCCCGGCGCCGGGGGTAGGCGGCGTCGCGCTCGGCGAGCCGCCCCGCGATGTCCAGCGAGCCCTCGAGGGCCCGTACGAGGTCGGCACGGAGCCGGGCCGCCTGGGGCAGCGAGCCGTATTCGGCGGCGACCCGCCAGTCCAGCAGCAGGACGGAGCCCTTGACACCGTCCGGCAGGTCGAGCGCCCTCAGTTCCGCCGTGCGCACCGTGAGCCGGTGCATGGCGAGGACGCCGGCGACGGCGGGCAGGACGCCCGGCTGGTCGGGCACGGCGATGAGCAGCTCCACACCGAGCGGCTCCGGGTCGGCCTTCTCGTCCTTCTCGTCGTTGTCCTCCGTCGGCGCCTCCGTCTGCGCGCGCAGGGACAGCACCGGACCGCCGGTGCGGAACGCCTCGATGGCGAGCCGCTCCTGTTCCGCGGTGGGCGCGGCGGGCTCCGGCTCCTCGGGGACGTCCCCGGCGAACAGCGCGGCGACCCGCTGGACCAGGTCGGACACGAGCGAGGCCCGCCACGAGGACCAGGCGGCCGGCCCGGTCGCCAGCGCGTCGGACTCGGTGAGGGCGTGGAGCAGTTCGAGGGTGCCCGGCGACCCGACGGCCTCGGCCACGGACCGCACGGTGGCCGGGTCCTCCAGATCACGCCGGGTGGCGGTGTCGACGAGCAGCAGGTGGTGGCGGACGAGTGTGGCGAGCACGGCCACGTCCTCGCGGTCGAACCCGATCCTGGCCGCCACGTCCTTGGCGATGATCTCCCCGGCCACGGAGTGGTCGCCGGGCCAGCCCTTGCCGATGTCGTGCAGCAGCGCGGCGACGAGGAGGAGGTCGGGGCGGTGGACGCGGCGGGTCAGCGCGGAGGCGCGGACGGCGGTCTCGATGAGGTGCCGGTCGACGGTCCAGATGTGCACGGCGTTGCGCTGCGGGCGGCAGCGGACCCGCTCCCAGTCGGGCAGCAGGCGGGTGATGAGGCCCTCGGCCTCCAGGGCCTCCCAGACGTCCACGGTCGGCCGTCCGGACCCCAGCAGGGTGACGAGCTGCTCCCGGGCCTCGGCGGGCCAGGGCGTGGGCAGCGGCCGCGCGGTGGCCGCGAGCCGCCGTACGGCGTGCAGGGACAGCGGAAGTCCGGCCTGGGCGGCAGCGGCGGCGGCACGCAGCGGCAGCACCGGGTCCCGTTCGGGCCGGGCGGCGCGCGCGAGCACGACCTCGCCGTCCTGCTCGACCACGCCCTCCGCCAGCGGCGACCGCTCGGCGGTCGGCTTGCCGCCGCCGAGCATGGCGCGCAGCCGGGGTCGCACGGCGCGCGAACGCAGCACGCGCCCCACTTCACGCCAGGTGACATCGCTGGCGTACGAGATGACGCGCGCCGCCTCGTACACCTGGCGCAGCAGGGTGTCGGCGTCGAGCAGCCCCAGGTCGGCCGCGACCTGGTCCTGCTCCTGGAGCGCGAGCCGGTCGGTCGCGCGCCCGGTGGTGAGGTGCAGCGCGTCCCGTACGTCGAGGAGGCGGCGCCGGGCGTCGGCGAGGCCCTCGCGGGGCGCGTCGGCGAGCCAGGAGGCGGCGACCGCGCGCAGTGCGGTGGCGTCACGCAACCCGCCGCGCGCCTCCTTCAGGTCGGGTTCGAGGAGGTACTGCAGCTCCCCCTGTCGCTCGGCGCGCTCGGCGCACAGCTCCTGGAGTTCGGGGAGGCGTTTGGGTGCCTGGTTGCGCCAGTCGGCGAGGACGGCGGTGCGCAAGCCCGCGGTGAGTCCGAGGTCACCGGCGAGGTGCCGGGCGTCCAGCAGCCCCAGCTGCACCTTGAGGTCCTCGGCGGCGGTCTTGCGGGCCTCGGCAGGGGTGCGGACCGAGTGGTCCAGGGCCAGCCCCAGGTCCCAGACCGGGTACCAGACCCGGTCGGCCAGGGCGGCCACGGCCTTGTCGTCGGACCCGTCGTGCAGGAGCAGCAGATCGAGGTCGCTGCGCGGGGACAGCTCGCCGCGCCCGTATCCCCCGACGGCGACGAGGGAGACGCCGCGCAGTTCGCCGGCGCCCGCGCCGAAGAGTCCGGCGAGCCAGTCGTCGGTCAGCTCGGCGAGGGCGGCACGGCGCGGCGGCCCGGACCGCGCCCCCTCCTGGAGGAGGCGCAGCCGGGCCGCCGCGTAGCCGCTGGGTCCCGAGTCCTCTGCATCCGTACGTACGTCCGTACTCGTCACCCAGTGACTCCTGTTCTTCTGTTCGGTCAGAGCGCGTCCGGGCCGCGCTCGCCCGTCCGGACCCGTACGGCTGTCTCGACCGGGAGGGACCAGACCTTGCCGTCACCGATCTTGCCGGTGCGGGCGGCCTTGACGATGACGTCGATCAACTGCTCGGCGTCGTCGTCCTCGGCCAGTACCTCGATCCGGATCTTGGGAACCAGGTCGACCGTGTACTCGGCGCCGCGGTACACCTCGGTGTGTCCCCGCTGCCGACCGTACCCACTGGCCTCGGTGACGGTAAGTCCGTGCACCCCGAACGCCTGCAGGGCTTCCTTGATCTCGTCGAGCCGGTGGGGCTTGACGACGGCGGTGATCAGCTTCATGCCTCGACCTTCTTGCTCTGGGTGGCGGCGGCGACGGTGCTCGTGGCGCCGGAGGTGATGTGCGAACCGGCGGCCGAGCTGAAGTCGTACGCGGTCTCGGCGTGCTGGGTCTGGTCGACACCGGTGACCTCGTCCTCCTCGGACGCCCGGAAGCCGATCGTCTTCTGGATGGCGAAGGCGATGAGCCAGGTCACCACGAAGGTGTAACCCATGACGGAGAAGGCGCCGGTGGCCTGCTTGCCGAACTGGTCCCAGCCACCTGCCTCGGTGGCGAGGAAGCCGACCATCAGGGTGCCGATGACACCGCCGACCAGGTGGACGCCGACGACGTCGAGGGAGTCGTCGTAGCCGAGCTTGTACTTGAGGCTGACGGCCCAGGAGCAGACGGCACCGGCGACGACACCGATGAGGATGGCGCCGAAGGCGCTGACGTGACCACCGGACGGGGTGATCGCGACGAGGCCGGCGACGGCGCCGGAGCAGGCACCGAGGGTGGTGAACGCACCGTGACGGATGCGCTCGTAGATCAGCCAGCCGATGATGGCCGCGGCGGTCGCGATCTGCGTGTTGATCGCCATGCGGGCGGTCGTGCCGTCGACGCCGAGCCAGGAACCGGCGTTGAAGCCGAACCAGCCGAACCACAGCAGGGCGGTGCCGATCAGGACCAGCGGCAGGCTGTGCGGCCGCATCGGGTCCTTCTTGAAGCCGATCCGCTTGCCCACGACGAGGACCGCGGCGAGCGCGCCGATACCGGCGTTGATGTGGACCGCGGTACCACCGGCGAAGTCGATGACACCCATGTCGAAGAGCCAGCCGCCGGGCGCCCAGACCCAGTGCGCGACCGGGAAGTACGCCAGGGTGACCCAGAGCGCCACGAAGACCATCCAGGCGCTGAACTTGACGCGGTCGGCGAGGGCGCCGCTCATCAGGGCCGGGGTGATCACCGCGAACAGCATCTGGAAGAGGATGAACGAGAACGCGGCGATCTTGTGCGGTTCACCCTTGGCGTTGGTGACGAAGCTGTCGACCGTGCTCGTGACGTCGATGCCCTTGAGGCCGATGGCGTCGAAGTTGCCGATGAAGTGGCCGATGTCACCGCTGAAGGCGAGTGAGTAGCCGAACAACACCCACAGGATGCTGACGATGCCCAGCGAGATGAAGGACATCATCAGCATGTTCAGCACGCTCTTGGCCCTGACCATGCCGCCGTAGAAGAGCGCCAGGCCCGGCGTCATCACCATGACGAGCGCCGCGCTGATCAATACGAATCCGGTATCTGTGCCGTTCAATGCCGGTATCTCCTCGTGGTCGGAACGGCCCGTGCGGATGCTGAAGCCTGGGGGAGCTATCGGGGGAGGGCCGACTGTGCTGAGGAGATTGGCGCAGCACCGTTTCACGGGGAGATTGGAATTGTTTCCCGCGCGTGACGAACGCGCATGTCGCGTTACGGGCAGGTGAAACGTAGGTCGCGGCGGATCGGGACCGCGCGGGGCCCGGACGTTGCGGACGTCTTCGAGGGCGGCGGCTTCGTATCCGATGGAACTCCGGTCGCGGGTGGTTCCGCGCGGGACCGGCCACGGCGGCCATCCGATGACCTGGCATGGGGGAGCCGAGTCGGGCAGTAGGGATGGCCGGCCGCGGCCGGAGTCGGGGGCCCTCGGGAGCGGCGGGGCGGGCCGGGTCAGACCGCTTCGGCGGTCTCCGGGAGGTGGACGGCGAGCTGATCGGTCAGCTCGACGACCTCGGCGAGTTCACCGAAATCGCGTACGGCCGTGTCGACGGTCTTGCGGATCCGTGTGTTGAGGCGCTCCGAGCGCACTTTCCTGGCGACGGTCATGGCCTGCTGGGCCATCTCGGCGCCCTGCTCGGGCTCGCGCTGGAGCAGATGGACCGTGGCCATGCCGATGAGGTTGAGCGCGTACGACCGCTGGTGGTCGGTGTCCGTCGCGAAGAGCTCCACCGCGCGGCGCATCACCGGCTCGGCCAGGGAGGCGTAGGTGGGGCTGCGGCCGGCGACATAGGCGAGGTCGCGGTAGGAGTGGGAGTTCTCGCCGTGCAGTTCGGCCTCGGTGAAGAAGCGGATCCAGTCGGGGTCCGGGTCGTCCCATTCCTCGGCGTCGGCGAAGGTGTCCTCCGCCATCCGGACGGCCCTCTTGCACTTGCCGGGCTGCCCCATGTTGGCGTAGGCGCGGGCCTCCATCGCATACAGCATCGCCTGGGTGCGCGGACTCGCGCAGTCGCGGCTGCCGTACTGGGCGAGGTGGATCAGTTCGAGCGCGTCGTCGGGGCGGCCGAGGTGGATCATCTGACGGCTCATGCTGGACAGGACGTACGAGCCGAGGGGCTTGTCGCCCGCTTCCTTCGCCGCGTGCAGGGCGAGGACGAAGTACTTCTGGGCGGTGGGCTGGAGGCCGATGTCGTAACTCATCCAGCCGGCCAGCTCCGCCAGCTCCGCGGCGACCTTGAACAGACGCCGGTTGGTGGCCTCGGGCTGGGGTTCCTGGAGGAGGTCGGTCACCTCGTGCAGCTGGCCGACGACCGCCTTGCGGCGCAGGCCGCCGCCGCATTGGGCGTCCCACTGCCGGAACATCACCGTGGTGGACTCCAGGAGGTCCAGCTCGGGTTTGGAGAGACGGCCGCCACGGCGCGCGGCGGCGGACGGCTCGGGCTCCGGGCGCGGGGCGGGGATCGTGGGGACGAGCCAGCGCTGCATCGGCTCGATGAGGGCCGGGCCCGCGGCGAGGGCCAGTGAGTTCCCGAGGAAGCCGCGCCGCGCCAGCATCAGGTCGCTGCGCGAGAACTCGCTGATCAGCGCCACGGTCTGCGGGCCCGTCCAGGGCAGGTCCACGCCGGACACGGACGGCGCCTGGTGTGCGGCGCGCAGCCCCAGGTCCTCGACCGCGACGACACAGCCGAACCGCTCGGAGAACAGCTCGGACAGGATTCGCGGGATCGGCTCGCGCGGGTTCTCTCCGTCGAGCCAGCGCCGTACACGCGAGGTGTCGGTGGAGATGTGGTTGGCCCCGAGCTGGCGGGCACGGCGGTTCACCTGGCGGGCGAGCTCGCCCTTGGACCAGCCGCTGCGGACGAACCACGAGCCCAGCAGTTCGTTCGGGCGCTTCTCAGCGTTCGTGCCGCTTCCGCCGTTGCCGCCCACTGGAACGCCCCCATCCCTGAAACCACTTGTGTGCGCTGTGTGCGCCAAGCCCTACCAGAATGCCGGTTACCGCGCCGTACGTCCGTCCGTTCTCACCCGTCGAACGGAAAGACGACTTGCCTCCGGCATACCCACGAGCGCGTGCATCCCCAGGATCTGTGCACTCAAAGTAATCCCACGATCACGCGTCCGGCCACGGCGATTCCAGAAACGCCACCATTCGCCACCCCTTCGAATGAACTAACGGTCCCCCGTACGCGATTCACTTGACACATGACGGCCGGGGGTCGGCGGAGCGATGCATTCAAGGGCGCGCGCCACGACCGCACCACCCGGGGGTATCGCGATGCGCCGCCCTGGCGGGAACAGAGCGTCACACTCCGCCTCCGTCGCGTAACCACCGGCGCGCTGGACCCGTTGGAGGGGGCATGGGCTTCACGATCGGCGGCATTCGCGAGTTGCGATCCGGGCGGCGCGGCCGCACCTCCGACTGCACAACGGTGGCCGAGTTCACCGGTCTGTGGGGGTGGGACGTGGTCCCCGGCGCGCGGGCGGCCTCGGGCGCGTGCTCGTGCGGCAGGACGACCTGTGACGCGCCCGGCGCACACCCCCTCGACTTCGCTCCCCCGGTCCGCGCCGGCGCCACCCTCGACGAGGTGACCGAGGCGTGGGCGGAGCACCCCGGCGCCTCGATCATGCTGCCGGTGGGACGCTCGTTCGACGTGATCGAGGTCGCCGAGTCGGCCGGACGGCACGCGCTGGTCCGACTGGAACGCATGGGTCTCCCCTTGGGCCCCGTGATCGCCACCCCCGAGGGCCGCGCCCACTTCCTCGTCGCCCCCGGCGCCGCCGCCGAGCTGCCGGAGCTGCTCTACCGCATGGGCTGGGACGACCCCTCCGCCCTCGACCTGCGCAGCCTCGGCCCGGGTGCCCACATCACCGCCCCGCCCTCCGACCGCGGCGGCCTCGGCCCGGTCCGCTGGCTACGCTCCCCCGCCCTCGACTCGGCGACGAGGCCACCGGCCGCGCGGCTGCTGCTGGGCACCCTGGCGTACGTGGCGCACCGGTCCCGGGCCTGATCCCCGCACAGCCGACCCGAAACCGCCGCTCCGCCGGACCGCCACTCCGCCGAGCCCCCACAGGCCGCCGCGTCCACGGTCCGCCCGCCCGCGGCCCCTGCAGACGGCGAAGCGCCCGACCCCCACTGCACCTGGGGTCGGGCGCTTTCGTCATGACCGCCCACGGACGTCCGCAGGCGGTGGTGATCAGTCGCCGATAAGGGCGTCAACAAACGCCTCCGGCTCGAACGGCGCCAGATCGTCCGCGCCCTCTCCCAGGCCGACGAGCTTGACGGGGACACCCAGCTCCCGCTGGACCGCGATGACGATGCCGCCCTTGGCGGTGCCGTCCAGCTTGGTCAGGACGATGCCGGTGATGTCGACGACCTCGGCGAAGACACGGGCCTGGATCAGGCCGTTCTGGCCGGTGGTGGCGTCGAGGACGAGCAGTACCTCGTCGAGCGGGGCGTGCTTCTCGACGACCCGCTTGACCTTGCCCAGCTCGTCCATGAGGCCGGTCTTGGTGTGCAGCCGGCCCGCGGTGTCGATCAGGACGACGTCGGCGCCCTCCTCGATGCCCTCCTTGACGGCGTCGAAGGCGATGGAGGCCGGGTCGCCGCCCTCCGGACCGCGCACCGTGCGCGCGCCGACGCGCTCGCCCCAGGTCTGGAGCTGGTCGGCGGCGGCGGCGCGGAAGGTGTCGGCGGCGCCGAGGACGACGTTCTTGCCGTCGGCGACGAGGACCCGGGCCAGCTTGCCGGTGGTGGTGGTCTTGCCGGTGCCGTTGACGCCGACGACCATCACGATGCCCGGGGTGTCGAGCGGCGAGTCGGTGTTGACCGCGCGGTCGAACTCGGGGACGAGGATCTTGAGCAGTTCCTCGCGCAGCAGCGTGCGCAGCTCCGCCGGGGTCCGGGTGCCGAGCACCCGCACACGCTCACGCAGCCGCTCGACGAGCTCCTGGGTGGGCTGGACGCCGACGTCGGCGGTGAGGAGGGTGTCCTCGATCTCCTCCCAGGTCTCGTCGTCGAGATGCTCCCGCGACAGCAGGGTGAGCAGACCCTTGCCGAGCGCGTTCTGCGAGCGGGAGAGCCGGGCGCGCAGCCGTACCAGACGGCCGGCGGTCGGCTCCGGGACCTCGATCGGGGGGACCTCGACGACCGGTGGTTCCTCGACGGCGACGGGTGCCGTCGCCGTGGCGTCCGGGAGGTCCACCTCCTCGATCGTGCGGCGCGGTTCGTCGCGCGGGGTCTCGGCCTCGTCGCCGACGTGCGGCTCGGCCGGGGGCGCGGTGATGTCGGGTGTCGTGGGGGGCGCCGGGGGCAGCGTCTTCTTCCTGCGACTGCCGACGACGAGCCCGCCGAGCACGCCGAGCACGACCACGGCGATGACTACAGCAAGGATGAGGATTTCCATAACGGGACCAGTATGCGCGACCACCCCCCGCCGCGTTCGATCGCCGTACGGGGCCACACCGGGCCGCCACACCCCTGGATACCTGACGAGGCGTCAGCTAACGTCCCCCTCCACATCCGCCCGAAGGGGGTCCCCATGCCCGTCACGGTCGTCCGTTTCAATCTGGTCGAGCCCGGTGCCACGCCCGCTTCGCTGGGGGCCCGCTACCGGGCCGCGGTGGAGATGGCGGCGTACGCCGACGAGCGGGGCATCAGCACCGTGCAGACGGAGGAGCACCACGGGGTCGAGAACAACTGGCTGCCGGCGCCGTTCGTGTTCGCGGGCGCGGTGTTCGGGGCGACGCGGCGGATCACGGTGACGGTGTCGGCGGTGATCGGGCCGCTCCACGACCCGCTGCGGCTGGCCGAGGAGATCGCCGTGCTGGACCTGGTGAGCGGCGGGCGGCTGGTGACGGTGGCGGGGATCGGGTACCGGCCGGAGGAGTACGCCCAGTTCGACGTGGACTGGAAGAGCCGGGGGAGGCTCCAGGACGAGGTGCTGGAGACCCTGCTGCGGGCGTGGACCGGCGAGCCCTTCACCTACCGGGGGCGCACGGTCCGCGTCACCCCTCGACCGGCCACCGAGCCGCATCCGCTGCTGCTGGTCGGCGGCTCGTCGAAGGCGGCTGCCCGGCGGGCGGCGCGGCTCGGGCTGCCCTTCTTCCCGAGCGCGCACCTGCCGGAGCTGGAGGCGTACTACAAGGAGCGCCTCGTGGAGTACGGCACCGAGGGCTGGACGATGATGCCCGCGGCCGAGACTCCGTTGCTGCACGTGGCGGAGGATCCGGACCGTGCGTGGGCCGAGTACGGCGGGCACTTCCTGCACGAGGCGCGGACGTACGCCTCGTGGCAGTCGGCCGGGATCCGGTCGGCCGTGCGGTCGGGGGCGACCACGGTGGACGAGCTGCGCACGGAGGGCGTGTACCGGATCGTCACGCCGGACGAGTGTGTGGCGCTGGGCCTCGACAACTACGTCCTGCACCCGCTGGCGGGCGGGATGCCGGTGGAGGAGGGGTGGCGGGGGCTGCGGCTCTTCGCCGAACGGGTCCTGCCCCGGCTGGACGGCTGAACCCGCCGCCGCGAGCGGGTGCTGCCCCGACCGGACGGCTGAACCCACCGCCGCGAGCGGGTGCGCCCTCTGGACGGCCGGCCCTCCCGCCCGGTGCGGATACGCCGCCGCCCCGGTCCGCTCAGTGGTCGGGCCGGGGCGACGGCGGGGTACGAGGAGCGGGGCAGCGGGGACTTGGCCCTGCTCCTCGGGTCCGGGGGCTTGGCGTCAGCCCATCTCCTCCAGCGACTTGCCCTTGGTCTCCTTGACGAACTTCAGGACGAACGGGATGGAGAGTGCGGCGAAGACCGTGTAGACCACATAGGTCGCGGAGAGGTTCCAGTCGGCCAGGGACGGGAAGCTCGCGGTGATGGCCCAGTTGGCGATCCACTGCGCGGAGGCGGCCACGCCCAGGGCGGCGGCGCGGATCTTGTTCGGGAACATCTCGCCGAGCATGACCCAGACGACCACACCCCAGGACAGGGCGAAGAAGAGGACGAAGACATGGGCGGCGATCAGGGCGACCCAGCCCTGGGTGGCCGGGAGCTTGCCGTCGACGAGGTCGTAGGAGAAGGCCCATGCCTCCAGGGCGAGGCCGAGGACCATGCCGACGGAGCCGATGAGGGCGAGCGGCTTGCGGCCGACACGGTCCACGAAGATCATCGCGATGACCGTGCCGACGATGTTGATGATCGAGGTCGTGAAGGAGTAGAAGAACGACTCGGTCGGGTCGACGCCCACGGACTGCCACAGCGTCGCGGAGTAGTAGAAGGCGACGTTGATACCGACGAACTGCTGGAACACCGACAGGCCGATGCCGATCCAGACGATCGGCTTGAACAGCAGGCTGCCGCCGAGCAGGTCCTTGAAGGACGACTTGTGCTCGCTGCGCATCGCCGACTCGATCTCGGCGACCCGGGCGTCCAGGTCGGCGCCCTCGCCCTCGACCTCGGCGAGCACCTCACGGGCGCGCTCGTGCCTGCCGACGGAGATCAGGAAGCGCGGCGACTCGGGGATGGCGAAGGAGAGCAGACCGTAGAGGACGGCCGGGACGACCATCACGCCCAGCATGACCTGCCATGCCTCCAGGCCCAGCAGCTCACCGCGCTGGTCGCCGTCGGCCGCGTTGAGGATCCCCCAGTTGACCAGCTGCGACACCGCGATGCCGACGACGATGGCGGCCTGCTGGAACGAGCCGAGCCGTCCCCGGTAGGCGGCGGGGGCGACCTCGGCGATGTAGGCGGGGCCGATCACGGAGGCCATGCCGATGGCGAAGCCGCCGACGACGCGCCAGAAGGCGAGGTCCCACAACGCGAAGGGCAGTGCGGAGCCGACGGCGCTGACCGTGAAGAGGGCCGCCGCGATCTGCATGCAGCGGATACGGCCGATGCGGTCGGCTATGCGGCCGGCGGTGGCCGCACCGACGGCGCAGCCGATCAGCGCGATGGCGATCACCTGGGCCAGGGCTGTGGAGCCGATGTCGTAACGGTCCCTGATGGCTTCGACGGCGCCGTTGATCACGGCGCTGTCGTAGCCGAAGAGGAACCCGCCCATGGCGGCCGCCGCCGCGATGAAGATCACGTGCGAGAGGTGCTCGGGATGGGCTGCCCGGGCTCCTGTCGGGGATGCCTGCGCTGTGCTGGTCACGTGGGGGGACCTTCCGCTCTGAAGGTAAAAACAACGTTGCAGAGACTATGTCTTCAAGTTCCGAAGTCAAGAGGGGTCAGATGACAGCGCTTGCCGCCTCGTCAGGCCCGAGCAGGATTGATTGAGGAGATTGAGTTCAAGTATTGAAGAAATCGCAACTATGGCAAGGCAACAGAGTTAGGGGCCCGAGGCAACCACGCGCTCGGACCCCGTCTACCCCGCCTCGAAAACGGTTAACGCAGTCGCTGGCTGATGACCTTCGACACACCGTCGCCCTGCATGGACACGCCGTACAGCGCGTCGGCCACCTCCATCGTCCGCTTCTGGTGCGTGATCACGATGAGCTGGGACGCCTCCTGCAGCTCCTGCATGATGCGGATCAGCCGCTGGAGATTGGTGTCGTCGAGCGCCGCCTCGACCTCGTCCATCACATAGAACGGGCTGGGCCGCGCCTTGAAGATCGACACCAGCATGGCGACGGCCGTCAGCGAGCGCTCGCCGCCGGACAGCAGTGACAGCCGCTTGACCTTCTTGCCGGGCGGGCGGGCCTCGACGTCCACCCCGGTGGTGAGCATGTTGTCGGGATCGGTGAGCACCAGCCGTCCCTCGCCGCCCGGGAAGAGCCGGCTGAAGACGCCCTCGAACTCCCGCGCGGTGTCCCAGTACGCCTCGGTGAACACCTGCTCGACGCGCTCGTCGACCTCCTTCACCACCTGGAGCAGATCGGCACGGGTCTTCTTCAGGTCGTCCAGCTGCTCACTGAGGAACTTGTGCCGTTCCTCCAGGGCCGCGAACTCCTCCAGAGCCAGCGGATTGACCTTGCCGAGCTGCTGGTACGCCCGCTCGGCCGCCCTGAGCCGCTTCTCCTGCTCGGCGCGGTGGAAGGTCCTGGGCTGGTTGCGGGGATGCTCCGGGTCGTCCGGCAGCACCTCGCCCTCGGCGGGCGGTGACGGCGGTACGAGCTGGTCGGGCCCGTACTCGGCGACCAGGCCCTCCGGTTCGACGCCCAGCTCCTCCAGCGCCTTGGTCTCCAGTTGCTCTATCCGCAGCCGCTTCTCGGCGCCGAGCACCTCGCCCCGGTGCACCGAGTCGGTCAGCTTGTCCAGCTCGGCCTTGAGATCGCGCCCCTCGGTGCGCGCCTGCGCCAGCTCCTGCTCCCGGCGCGCCTTGGCGGCGTCGGCGGCGGCGCGTTCCTCCTCGGCCCGGACCAGCGAGACCTCGACGTGCGCGAGGAGCTGCCGGGCACCGGAGGCGACGGCCTCGGCCACGGCCGCCTCGTGCCGCAGCCGCGCCCTGCGCTGCTCGGCCCTGGTCCGCGCGTCGCGCTCGGCGCGCGCGGCCCGGTCGAGCGAGTCGGCCCGCCCGGCCAGTCCCTTGACCCGCTCCTCGTGCGTGCGCACCTGGAGCCGGGCCTCCATCTCGGTCTGCCGCGCGTTGGCCCCGTCCGCCGCGAGCCGGTCCCGTACGGAGGTGTCGGGCTCCTCCTCGACGGGCATCTCCTCGGCCACGGCCAGCCGTTCGGCCAGTTCCTCGGCTTCCTCGACGGCCCTGTCGAGCGCCTCCTGGGCCCGGGCGGCCGCGGCGGTGGACCGCTCGGCCTCCCCCGCGGCGCCCCGCGCCTGCCCGGCGAGCCGCCCGAGCTGCTGAGCCACCGCCGACTTCTCCCGCTCGGCCGCCCGGCGCCGCTCCCCCAGCTCCTCCACGAGCGCGGCCCGCTCCCGGCGCAGCTCGACCGCGGCCTGCTGGGCCTCGGCCAGCTCCTCGCACCGCACAGCCAGCTCCTCCAGCTCCGCCGCCGCCTCGTCGACGGATGCCTGCACCTCCAGGAGGCTGGGCGCGCCCGCGGAGCCGCCGTGCGCGAAGTGGGCGCCGAGCACGTCGCCCTCGGCGGTGACGGCGGTGAGGTCGGGGCGCGCGTAGACGAGGTCCTCGGCGTCCTCCAGGGTGCCGACCACGACGACGCCGTGGAGCAGACGGTGCACGGCGGGCATGAGGTCGGAGGGGCCCCGGACGAGGTCGGCGGCGAAGCGACCCGACGGGGGTGGCGCAGGGGGGCGGCCGTGGTCCGCCCGGGCGTCCGGGCCCATCGCGCCGGTCCCCGCGCTCCCCGGGGCACAGTCGTCCTCCGGTGATCCCGCCAGCAGCAGGGCCGCGCGGCCCGCGTCCTGCTTGCGCAGCAGCCGGATGGCCTCGGCGGCGGAGGCGGGGCTGGTCACGGCGATCGCGTCGGCCGCCGCGCCGAACGCGGCCGCCAGGGCGACCTCGTGGCCGGGAGTCACCGTCAGCAGTTCCGCGGCCGGGCCCAGCAGGCCGCCGAGCCGGTCCTTCGCGGCGAGCAGGGCACCCGTGCCGTCCTTGCGGCGCAGGCCCAGGGCGAGGGCCTCGTGGCGGGCCTGGGTGGCGGCGCGCCGGCGCTCGGCGGCGGTGGTGGCCTCGCGGGCGGCGGTGAGGGCGGACTCCGCCTCGGCGAGGGCGTGTCTGGCCGCCTCGTGCCGCTCGGCGAGTTCGGTGTCGTCGGCGTCGAGGCCGTCGACCTCGGCCTTCAGCGCCTCGTACTCCTCCTGGGCGGCGACGGCACGTTCCTGGGCCTCGTCGCGGGCGGCGGCGAGACGGTCGATCTCGGCCCGTGCGGAGGCGGCGCGGGAGCGGGCGGCGTTGACCTGGCCGCCCAGGCGGGCGAGGCTCTCGCGGCGGTCGGCGATGGAGCGGGCGACGTCCTTCAGCCGCCGTTCCTCGGCGGCCAGTTCCCGTTCCAGGTCGGCCCGGTGGGCGACCGTGTCCTCCAGGGCGCGCTCGGCGGCTTCGAGGGCCGCTTCGAGCTCGGCTTCCTGTTCGCGGATGCGGGCGGCCTCGCGCTCCATGTCCTCGGGGTCGCGACCGCGCCGCTCCTCGGGCGGGGCGGAGGTGGCGCTCTTGACGCGGGCGTCGGCGAGGGAGATCGTGCCGCGCACCCGCTCGGCGAGCTGCGACAGCTCGTACCAGGTCTCCTGGGCCCGCTGGAGGCGCGGGGTGAGCCGGCGTACCTCGTCCTCCAGGAGCGCCTCCCGCTGGAGCGCCCGCTTCAGTTCGGTCTCGGCGGCCTCCTTGCGCTGCTTGAGCGCGGCCTCGTCGGCGATCTCGTTCCTGAGCGCCTGGCGCAGGCGGACGAGGTCGTCGGCGAGGAGGCGGAGGCGGGCGTCGCGGAGGTCGGCCTGGATGACGGCGGCACGGCGGGCGACGGCGGCCTGGCGGCCGAGGGGCTTGAGCTGGCGGCGGAGTTCGTCGGTGAGGTCCTGGACGCGGGCCAGGTTGGCCTGCATGGCGTCCAGCTTCCGCAGCGCCTTCTCCTTGCGCTTGCGGTGCTTGAGGACGCCGGCGGCCTCCTCGATGAAGGCGCGGCGGCCCATGGGATCGGCGTGCAGCACGGAGTCGAGCTGGCCCTGGCCGACGATGACGTGCATCTCGCGGCCGATGCCGGAGTCGGACAGCAGTTCCTGGATGTCGAGGAGACGGCAGGTGTCGCCGTTGATCTGGTACTCGCTGCCGCCGTTGCGGAACATGATCCGCGTGATGGTGACCTCGGAGTACTCGATGGGGAGGGCCCCGTCGGAGTTGTCGATGGTCAGGGACACCTCGGCGCGGCCGAGCGGGGGCCGCCCGGTGGTGCCGGCGAAGATGACGTCCTCCATCTTGCCGCCGCGCAGCGACTTCGCGCCCTGCTCGCCCATGACCCAGCTGAGGGCGTCCACGACGTTGGACTTGCCCGAGCCGTTCGGTCCCACGACGCAGGTGATGCCCGGCTCGAACCGGAGCGTGGTGGCCGAGGCGAACGACTTGAACCCGCGGAGGGTCAGGGCCTTGAGGTGCACGGCGCTGGACTTTACCTCTCGGCCTTGTCTCACTCCATGAGCGCGCGGTTTCGCCCATGAACGCGCAGGGCACATCAGACGTTAAGAGTGAGGGGGAACACACTGAAGCGCGGGGGACGCGGAAAGAAAGCGCGGGGGAAGAAAGAAGGGACGCCTCAGGGAAGGCGTCCCTTGCAGATCTGACAACTTAGCGGTTGATACGGGCAGCCCAACCACTGCTGTCGTAGTGGTGCGATGCGATGCAGTGATCAGGTGAGCGCAGGCTCCGCCTGGTGTGCGTCGATGCTCTCCATAAGCGAGTCGTGAGAAGCGGCAGCCGTCAGTGCGTCGTTCTCAGCCTGGATCCGTACGAGCTCTGATTCCAGGTCCTGGACGCGCTGCTGGAGCCGTCGCATCTCGGCGAGGAGTCGCGGGTCGGAGCCGCCGACGTAACCGAGAAGCGCCTTTGCCATGATGGATGGTCCTCCACAATGAGTGACCGACCGAGCCGGTGTGGGTCGTGAGGGAATCGCACCCGTGGTGCTTGGCACTGTTGAGTTTTTGCTGCCGTTCTCCATGCCAAACAGCTAAGGTGCGCGGGGCTTTCAGCGTCTCACCAAAAAGTTTGACGGTCAACACGATCACGCCCCGTATCGGCGGGCATCCCGGTGGCGCGCGGCCCTGAACGGGCGGCGCTGCGGCGTTTCCGGGGCCCCTCCTTGCCGTGGGGGCGAAGGGATCATCGTTGTCGCGGAGCTTGCCATGACGACGCTTTCTTGGCAACCACCTGCACATTTCTGTTCTGTACATGCACCTGGCATATGCCGGTGGCGCACCCGGGCCCGCGCGACCGCCGCGCCCCACGGCCACCCTCAGCGGATGGCGAAGCCGTCGTAGCCGCCCCTGGGTGTGTCCCAGATCTCGGTGACGCCGTCCACGCGCCCGGGCGTGTCGTCACTCTGGAGCCACTCCAGCAGCCCTTGACACGCCGTCCGAGGGCCCTCGGCGACCACCTGCACCCGTCCGTCGGCCAAATTGAGAGCAAAACCACTCAGGCCCCCGATCTCCAGGGCCCTGGCCCGGGTGAACCAGCGGAAACCCACACCTTGCACCCGTCCGCGCACCCAGGCGACCAGTCGTACATCCTCGCTCATGAGTGCACGCTAACGGGCCAATGTCTCCTGGGTCTCACCCTCCCCTGGCGCCATGCTGTACCGTCCCCACCCAATGAATCTCATATGAAACTCACTCCTTCGTGTGAGGTTCGTGAAGACGACGATCACAACGTTGACAGCACGCCCCAACGTTGTCGCAGGGACACCGCAAGGACGAGGAAGGCCAGGACATGGGACGCCACCGACGCTCCGCCGCCGGCCGCGCCGCCAGGGGCCGCGCCACCGGGGTCACGAACACGGGTTTCGCCGAGGAGCCGCACTACGGCCCCGAGAACCTGTACGGGTTCGCCGCGGTCCTGGAGGCCGACGCCCAGGCCGCGTCGCGCGGGGGCGGTTCGCGTCGTCGTAAGAAGAAGGCCGCGACGCCCGTGAAGACGGGCCTGCTCGGCGTCTCCGCGGCCGTCGCGATCGGCACCGCCGCGGTGGCCACCGGGGTCCTGCCGGGCGGCGACAAGTACACGGTGAGCGGCGGCAGCAGCAACGACGCCGTGGTGCCCGCGGGCTCGCCCACGGGGGCGCCCGCCCAGCAGGGCGGCACGGACGGCGCCGCGCAGCAGCGCGAGGACCAGTCCACCAGCCGCGACGCCGAGCGCGACGCCTCGCCGTCGGCGACGCCGTCGCCGTCGAAGACGCCGTCCGAGAAGCCCGACGAGAAGAAGCCGGAAAAGGACTCGGGCTCGAAGAAGACCAAGGAGCCGTCCGCCAAGCCGCCTCAGAAGAAGGAGGAGAAGAACACTCCTCCCGGGGGGCAGATCTCCGCGGAGTCCCAGGCCGAGGCCGCCGTGCTCCAGCTGGTCAACCAGGAGCGGGCCAAGGCGGGCTGCGGTCCCGTGGCGGCGGACAGCTCGCTGGCGAAGCTGGCGGAGGCGTTCAGCGAGGACATGGCGCTGCGGAGCTTCTTCGACCACACCAACCCCGACGGCGACGACCCCTGGGACCGGGCCGCCGCTCTCGGGATCACGGGGCTCGGCGGCGAGAACATAGCCCGTGGCCAGGCCACCGCCGAGGCGGTCATGGAGGCGTGGATGAACAGCCCCGGCCACCGCGCGAACATCCTGAACTGCGACTTCAAGACACTGGGCGTGGGTGTGCATCTGGGCGACGGCGGCCCGTGGTGGACGCAGGACTTCGGCTACTGAGATAGCCGCAGGTCAGACCCTTATTCAGCTTCCTGGGCCGTCTCGGGGCCGTCACCCGCGGGTTCGCCGTGCCCGAAGACGGCGTCAACGGCAGCCTTGGTGCGGGTCTCGCTCGACGCTCTCTCCGGCTCTGGCCGCGCCCGCGCTCCTGCCTTCGGCCCGCTCGGCGCAACCGATGCCGACGCGCGCCCACACGTGGGCAGGGCCGAGGGCCAAGGGTGCCGGCCGTGAGTGGCTGGTGCGGGGGCTCCCGTCCCGTCTGTCGACGGCAGACGGGATGGACGCTGGGGAGGTGGTGGGTTGAGGCAGTTGGTTGAGTAATCGCCAAAAGAGGCCAAATCGCGACCTACTACGATCCCGCCAGGTTCGCTCACACTCGAACAATGGGGGCGATTCGGGACCGTGATCAGCTCACATGCGATCGCTGCGAGGAGACCGATCTCACGGTGCGTGAGCGCGGGCGGCTCCGCCTCATGGCCCGCCTCTGCGAGCGGTGCTGGAACACCCTCGCCAACGAGATGGCTCTGGCCGAGGGAGCCACGGCCCCGCCCAGGCCCCAGCCCGACCCCGATGACGTGAACTGGATCGAACCGCCGGTTTGCCCCGAATGTGGCGCCTTGGTCCGCATCTATCCCACGAACTACGACCGGTGGGTCAGTCTCGCCATGGTGGAGTTGCCCGCCAAGGACGTCCCGGAGCCCTTCCGGTGGCGTCTGACGATACTTCCGGACCGCTCCCCCGTCCCTACGGACATCGTGGCCGTACGGGTCCGTGGAATCGATCCGCTACCGAGCGAACCCGTCGTACCGGCCCACCGCATGATGTGCGTACCCGAGTGGGGCGAGCCGTAGAGCGCGGCAGAGAACACGTGGCGACTCGCCAGGTCAGACCCGGTCCGCATACGCGATCTTCCAAACCAGCTACCCGGCCGATCAGGAGTAGAAGCCCCGGCCGTACTCCTCGGGACCGACGGTGAAGTCGTCCGGACGATCACGGCGGAGTTCCTCATACCGTGCCGCGAACACATCGATGGCTTCATGAAGTGTGCAACCCCGCGTTTCACGGATCGCCATGATCGCAAAAATGATCCTCTGATCGAGGATGTCGCGGTCTACGCTCGCCGGCAGTGCGGTCACGGGTCCTCCGAAGTCGCTGTACAGCAGCGGAGTACAGCAACCCCACAGACCGCAGTCAACCGAGTAAGACCCCGCCACCCTTGCTGAACAGGCTCGCCTCTACCGATCAGACAGAGCGCTAACCATGAGTTAGTGCAACCTTATGGTTAGCGCTGCTTCAGAGTATTCTCGGCGTATGGAATCAGCCGCGCAGACCGCCGTGACGCCCGCGCAGGCCACCGCGGGGGCGGACGGCCGGGACGTCGACGACCTGGCCTTCGACGTCTTCGCCAGGAGCTGCCCGTCCCGGCGCACGCTGGAGCATGTCACCGGCCGCTGGGGTGCCCTCACGCTGGGCGCGCTGCACGAGGGGTCGCTGCGCTTCAACGAACTGCGGCGGCGCGTCGACGGCGTCAGCGAGAAGATGCTCTCCCAGACCCTGCACGCGCTGGAGCGCGACGGGCTGGTCCACCGCGAGGCCCAGCCCACCAATCCGCCCCGCGTCGACTACACCCTCACCCCGCTCGGCCATGAGGTCTCCGAGCGTCTGCTCTCCCTCATCACTTGCGTGGAGGAACGGATGGAGGACGTGCTGCGGGCCCGGGCGCGCTACGACGAGACCCGCGGGGCCCGCTGACACGTCGGGCAGAAGTAGCTGGAGCGGTTCATCCAGGGCCGCCGCCGCATGGGGGTGCCGCAGCGGCGACAGGGCAGCCCCTCACGCCCGTACGCGTCCAGGGAGCGGTCGAAGTACCCCGACTCGCCGTTGACGTTGACGTAGAGGCTGTCGAAGCTCGTGCCGCCCACCGCGAGGGCCGCGTTCATCACGTCCCTCACGTGGCCGAGGAGTTCGTTGGTGCGGGGGCGGGTGAAGCCGGCGGTCGGGCGCTCGTAGTGGATCCGCGCCCGCCAAAGCGCCTCGTCGGCGTAGATGTTGCCTACGCCGCTGATCAACGACTGGTCGAGCAGGGCCCGTTTGATGGTAGTCCGCTTCCGGCGCAGCGCCTGGTGGAACGCCTCCGCGTCGAACAGCGGGTCCAGGGGGTCGCGGGCGATGTGGGCGATGACGTCCGGCAGGCCGTCGGGGCTGGTGTCGTGCAACGACAGGCCGCCGAAGGTGCGTTGGTCGACGAAGCGGAGTTCGGTGCCCAGGTCGTCCGCGAAGCGGACCCGGATCCTGAGGTGCTTCTCCTCGGCCGCTTCGTGCGGCTGCACGAGCAGTTGACCGCTCATACCGAGGTGGGCGAGGACTGCGGTCCCGGTGTCCGCGACGGGCAGCCAGAGGTACTTGCCGCGCCGGCTGGGCTCACCGATGCGGTGTCCCTTGAGCCGGTGCGCGAAGTCCTCGGGGCCCGCCAGGTGCCGCCGGATCGCCCGAGGGTGCAGCACCTCGACATCGGCGACGGTCCGCTGGGCGACCCACCGCTGGAGACCCCGCCGGACCACCTCGACCTCGGGCAGTTCTGGCACGGGGTCCTCCGGAGGATGAGCCGAGAGCGGGCTGGGTTGTCGTCGTGGGGCTGCTGCGGGTGCTCTGTGGTTGCTCGCGCCCGGGACGGACCCGCACGCGACGACGTACGGAAGCCGCCCCCTCACCCCGGCGGGGGTGCGGGGGCGGCAGCCCCCGACGAGGGGGCACCGGAGTTTCAGGCCGACGCGGCGTCCGAGGGCGCGCCCTCGGTCTCGGCAGCCCGCGCCGCGGCGGACGCGGCCTCCGCCGCCTCCGTCGCTTCGGCGGCCGCCTTCGCCCGCTCGTCCGCCGCCGCGCGGATCGCGCGCCAGGCGGACTCGGCCGCCTGCTGCTCCGCTTCCTTCTTGCTGCGGCCGGTGCCGGTGCCGTACGAGACGCCTCCGACGCGGGCGGCAGCGGTGAAGGTCTTCTCGTGGTCGGGGCCGGTCTCCGTGACCAGGTACTCGGGCACGCCGAGCCCCTCGGTCGCGGTGAGTTCCTGGAGACTGGTCTTCCAGTCCAGGCCGGCACCGAGGTTCGAGGACTTCTCGATCAGCGGGTCGAACAGGCGGTGCACCAGCTCCGCCGCCGAGTCCAGGCCCTGGTCGAGATAGACCGCACCGATCACCGCTTCGAGGGTGTCGGCGAGGATGGACGCCTTGTCCCGGCCGCCTGTGCCCTCTTCACCGCGGCCGAGCCGGATGAAGGAGCCGAGGTCGAGCCCGCGGCCCACCTCCGCCAGCGCACGAGAGTTGACCACCGCGGCCCGCAGCTTGGCCAGCTGGCCTTCGGGCAGGTCGGGGTGGGTGCGGTACAGCGTGTCCGTGACCACGAGGCCGAGGACGGAGTCACCGAGGAACTCCAGGCGCTCGTTCGTGGGCAGACCGCCGTTCTCGTACGCGTACGAACGGTGGGTGAGTGCGCGCACCAGAAGGGCGGACTCGAGCTTGTAGCCGAGCCGCCCTTCCAGAAGCGTGTGGGACGAGGCTGTGGTGTCCGCCTTTTTCTTGGCGTTGGTCTCCGCCTTGGCGTCAGACATGGAGCCTCTCACCAGCCGCTCAGACCTCGAGGACCTGGCGCTTGTTGTAGGTGCCGCAAGACGGGCACGCGATGTGCTGCTGCTTGGGCTCGTGGCAGCGCTCGCACGCAACCAGGGTGGGGACCGCAGCCTTCCACTGCGACCGGCGGTGGCGCGTGTTGCTGCGCGACATCTTCCGCTTCGGAACAGCCACGGCTACTTCTCCTGCTTCTCGTCGGCGCGTGCTGACTGAGGCGCGCCGCCGCTCATCTCGTCCTTCTCGCCATCTTCGAGTGAACCGGCGAGTCCCTGCAGTGCCGCCCAACGGATGTCGACGGCGTCATGGTGGTGGTCCGGGTCGTCCGCGAGCCGGGCTCCGCATTCGGAACACAGGCCGGGGCAGTCGTCCTGGCACACCGGCTGCATCGGCAGTGCGAGCACCACCGCGTCACGCAGCACGGGCTCGAGGTCGAACAGGCCGTCCTCGAGGAAGAGCCTGTCCTCGTCGTCCTCGGCGTCGGTGTCGGGCTCCGCGATCACGCGGCCCCGCTCGTCGGCGTCGGGGTACGAGAACATCTCCTGGAAGTCCGCTTCGAGCTCCAGCTCCAGCGGCTCCAGACACCTTACGCACTCCCCCTCGGCCTTGGCACGGGCGGTGCCTGTGACGAGCACCCCTTCCATGACCGACTCCAGGCGGAGTTCGAGTTCCACCGGGGCGCCTTCCGGCACTCCGATGACGCTCTTGATCCCCAGATCCTTGGGAGCGTCGACCGAACGCGTCAGGCGCTGCATCGCACCCGGCCGCCGGCCCAGCTCGTGCGTGTCGAACACGAGGGGGTTGCGGTGGTCGAGACGGGCGTTCACAGCCATGACAACTTTCGGTCTTCGAATTCCAGGGGAGGGCGCCGCTCCGGTGTTCCGGGCAGCGCACGATCGCGGGCGTCTTCCGCGGACAGCATGAACGCACGCGCGACCGAAGAGCCAGGATACTGGACCTTTCGCCATCGGCCCAATCCGCTGTCAGCGGCCCTGTTCGTAGCGGCGCAGCTGCTCCGCGGTGATCATGGTGGTGTCGAAGAGACTTGTCTCGTCGAGCGTGTTCGCCGGGGGCTGCTCGTACCCCTGACGCCCCTGTTGCTCCTGGTGCTGCTGGTTCGGGTGCTGCTGGTCCAGGTGCTGCTGGTTCGGGTCGTACGAGGGCTGCTGCGGGTAGCTCACGGCGTACGGGTCGGCCTGCTGGTAGCCGTAGGGGTCCGCCTGCTGGGGCTGGCCGTACTGCTGCTGGTAGCCGCCGTACTGGTCCTGGTGGTAGGCCGTCGCCCCGTACGCGTCCTGCTGCGGGGCGTACGGCGACTGCTCCTGGCCCGAGCGGGACTGGTCGGCGGGGCTCTGCGAGAGGGCGGCCAGCTCGGCCAGGTAGTCGGCGTCGCTGGTGGGCGTCGGGGAGGTGCCGTCGTCGTTCAGGGCGAGGGCGCCGAGGTCGTCGGTGGCGATCCGGCCGTGGAGCTTCTGACGGCCGCGGCCGACGGCCTCCAGGGTCTTGGCGAGGACGGCTTCGAAGGCGCCGAGCTTGGCGTCCACGTAGGCGTCCGCGTCACGGCGGAGGGTCTCGGGGTCGTGGCTGCGCTCGGGGGCGTCCTCGTCCTCGTGACCCCGGTCGTCGACGCCTGGGCCGGTGCCGAGGAGCTTCTCGCGGCCGCGGCCGACCGAGCCGAGGGTCTTGGTGAGCACGACCTCGAAGTTGGCGAGCTTGGAGTCGACGTAGTCGTCGGCCTCGGCGCGGATGTCCTCGGCCTCCTGGCGGGCCTCGGCGAGGATGCGGTCGGCCTCGTTCCGGGAGCGGCGGGCGACCTCGGTGTCGGAGATCAGGGAGCCGCGTTCGGCGTGGGCCGACTCGATGATCCGCTCGGCCTCCTGGCGGGCCCGCTCGACCATGTGGTCGCGGTCCCCGATCAACTCCTGCGCCTGGGCGAGGGAGTCGGGCAGGGCCGCGCGCACCTCTTCGAGCAGCGAGAGCAGTTCGGCGCGGTTGACCACGCACGAGGCCGACATGGGCATGGATCGGGCGCCGGAGACCACCGAGACGATCTCGTCGAGCTTCTTCTGCACGTCCACCGTGTGGTCCACCGTGTGCTCGCCACTCTCTACAGCTGTGTTGGAGACGGTCGGATCGACTGTACGGCCAGTGGAGGACCCTCGGACACCGGGTGGCGCGGACCGGCCCGCTCACGTCGTCGGGACCAGGGTCTCTCGTTTGGATCATGCCGACGTCGGGCTAGGCCCTGTCGTCAAATTCCCACCTACCCCGCGACGCCATGCACGCGCTCTCGACGCACCGGGCCCCGACCCGAGTACGTCCAGTACACGG
>NZ_JBVIBK010000021.1:0-186606 GCF_055573455.1 Streptomyces sp. NPDC030183
GCCCCTCAAACGAGCCGAACACCGCAACCTGCCGCCACCAGCCATGGCAGTCCTCACGATCTCCAGACCACACACCATCTAAGTCACCGGCATTGCGCCTAGGCCCCTGTCGTCACATTCCCACCTACCCCCCGGGCGACGGCGGGAATGTGACGACAGGCCTAGGTCGGTTCCTCCCTGCCTGCCGCGGTCGCCCTTCCCAGCGGATGCCCTGCTCCCTGAGGAGGGCGACCGCGGCAGGATTCCACCAGCCGGATGGTTTCCTGCGCCACAAAAGGGCGTCTTGTTGCGATAGGCACCTTGTGTCGCTCCTGTGGCATTTAGTCTCACCTGCGTGAAATGGCTGCGGACGTCGAGCCCCGTGGTCACGGTCCGAGGGTGAGGTGTGGAGCGTGCACGCGAGGCGGGGCTGTCGGCCGCGTTCCGGAAGGAAGAGCCGTCCGAAGCGGACACGACGGCTGTGGGCGTTCGCCGTACTGCCGCTGGCGGCGTCGATGCTCGCCGCCTGCGGGGGCGACGAGGGCGCCGGGCCGCCCACCGTGAACTGGTACAACTTCCCCGACGACTCCGGCGCCCTCCAGAAGGCCGCCGACCGGTGCGGTCAGGCGTCGGGCGGCCGCTACAGGATCGCCTACAACAAGCTTCCGCGCGCCGCCGACGGCCAGCGCCAGCAGCTCGTCCGCAGGCTCGCCGCCGAGGACACCTCGCTCGACATCCTGGGCCTGGACGTGACCTGGGCGGCGGAGTTCGCCGAGGCCCGCTGGATCCGTGAGTGGACGGGGGAGGCGAAGCGGCAGGCGGCCGAGGGCACCCTGCGCGTACCGCTGCAGACCTCGACCTGGAAGGGAAAGCTGTACGCCGTCCCGTACAACACGAACACGCAACTCCTCTGGTACCGCAAGGACCTCGTGCCGACGCCGCCCAGGACCTGGGCCGAGATGCTGGACATGGCCGGCGAACTCGCCCGGCAGGGCAAGCCGCACTTCGTGGAGATCCAGGGCGCGCAGTACGAGGGCCTGACCGTCTGGTTCAACTCGCTCATCAACAGTGCGGGCGGCTCGATCCTCAACGCCGACGCGACCGAACCCTCCCTCGGGGCCCCCGCCGTGCGGGCCGCCGGAATCATGCGTGACCTCGCCAGATCTCCGGCCGCGGACCCCTCCCTGCCCAACCAGATGGAGGACCAGAACCGCCTCGCGATGGAGTCGGGCGTGGCGGCGTTCGAACTCAACTACCCCTTCGTGTATCCGTCGATGCGGTCGAACAACCCGGAGCTGTTCGAGAACTTCCGCTGGGCGCCGTACCCACGTGTCGACGCGAACCGCCCGGCACGGCCCACCATCGGCGGTATCGACCTGGCGGTGAGCGCCTACTCACGCCACCCGGACCTCGCCTTCGAGGCGGCCCTGTGTCTGCGCAACCGCGAGAACCAGCTCACCGCCGCGCTGGAGGGGGGCCTGCCGCCCACCCTGCGCGCGCTGTACGACGAACCGGCGTTCATGAAGGAGTACCCCTTCTCCCGTGAAGTGCTGGCGGCCCTGGAGTCGGCGAGCGTGCGCCCGCTCACCCCGGCCTACCAGAACGTGTCGATCGCGGTCTCCCACACGCTCTCCCCGCCCGCCGGGATCAAACCGGAGAGCTCGGTCGACACCATCAGGGACCAGATCGACGAGGCACTGCGATCCGAGGGTGTGATCCCGTGAACGAACAGCCACGACGGGGCCGGGCGGCGCTCTCGGAGGGCGCCCGGCAGGAGCGCCGACTGGGCTGGCTCCTGTGCGCGCCGGCCGTCGTCGTCATGCTCGCCGTGACCGCCTACCCCATCGGATACGCCGTCTACCTGTCCCTCCAGCGGTATGACCTGCGCTTTCCTGGACAGGCGAAGTTCGTGGGACTCAGCAACTACGGGGCTGTGCTGTCCTCGCCGTTCTGGTGGGACGCCTTCTGGGTGACGCTGTTCGTGACCGTCGTGTCGGTGGCCATCGAACTGGTCCTCGGCATGGCGATCGCCACGGTGATGCACCGCACGATCTTCGGCCGCGGCACCGTACGCACCTCGGTCCTCGTGCCGTACGGCATCGTCACCGTCGTCGCCGCCTTCTCCTGGCAGTACGCCTGGACACCGGAACTCGGCTATCTCGCCGAGCTGTTGCCCAGCGGAGAGGCCCCGCTGACCGAGCAGTGGCCCGCCCTGTGGCTGATCATCCTCGCCGAGGTGTGGAAGACGACCCCCTTCATGGCGCTGCTGCTGCTCGCGGGCCTCGCTCTGGTCCCGGGGGAGACCCTGAAGGCGGCCATGGTGGACGGCGCCACGGCCTGGCAGCGCTTCATCAAGGTCACGCTGCCGCTGATGAAGCCCGCGATCCTGGTGGCCCTGCTCTTTCGCACACTGGACGCGTTCCGCATCTTCGACAACATCTACATCCTGACGGCGGGCGCCCACGGCACGGGCTCCCTGTCGATCCTCGGTTACGACAACCTCTTCACCGCACTGAACCTCGGCATCGGTTCGGCGATCTCCGTCCTGATCTTCATCTGCGTCGGGCTCATCGCCTTCACCTTCGTCAAACTGTTCGGTGCGGCCGCACCCGGCGCGGAGGTGAAGCGCTGATGGCCGCCGCAGGCAGGACACACACCGCCCAATGGGCCGTCGTGAACGTCGTGGTGGTGCTGTACGCCCTGTTCCCGGTGTGGTGGATCGCCGCGCTGTCGTTCAAGGACCCCAGCACCCTCACGGACGGCAACTACATCCCCAGGAAATGGACCTGGGAGAACTACCGGGGCATCTTCGAGACCACGGAGTTCACCCGGGCACTGATCAACTCCATCGGCATCGCGCTGATCTCCACCGCGATCGCGGTGGTGCTGGGGACCATGGCCGCCTACGCGGTGGCCAGGCTGCGGTTCCCCGGCAAGCGGGTCCTCATCGGCATGTCGCTGCTGATCGCCATGTTCCCGCCGATCTCCCTGGTCTCACCGCTGTTCAACATCGAGCGGATCATCGGGATCTTCGACACCTGGCTGGGACTGATCATCCCGTACATGACGTTCTCCCTGCCGCTGGCGATCTACACCCTGTCGGCGTTCTTCCGGGAGATCCCCTGGGACCTGGAGAAGGCCGCCAAGGTGGACGGCGCCACGCCCGCACAGGCGTTCCGTCTCGTCATCGCCCCGTTGGCCGCGCCGGGCGTGTTCACCACGGCCATCCTCGTCTTCATCTTCTGCTGGAACGACTTCCTGTTCGCGATCTCGCTGACCTCCACCGAGTCCGCGCGCACCGTGCCCGCCGCGATCGCGTTCTTCACCGGCAGCTCGCAGTTCCAGCAGCCCACCGGGTCGATCGCCGCCGCGGCTGTGGTGATCACCGTCCCGATCATCGTTTTCGTCCTGTTCTTCCAGCGACGGATCGTCGCCGGTCTGACCTCCGGCGCGGTCAAGGGATGACCGCGCCGAAGGGCACGTGAGGCAAGGAGGCACCACCCATGGCCGAGATCATCCTTGAGGGAGTCACCAAGCGTTTTCCCGACGGAGCCCTCGCCGTGAAGGATGTGGACCTCGACATCGCCGACGGCGAGTTCGTGATCCTGGTCGGTCCGTCCGGATGCGGAAAGTCCACCACCCTGAACATGATCGCCGGGCTGGAGGACATCACCGAGGGCACGCTGCGCATCGGTGACCGGATCGTCAACGACCTCGCTCCCAAGGAACGCGACGTCGCGATGGTCTTCCAGAGCTACGCCCTGTACCCGCACCTCACCGTTCGCGAGAACATGGGCTTTCCCCTGCGCCTGGCGAAGGTGGACAAGGGCACGATCAACGCCAAGGTCGAGGAGGCCGCCCGGGTCCTCGACCTGACCGACCACCTCGACCGCAAGCCGGCCAACCTCTCCGGCGGCCAGCGCCAACGGGTGGCCATGGGGCGGGCGATCGTCCGTGCCCCCAAGGCGTTCCTGATGGACGAACCCCTGTCCAACCTGGACGCCAAGCTCCGGGTCCAGATGCGCACCCAGATCTCCCGACTGCAACGGCGCCTCGGCACCACCACCGTGTACGTGACCCACGACCAGACCGAGGCGATGACCCTCGGCGACCGGGTCGTGGTCATGCGTCAGGGCCTGGTGCAGCAGGTCGGCACGCCCGCCCAGCTCTACGACGAGCCGCGCAACCTCTTCGTCGCCGGCTTCATCGGCTCCCCGGCCATGAACTTCCTGAACGCCACCCTGGAGGAGGGCGTCCTGCGCTCACCCCTGGGCGCCCTGCCCCTCGACGACCGCACACGGCAGGAACTGGAACGGCGGAACGCGCCCCGCGAGGTCATCATCGGACTGCGCCCCGAGGCGTTCGAGGACGCCGCCCTGTCGCACGACCAAGGCGCCCGGCGCGGCCCGCACTACACCGCCGACGTGGAGGTACTGGAGTCACTGGGCTCCGACGTGTACGTCTACTTCACCGCGGAGGGCGGGCCGGCCATGACCAAGGAACTGGAGGAACTCGCCCAGGACTCCGGTCTGCGGGACACCGGTGCCGAGGCCCGGCAGATCGTGGCCCGCCTGGACGCCGCGTCACGCGCCCGCGAGGGCCAACCCCTGGAACTGCGGGTCGACATGACCAAGGCCCATGTGTTCGACCCGACGACCGGCGCCAACCTCACGCACCCGGAGCACAGGGGCTGACCCCCTCGGGCTGACCCTTCGCCCAAAGCGGCACTCAGCCATGAGTGAGTGTCAGGTCCATCATGCCTGTTCGGAGGCGGTTTCGGTAGGACGGAGCGCACGTCCGTTCGGGCTTGTCGCCGGTGGTGGTCCGCCCGCAGACTCTTCGTCATCCACTCTCCGACGTCCGCGTCGGCATCCGTTCCCGGCTGCCGGCGCGTTCGCTGTGCTGTCCCGTCGCGTGACGGGACGGGCCGGGGGGTGTGCGGACGAAGGGGGAATCGATGGATCAGGACATGGTTCTGCGGGCGAAGGTCGAGCTGCTCGGCGCCAACCGGCGGGTGGTGCGCGGCGTGCAAGGGCTGTGGATCTACCGCGTACTGACACCGGTCGAGCCGGAGGTGTACGGGTCGAAGCTGGCGTACGTCCTGGTGGAGGCGAGCGCCTCGCCGCTGGTGCGGGACCTCCCCGAGCAGCGGCTGGCCCTCCTGGACGAGGCGGTGGCGGTGGCGACGGCCCTCCGCGCCGCGAACCCCTACCGGGCCAAGGTGCTGGCGAGGGCCCTGGCCGCCCGGGCGGCGCTCGACGGCCGGCCGACGACGTAGCAGCGACCGTCCGCTGACCCCCACACGGTCGGCGGACCCATGCCACGTGGCCTCCACCACGGCCACCGGTGCGGCCGTGGTGGAGGCGTCCGGCATTGCCTCGCGTGGGGCGCGGTCCGGCGGGCGCGCTGGTCAGCCGGTGACGCGGCGGAACGTCCAACGCTGGTTGGAGCTGCCGACGTCGCGGTACTGGATCAGCGCGGCACCGTCGGCCGTGCTGCCTCCCTTGACGTCGAGCACCTTGCCGCTGTTGCGGTTGACCAGGGTGAACTCGCCGCCCGGCTGCGGACGCAGCTGCCACTGCTGGCTCGTACGGCCGTCCGCCGTCGTCTGCACGACCGCCGCGCCGTCCGCCGTCGAGGATTCCGCCACGTCGAGCACCTTGCCGCTGTTGAGGCAGGTGATGGTGTGGTAGCCGTCCCCCGTGGACTGGAAGGCCCACCGCTGGTTCGGCTGGCCGTTGTCGGGCCACTGCACCACGGCGGCACCGTCCGCCTTCGACGCACGGTAGACGTCGGCGACCTTGCCGCTGCGGACGCTGACGCAGGTGTAGGCCCTGGTGGGCGCGATCGTGTACTGCACCGAGTCGAAGTCGACGTGGCCGGTGCCGTTCGGGTTGTAGGTGAAGAGGCCGACGCGGTCACCGCGGTAACCGCCCCAGGTGAGCTTGTAGGTCCCGCCGAACGAGGTGAACGCGCTCCCGTCGAGGCTGTAGGCGAACTGGGCGACTCCGTTGACGTCCCACGAGGTGCGCAGCCACACGGCGTTCTGTGTGATCACCGGGCCGTCGGTCAGGGTGCCGCCCGCGTTGTGGGTGATCGTGGTGGTGGTCCCGGAACGCCGGACACCCAGCCCGGCGTAGGTGGCCGCGTAGTGGGACAGTCCGGCGTGCTGGCCGTCGGCGAGGCCGGCCAGTTCCAGGCGGACGGTCACCGTCGCGCCGCCCGCCGTGCGCAGCACGCGCTGGGTGAGGGTGTTGCCGACCTTGGTCAGGTTGTCGGCGACCAGCGGCGCGAACGCCTTCAACCGCAGGTGGCCTGGGCGTTCGGTCAGTGACCAGTGGTCCGCGCGCGGCTGGTAGTGCCACTCCCACTGCGGCTTGAGGCGCGTGTCCGTGAACAGGTCGCTGGTGACCACGGGCGGCAGGGCGTCGAGGGGCATGCCGGGCGTGCCGCCGGAGGGGACCCGGCCGGTCCACACCATGCCGCCGATGCCGTCCGCGCCCACCTCGCCGAGGATCGGCCAGCCGTCCACCCAGGTCACCGGCAGCAGGGACAGCACCCGCCCCTCCCAGTCGCCATGGCCGTGATGGGTGACGAAGTACCAGGCGCCGTCCGGAGTCCGCACCAGCCCGCCCTGGTTGGGCTCGCGGTCCACCGAGGCGTTGACGTGCTCCAGCTGCCGGGTCTCGAACGGACCGTAGAGGCTGGAGCCGCGGTTCATCATCAGCACCCGGCCCTCGGGCTTCACCTCGCTGTAGAGGTGGTAGTAGACGCCGTCGAACTTGTACAGCTTGCTGGCCTCGCTGCGCGAGGACTGGTGGATGACCGTGGACGGGCCGACCAGCGACTTCCCGTCCTCCGACAGCTTGAACAGGTGGATCTTGTAGCCGTCCGAGTAGTGCGTGGCGACCAGATAGCCCTGGCCGTCGTCGTCCCAGAACGGGCACGGGTCGTTCCACCCGGAGGTCCGCCACATCGCCGTCAACGGCTCCCACGGGCCGCTCGGCGTGGGGGCGGACGTCATGAAGAAGCCTTCGTCGGGCGTGTTGAAGTACACCCAGTACCGGTCCGCGTGGTGGCGGATGGCTCCGGCCCACACACCACGGCCGTAGCGGTTCATCCGGTCCCAGTTCAACAAGGGCCCGATACGGGTGACATCGTCGACCACGCCGCCGAGCGTGCGCCAGTTGACCAGGTCCTTCGAGTGCAGGACGGCCATGCCGGGGGAGTAGCCGAACGTGCTGGTGATGCCGTAGTAGTCGTCGCCGACCCGGATGCAGTCCCAGTCGCTGAAGTCGCCCGGGAGGATCGGGTTGACGTAGGTGCCGTCGCCCTGGTCGCCCCACGTGCCGACCGGGGGTGTGGCCGCCGCCGCGCTGGTCGGCGGCAGCAGGCCCGGCAGCAGGAGCGCGCCGGCGCCGACCCCGGCGAAACGGCCGAACTGTCTTCTGGTGATGTCCACGGTGTCCGTCCTTGAGCGGGAGCCGTCACAGGAATGGGTGGTTCTTTCACTGAGCGGAGGGCTCAGTCCACGTTCACGGCCCGCCACAACTGGCTGTCGGCGTTCGTGTCCGTCGTCTGCACGAGCTGAGCACCGGCTGTCGTCGACGAGCCGGACACCGCGAGCAGCTTCCCGCTGTGCACGTTCTTGATCTTGTAGTAGCCGTTTCCGGCGGCGATCAGGCTCCATCGCTGGTTCGCGGAGTTGGCGTCCGTCTGCTGGATGACGGTCGCGCCGTCCGCGGTGGACCCGCCGGTGACGTCCAGCAGCAGACCGCTGTTCTGGTTGACGATCTCGTAGCTGCCGTCACCCACCGCGACCCACCGCCAGCGCTGGTTCTGTGCTCCGGTGTCGTTCCACTGGACGACGTTCGCCCCGGCGGAGACCGATCCGCCCGAGACGTCGGCGGCCTTGCCGCCGTTCTTGTTGAGGACCTTGTAGTACGCGTTCTTCGCGGGGAAGGCGACGGAGGCGAACGCGTCGAGCGCGCAGACCGTGTTGGAGGAGGACGCGTTCTTCGTTCCGGTGCACACGACCCTGATCGTGTGGGGCCCCGCGGGGAGATCCGTCTTCTCGAACAGCGGCACCTGCTTCGTGACGGTCGGTGCGTAGGCGTCGATGCCGGCCTGTGCGACCGTGCCGTCGATGTAGACGTCGACCTTGCCCATGTTCGGTTGCCTCATGCCGAGGTACCTGATGCCCGTCCCGGTGAACGCGTACTCGACGTAGTCGCCCGCCCTGCTCGTGAACCTCTCGGATCCCCTGAAGTCCTGGGAGTCGTTCCAGTTGGACCAGGCGGAGGAGTAGGTGAGCGAGGGGTCCTTGTCGTCGACGTAGGTCCAGCGCTGCCGTACCAGCGACTTCGACGCTGCCGACGCGTTCCCCTGGGCGTCCACGACGTAGAGGCGGTAGTCGCCCACCGTGGGCGGGACGGTGATGGCCGTCGCGGTCCCGGCCGCCTTCGTCATGGTGGGGCCGACGGCGAACGTCGTCGTACCGGAGGGAGCCAGCCAGAGAGTCCTGGTCCCGTCACCGAGACCGCGGACGGGGACGGACGACACGCCCTTGCCGGTGAACGTGCTCGCGGGCAGGGCGTAGTCCTGCGGGCCGACCTCGCTCCGGGGCACGATGTCCTTGTAGGCGTCCTCCAGGCCCGCGTTCAGGGCGACGGCGTATGCCTGTGACGGCCACACGTTGTCCGCGTAGGCTCGCACGTCCTGGATGGTGCTGTTCGGGACACGCTTGTCGAGGATCTTGTTGACCGTGCCGTAGGTGTCGGTGATGTTCAGGTCGTGCTGGCGGCCCCACGTGCCGGAGTGGATGGTGGACCTGAGGTCCTTGTCCACGTCGAGGACGTTGTCGTGGAAGTCGATGTAGGCGGAGCCTTCATCGGGGTGGAGTCCGTACTTGTGACCGGCCGGAACGCCCCGGATGTAGTTGCCGCTGATCTCGGTGCCCGGCTGGCTGCCCAGGGTGTACACGGGACCGGCGTCGCTGAGCAGCTGCATCGCGTCGACGATCTCGTTGTACCTGATGGTGTTGTTCTTCGCCGTGGTGGTCGGCACCCCGGGTCGGATCGAGTTGGCCGAGCCGTCGAAGTTCCACCATCCCCAGCCGAGCGTGATGCCCGCCCACGGGGACTTCTCGATCCGGTTGTGCTCCACGGACAGGGAGTCCACGAAGTACGCCGACACGGGGCTGGACCCCCGGAACAGCACCGCGCTGTCGTGGAGGTAGTTGTTCGTCAGGGAGATGTTCTTGCAGACACCCTCGACGTTCACCGGGTACTTCTCGTTGTTGGTGGAGGTGTGGTCGCCGATGTACACGTGCTGCGGGTGCCCCACGGTCACGGCCGATCCGGCTATGTCATCCGTGACGTTGCCGGTCAGCTGTGTGTCCGTCACGTCGTTGACCATGTTGATGCCGTCGGCGCCGGTGTGCCGCACCGTGTTGCGCCGCAGGACGATTCCGTCGGCGTTCTCGATCTGGATGATGCCCGGCGGCAGGTCCACGTTGCGGTAGGTGTAGGCGTGGAAGTTCTTCCTCGCGTACACCGTCGATCCGGCGTTGCCCTGCTGGCCCTGCCGGAAGACGGAGCCCGCGACGTTGGTCAGGTTCCAGTCGGAGTGCTCCACGGTGAGCCCGGAGAACGTGATGTTCCGCGCGTGGTCGGTCGTGGACGTACCGGCGATCCTGAGGAGGGTGGACACGTTGTCCGGCGCGAACACCTTCGCCGATGTCATGTCGTCCGAGCCGGACCGGTAGTAGTAGACCGTGTGGGCGGTCCTGTCGAAGTAGAACTCGCCCGGCTCGTCCAGGAACTCGTAGGCGTTCATGAACGTGTGGGTACCGCCGGGGTTGAAGTTGCCGTTCGGCGGGCCCTGGGCGATGGCCGCGCCCGGCTGCTGGAAGAGGGCCACGCGTTGGGTCCCGTCCGAGCTCTTGGTGATCTGCCGGACTCCCACGATGGCGGTGGTCCAGGTCGTCGCCGACTGGATCTCGACGTCGTCCTGGTTGGCGGCGACGGCGGGCAGATCGGACAGGCCGTACTTGGACCCGTCGCACTGTGAGCCCGACTCCCAGGCCCAAGGAGCCTGGCCGGCCGTGACGGTGTAGCTGCCGTAGCAGCCGGCCGACGTGACCGTCTTCGAGGCCATCTGGGCGCGCTTGTCGTTGACGTAGAGCGCGCGGAGCTTGGTGTCGCGGTCCAGCGGGGCCTTCCAGATGTTCCCGCTGTGCTGTGTCCAGCCGGTCACCTGAACGCCTCCGTTCAGGACCGGCTTCTCGTTCTGGTAGGCGGCGTACACCACACGGTGGCCGTTCGTCCCGGAGTCGGCCGCCGTGAAGCCGATCGTGCCGCTCACCCGGTAGTCGCCGCCGCGGAGAAAGACGTTGATGTCTCCGCTCATGTCGTCGTTGACCGTGCGCACGACGTCCCGTGCGTGCTGCAGGGTCTTGAACGGCGCGTTGATCGTCCCGGTGTTGGCGTCGTCGCCGTCGGGGCTGACGTAGTACGTCGCCTGGATCGCGGCCGAGGCAGGGGTCGGCGCCGCGAGGGACACCAGCAGTGCCGCGGGAAGAGCCGTCGCGAGCACCGCGGACAACCTGCCGATGGCGGAGGTGGCGGCCTTCATCGTCTGCCCCTCCTGCTGGTGCGGACGATCGGGAAAACGTTCATGCGGCGGCTCCGGGGGTGTTGTCGGTGCGGTGGCAGGGGAGTGGCCGCCGCCCCGCTGCGGGGCGTCGTCCCCGACGGTCAGCTGCGGCCGGGCAGGCGGTAGAAGTCGGTCGCGGTGCGGGCGAGGAGCGCCTCGATCTCGTCCTCGGAACAGCCGGTGAGCAGTTCGTCCACGGTGGCGGCCCAGCGGTTCCAGCCCCCCGCGAGGTTCGCGACGGGCCAGTCCGAGCCGAACATCAGCCTGCCGGGGCCGAACGAGGCCAGCAGAACGTCCCAGACGGGGCGGATGTCGGCGGTCGTCCAGGTGCTGTGGTCGGCCTCGGTGATCAGGCCCGACACCTTGCAGACCACCTGGGGGTGCGCGGCCAGCAGGCGCACCTGCCGTTCCCAGTCGGCCAGTTCACGTCGGGCGATGGGCGGCTTGCCGGCGTGGTCGAGCACCTGGGGCAGGTCCGGGAAGCGTTCCGCCAGGCGGATCGCCTGGTCGAGTTGGTGGCTGCGGACCAGTACGTCGTAGCCGAGGCCCCTGTCCCGGAGCGCCGCCAGTCCCCGCTCGACGTCCGGGCGCTGGAGCCATCCCGGGTCCGTCTCGCTCTGGACGAGGTGGCGCAGGGACCGCAGATACGTGCCGCCCGGCCCGGCGAGCAGCCGGTCCAGCACGTCACCGACGGCCGGGGACGTCAGGTCCGCCCAGCCGACCACGGCCCCGATCAGCGGCTCCCGCTCCGCGAGCGCGAGCAGGTCCTCGGTCTCGGGCACGTCCGGCACGCACTGCACGACCACCGTGCTGTTCAGCCGGCGGCCCGCGATCGGACGGGTGGCGGTGGAACGCAGGTCGTCGGCGGTGAAGGTACGGCGGATCGCCGCCACGGCGGGGTCGTCGAGCCAGGGCTGCGGACGCCGGGCGAGATCCCACAGATGATGGTGGGCGTCGACGAGGACGGAGCTGGGGCTGGAGGTCACGGGCGGTCCCAGGGGTGCGGAGCGGTACGAGCTGTCAGGCGGTGATGTTGTCGTGGGGCGCGCTCAGGTGCCAGACCTCGGTGAGTTCCGTCCACTGGCGCGAGTCGCCCCGGTCGGGCCAGGGCTCCTGACAGGGGTCGGTGAGCTTCCACCACTCCTGGGTCTCGGGATCGGCCTCCAGCCCCGCCATGTCGGCCTCGAAGTCCTCGCCGTGGTACTCGAAGTAGGCGAACAGCGCGTCCCCGTGGAGGAAGATGCTGTAGTTGCGGATGTGCGCCCGGTGCAGCGCGGCTTCCACTCCGGGCCAGACGGCGGCGTGGAGCTCGAGGTACTTCTCGCGGTGCTCGGGCCGGAGCCGGATGGTCTGGGCGATGCGCTTCATGAGGCTTCCCCTTCCGGGGCCGGGGCGGACGTGGCGCCCAGTGCGTCGAACGGTGAGCGGTAGCTGGGCGTGTTGGCGCGCAGCCGAAGCCGCAGAGTGAGCCGGACACGGGTGGACGCGGGCAGCGCGACGGTCAGGAAGGCGCTGTCGCAGGACTGTTCCCTCTCCTCGACCACCGGTTCCGAGTGGCCGTAGTCGTACATGTCGCCGATCCAGCCGTCGTCCGCGCAGGTCGTGTACCGGACGGCGGTGATGGTGTGCTCGGCGAAGGCACCTGCCTGCACGATCACCGTGCGGTCCGCCGCGGGGGAGAGGTTCACCAGCTCGACGGTGGTCGCCTCGGGGTCGATGGAGGTGACGAGCGCGGCCACGTCCGGTGGCAGTCCGGCGCGGCGGGCCTCGGCGTCGTGGTAGCGCAGCCGGGCCTGCTGCAGACCGCCGTTGTACAGCACCTGCGGGCCGCCCCAGGTCAGCTGCACGAGGGCCTCGGTGACCACGGGGTTGCACAGCTGCCACACATGGATGTCGGCCTCGGGCACGTCCAGGTCGCGGTAGCGGTCGATGCGCCGCAGGCGGTGGCGGACCTGGGCCTGGGCGGCGGTGAGGATGCGCTCCGGGTAGCCGGGGTCGTCACCGGCGAGGAACGCGAACCACGCCTTCTCGTGCCCCGACTCCTCCTTGGCACGGAACGGCCGCACGGTGCGCCAGTCGATGCCGTCGGCCTCACGCAGCAGCTCCAGCCGGGACCGGTCGGCGTCCGAAGCCGTGTGGTGCCACAGGGCCACCGGCACGGGCGGCGTGACCGGGTTGTAGTCGAACCAGCCCGAGTCGTTGTGCCGGAACGGGAGGTGGACCGTGGGCGTGTGGATGTCCGTGCCGAGTTCGACCACCCACTTCGACGGCAGACTGGAGTCCGCCTCCGTGTGGGGCATCACCTTGCCGTGGCCGATCAGGGTGTCGAGCGAGGTCGCCACCATGGAGAGGTAGTCGTCGTCCCCGGTGACCGTCGCCGCCGCGAGCGCCGCCACACAGGCCGCGTGGCCGACGCTGTGCCAGCCGTGCGGCCAGGACCATCCGTAGTGGCCGCCGTACCAGCGGCCGTCCAGCAGACTGCCGACGACCCCGTCCGGGCCCGCGTTGTCCGGGACGAGCCCGTCGTTGGCCCGTGTGCGCTCACGCCACGCGCCCACGTACTCGACGATCCAGTCGCGGTAGCGCTCCTCGCCGGACAGGATCCAGGCGTTGAGGACCAGTCCCGCCGCGGCGAGGTTGACCGCCGTGTCACCGACGCCCATCCGGTCCCGCATCTGCGCGCCGAGCCGCGGATCCTCCGAGAGCGGGTAGGGGCCGCCGTCCGCCCCGGGAATCCAGTCGAGCGGAAAACCGTACGTCTCCGCCTCCTTCGCCAGCCACGGATACACGTCGCCGTCGAACAGGCCCCGGCGGTCGGGGTCGCTGCCGTTGTGCGGGCGGGTGATGACGCGGTGCTCCGGGTCCCAATTGCCCTTTGCCGGGTCGACGTACAGCTCGGCGAAACGCAGGGCGCGCTCGGACCAGCGGTCGGGTGCGGCCATGCACAGGAAGTAGAGCAGCAGCAGGCTCTCGCCCTGGTGGAACCAGTCGTAGCCGCGTTCGTACTCGTCGTGGAGCATGCCCAGTTCGGTGAGCTGCCGGGTGACGCCCTCCCAGTGCTTCTCGCTGGCGGGGAGCAGGTCGTCGGCGCCGCCGAGGAGATACAGCTGGGGCCAGTTGAAGAACACCTCGTAGAAGTCGTCGACCCCGTCGCGGGTGGTCAGCCGGCCGGTGTAGTTCAGCCGTCCGTCGGGCCCGGTGAAGTCACGGGCGAAGCGGCGCCAGGCGTGGTCGAGCAGGTCGAACAGGGCCCGCTGGGCCACGGCCCAGCCGGGTGGTTCGAGCAGCGGCACCCCGGCCCGGATTCCGGGCGAGGAGGCCGGGGCGTCCTCACCGGAGCGGTCGGCAGAGCTGGAGGGCATGGGAAGGGGCTCCGTTCGGGGTGGCGGCATGGTGTGGGTACGGGGGCTGGTGGCCGGGTCGGCGGGGCCCGCGCGGGGGTCACCGGACGGTCAACGCGCCTCTCTTGCACACCGAACGTCTCCTGCGCTTCGGCCGGGCCGCTGCCGTCGCGCTAAAAATTAGCCGCCTTATCGAGACACCAGTCAAGGGGTGTGGTCGGCTTTCCTGCGGTGAACTCTCGACCCAGAGTGCGGTGTTCACGTGGACAAATTCGCATAGGCGCCCGAAATGTATGGCATAACGGGCGCCCCGTTCCTGCGTTTGGCTGGAAGATAAGTACGACTCATTCAGGTCCTGGTGTACGATGAGTTCGACTTCGCAGCGGTCAGCCGCGCTCCACCGCAGTCACTCCCACGGAGGCTGGACAGATGAACGACACGCCCTCGCTCGCGGCAGCCCCGCCCGTGCAGGCCACCCCCGTGGGGACAGTCGCGGCGAAGGGCTCGGACGGGCAGGGCGACTACCGCCCCGGTTATGAGATCGCGGCCGAGCGGATCCTCGAATTCATCGTCGAGGAGCGGCTGGAGCCGGGCGACCGGCTGCCCACGGAGCACGACCTCGCCCAGCGGTTGGACACCAGCAGGGCCGTCGTCCGCGAGGCGGTGAAGATCCTGTCGGCGCTCGGCCGCGTACGGGCGCACAAGGGCCGCGGACTGTTCGTCGCGGACGACGAGGGCATGCTCGTCACCAGCCGCTGGGGCGGCTTCTTCCGGCCGGTCGACCTCGACCACGTCCTCATGCTGTTCGAGTTCCGCAGGGTCCAGGAGACGGCCGCGAGCAGTCTCGCGGCCACCCGGGCCACGCCCGCCGAACTGCGTGCGATCGAACTGGCCGTGCAGGAGTGCCGGCACGGGTTCGTCCACGGCCAGGTCGACGTGTTCAACCAGGCGGACGACGACTTCCACACGGCCGTCGCCGCGGCCTCGCACAACACCTTCCTGGTCAGCGCGGTACGCGACGCACGACGCCTCCAGCGCCAGTCCAGCGCGATCGGGATCCACGACAGGCTGGGCGAGGGCACCCGGCTGGCGGTCGAGGAGCACGAGGCGATCTACCAGGCCATCCGCGACGGCCGGTCCGACGAGGCGGCCGAGGCCACGGCGGCCCATCTCGACAGGACACTGGAGGACTACCGCCGGGAGATCCAGCGGCGCATGTTCGGGTGACCGGCGAACGCGGGACCCGGCCGGATCGACGACTTCAGGCCGACCTCGCACGCGCCGAGCACCTCGCCGGCCGGCCCGTGCCGTTCGGCGAGGCGGGGTGTGCGGCGAGGTGCTCGGCGGGTGCTCGGGGGTGTGCGGCAGGGTGGGAGCCGTACCGCGCCCGGTCGGTTCAGGCGGTGACGGGCTCGTCGTCCAGGCGGAACCTCGGGTCACCGGGGACGGACGCGAGGAGCCGAGCGGTGTACGGGTGGTTCGGCTCGGCGAAGGTGGCCCCGGTCGGGCCGAGTTCCACCAGGTCCCCGTGCAGCAGGACCGCGACCGTGTCGCTGACGTGCCGGACGACGGCCAGGTCGTGCGAGATGAACAGCATCGTCAGCGAGAGCCGGCGGCGCAGATCCGCGAGGAGGTTGAGGATCTCGGCCTGGGTCGTCAGGTCGAGGGCCGAGGTGATCTCGTCGGCGATGACGAACCGGGGACTCGGTGCGAGGGCCCGCGCGATCGCCAGCCGCTGCCGTTGACCACCGGAGAACTCGTGCGGGTAGCGGCCCATGGCGTCGGGGTCGAGGCTCACCTGGCTGAGCAGCTCGGCGATCCGGGCCCGGACCGGCCCCACCCTGGCCCGGACCGGATCGAGTGCCTCGGCGAGCGACTGCGCGACGGTGCGCCGCGGGTCGAACGACGAGTACGGGTCCTGCGGAATCATCTGGACCGTCGAGGCGCCCGCCCGCCCACGCGCGGCGCGCAGCGGAGCGCCGTCCAGCAGGATCCGGCCGCTCGACGGCCGGTGGACACCGACGAGAGTCCGCGCGAGCGTCGTCTTGCCCGACCCGGACTCGCCGACGAGGGCGAGGGTGCTGCCCCGGGGGATCTCGAACGAGACTCCCTTGAGCACCCTGCGGGCGGCGCCGCCGTGGCCCAGCTCGACGGTGAGGTCCTCGACGCGCAGCAGCGGGCCCGCCGGGTGTGGGTCGGCTGCGGTGACTGCGGCTGACATCAGCGGCTCCCTTCCGCGGCCGCTGGGCGGTCCGCGGCCGTCTCGGAAAGGTGGTCCGGCGGTGCGCCGTTCGGCTGCGCCGCGTGCGCGTCGGCCGTCCACCGGACGGCGCTGAGCGTCCCGCCGGCCTCGACCGCGGCGGGCGTCGCCGCCAGCAACGCGCGGGTGTACGGGTGGGTGACCGTCCCCCGGCGCAGGTCGCTGCCTGTCGTGCGGTCGACGACCCGGCCGCCGTGGAGCACCAGGACCGTGTCGCAGAGCACGCCGACCACGCCGATGTCGTGCGAGATGAACAGCATCGCCGTGCCGTGCTCGCGGTTGATGCGCCGGAACTGGCGCAGCACCTCCGCCTGGACGGTCACATCGAGGGCCGTCGTCGGCTCGTCGGCGATGAGGAGCCGCGGGTTCGTCGTCATCGCGGAGGCGATCGACGCGCGCTGGAGCATGCCGCCGCTCAGCTCGTGCGGGTGCTGGCGCAGCCGCCGCTCCGGCTCGGTGACGTGGATGTCGGCGAGGGCGCGGACCATGTCCCGCGTCGCCTCGCGCCGGGGCGTCCCCAGATGCACCCGGGCCACCTCGGTGAGCTGGGCGCCCAGCCTCAGCGCGGGGTTGAACGTACCGATCGGGTCCTGGTAGACGACGCCGATCTCGGTCGCGAGGCGTCGCTCCGGCGGTGTGCCGAGCAGGTCGAGGTCACCGAGGGCGAGGCGCGACGCGTGCGCCCGCACCCCCTCGGGGAGCAGGCCGGCGACCGCCATGGCGATGGTGGACTTGCCCGAGCCCGACTCCCCGACGAGGCCGACGATCTGGCCGGCTCCGATCGTGAACGACACGTCGTCGACGAGGGTCCGGTCACCGGCCCGCACGGTCAGCCCGGCGACGGTCAGCAGACCGTCCTGCTCCGCTTCGGCCGCCGCACCCGCGCCGCCCGAGACCCGAAGGGCCTGAGCTGCCCGTGCGGGGGCGGGCGGTTCCGCCGCGTCCGCCGCCTCGCTGGTCGCGGATGCTGTGCCACGGGTTCGCGGGTCGACGAGTGAGGCCACGCCGTCCCCGAGGAGCATGGCGCCCACACCGGTGACGATGAGCATGATCGACGGAGCGAGGACGACCGACGGTTGCGCGAAGATCGACGGCAGCGCCTCGTTGAGGAGCCGGCCCCAGTCGTACTGCGGGCTCTGCACACCGAGACCGACGAACGACAGACTGCTGATGTCCAGCAGGGACAGGGTGAAGCTCGAACTGAGGAGCACCAGCAGCGGCCCGCTGATGTTCGGCAGGACGTGCCGGCCCAGGATGCGCGGGCCGGGAACGCCGAGCAGCCGCGCGGTGAGCACATAGTCCTTGTCCGCAACGGTCGCCGCGAGATTCGCCGTCAACCGTGCGAACCCGGGGACGCCGGCGACGGCGATCGCGACGATCGCGGACACCGTGCCCGGACCGAGCACCGCCGCGATGACGAGGGCGAGGACGAGCGAGGGGAACGCCACCGCCGAGTCGATGAGCCGCAGACAGGTCTCGCGCAGCCAGCCGGGGGTCAGATGGACCAGCGCGCCGATCGCGACGCCGACGACGAACGAGGCGGCGGTGGCCGCGGCGGCCATGAGCAGCGTGAGCCGGGTCGCGACGAGCGCCCGGGCCAGGACGTCACGGCCGAAGGCGTCGGTGCCGAGGAGATGCTCGGCACCCGGCCCCAGCCGGGCGTCGTCGGTGAGGGTCTCGGCGGAACCGCTCAGCAGCGGCGGGGCCACGAGGGCCACGACGACAAGCAGGCCGAGTATCACGGCGCCGGACAGCAGCGACGGGTTGCGGCGCCACCGGCGCACGGTCGCGTCAGTGGCCACGACGACCTCCCTCGAGAGTGCGCGGGTCGACGATGCCGAGGACGACGTCGACGAGGAGGTTGACGAGCAGGGCGAGCATGCCGACGACGAGGATGATGCCCTGGATCACCGGATAGTCCTTGTAGATGATCGCCTGGACGACCTCGGTGCCGAGCCCCGGGTAGGTGAAGACGTTCTCCAGGATGATCGTCCCGCCCAGCAGGGACGTGAGGACGAGTCCGCTGAGGGTGAGGACACTCGTCACCAGGTTGGGCAGCGCGTGGCGGAGGTGGAGGCGCACGGATCCCAGACGGTGGCCGCGGGCGGTCCGCATGTAGTCCTGGGCGAGCACCGACGCCGTCTCCTGCCGGACGACCCGCGCGATGGCGAAGGCCGGCCCGACGCAGAGCGCGGCGATCGGCAGGACGAGCGCGCTCGGTGTCGTGGCGCCCCCGGACGGCAGCAGCCCGAGGCTGATCGAGAACAGGACGATGAGGAGGGTCGCGACGACGTAGACCGGCGCCGACGCGAGGAGCCCGGCCACCGTGCCGAACGCGACGCCGAGCCGGCGACGGCGTCCGTCACGGGTGAGGACACCGACGGTCATCCCCAACGGGACGGCGATGACCAGGGACAGCAGGACGGCCGGGATGACGAGCTGGACGGTGTACGGCAACCGGGTCGCGACGATGTCCGCGACCGGGGTGTCGAACCGGAACGAGGTGCCGAGCCGCCCGGACGCGATGTCGCCGAGATAGTGGACGAACCGCGTCGCCAACGGCTCGTCCAGGCCCAGCCGTTCGCGTATCGCCGCGAGTGTCGCCGGCGACGAGTTGGTGCCGGCGATCGCGCGGGCCGGGTCCCCCGGCAGCAAGGGCACGATGAGGAACGTCACCAGGACCAGCAGCAGCATGGACATCAGCAGTCCGCCCGCCCGGCGGACGGCGAACCCTGCCCAGCCCCCGCCCAGCCGCAGCCGGGTGACGCGCCGGACCGGTGCGGTCGGCAGCTGCCCGGTCGGGACCGCCGCCCCGGCACTCACAGCGCCCCCGCGAGCACCGCGTCGTCCGGACGCCGCTCGTGCCAGCGGAACCGTGGTTCGAGCTGGGCCGACAGGCGCAGCAGCGTCGCCTCGTCGTAGGGCGCGCCGACGAGTTGCGCGCCGACCGGCAGTCCGTCCCCGGTCGTGTGGACGGGCAGGGAGATGGCGGGCAGCCCGGCGATGTTGACGAACGCGGTGAACGAGACCATGCGGGTCTCGGTGGTCCGCGGACCGTCCGGGTCGGAGTTCGCCTCGTCGTACACGGGGCCGACCGGCGGGGCCACGACCGCCGTGGTCGGGGTGAGGAGGACGTCGAAGTCCCGGCCCCACTGGGCGACCACGTCGCGTGACTCGGCCTGCAGGCGCGCCGCCGTCCGGGCGTAGTCGCCCGCGCTGACCTCCAGGGCCGTCTCCCGGCGGCGCCGGATGTACGGATCGAGGGCGTCGGGATCGTCCACCTCGATGGCGTAGGTGGAGGCACTGATGATCGTCCAGGTGAAGCCCATGATCGCCTCGTACGAGAACATCCTCGGGCGGGCCTCGACGACATCGTGCCCCAGGTCGCGCAGGGCCCGCGCCGCCGTGAGCGCCGCCGTGCGGCACTCCTCGTCGACCGGCAGCCCGGTCGGCGCGTCGAGGAGCAGTCCGATCCGCAGCCGCCCGGGGTCGGCACCGACCTCGTCGAGGTAGGGGCGCACCGGTTCGGGCGCGCTGTACCAGGCGAGCCGGTCGGCACGGCCCATGACGTCGAGCATGAGGGCCGTGTCACGCACCGTGCGCGTGATCGCGCCCTCGGTCGTCGAGTGCTCCCAGGCCCGGATGAACGCGGGCACGCGTCCCCGGCTCGGCTTGAGGCCGACGAGGCCGGTGACGGACGCCGGTACCCGGATCGACCCGCCGCCGTCGCCGGCGTGTGCCACCGGGGCGAGCCCCGCCGCGACCGCCGCCGAGGCGCCGCCGCTCGACCCGCCGGAGGTGTGCGCCAGGTTCCACGGATTGCGCGTCTTGCCGTGCCGGGCGTTCTCCGTGACGGTCAGGGCGCCGAACTCCGGCGAGTTGGTCCGGCCGAGGGGGATCGCCCCGGCGTCGAGGAGGAGCTGGACGTCGGGGTCCGTGGCCGTCTGCGGGGTGTCGCGGATCGCCAGCGACGACATCGTGTTGGGTTGTCCCGCGACGGAGCTGAGGTCCTTGATGGGGACGGGGACGCCGTGGAGCGGGCCGAGCGGGTCGCCGCGCAGCACCGCCCGCTCGGCCCGGACGGCCGCCGCGCGTACGGCGTCGGCGTCGAGCCAGACGACGGCGTTGACGGCGGGATTGATCCGTTCGATGCGGTCGAGGTAGGTCTCGGCCACCTCCACCGGGCTGACCTCTTTCGCGCGGATGAGGTCGGCGATCTGCTGGGCGCTGCTGAAGGGGTCGATCACCAGGGGACTCCTGTCGGGTGCGAGGGTCTCGGGTCGGGGCTCCGAAGAGGCGCGGGCGTCTCCGTGCCGGACGGTGTCGTCGGGCCGCGTGGGCCTCCGCCGGGCACGGGGCCTCCGCCTCCTCCGGGTAAGGGGGCATCGGCCGCGTGCGGGCCGCCTCCGGGCGAACGGTGGCTGTCTCAGCCGGTGATGCGCAGGATGGGGTCGTCGAGCGAGCCGCCGAGCATCCGTGCGCTGAATCCCTCGCGCAGTGCGTAGATGAACGGGTCGTTGACCAGCGGCACCGCGTCCACCCGCGAGATCAGCGCCTTGGCGGCCTTCTGGTAGGCGGCGCAGCGGGCCCCTTCGTCCGTCGCTTCGGCGCCCCGGGCGAAGGCCCTGTTCAGCTCGGGGTTCTTCACCGCGCCGAGGTTGCCGCCGCCTTCGGGGACGGTCGGGCCCACGAAGTGGGCGAGCGGGTTGGCCAGGCTGCCGAGGAAGTTGAGGTCGGCGAAGACGGTGAGGTCCCAGGCGTCGGGCTTGCCGAACACGGTCCCGACCCAGGCCCCGACGTCGACGTTGGCGAGGGTGACGTCCGCGCCCGCGGCCCGCAGCGCCTCCTGGATGTACTGGTTCCCGGCGCCGGCGGGCCCGACGACCTGGGGGCCGACGAGACGGATCTTCCTGCCCTTGAGCACGGAGGCCGCCGCGGCCTTGTTCTTCGGCACGAGGAAGGAGGAGTCGGGGTCGTTGCAGGGGATGCCCTTCTGCACGAACATCGTCGACGGCTCACCCGTGTCCTTCGAGACGACCTTGGTGAAGGCGGCGCGGTCGACGGCCTGGGCGACGGCCCGGCGGGTGGCGACGTCCGCGAAGACCATGCCGGGCCGTTCGTTGAAGAGCAGGTAGAAGTCGGAGAACCGGCTGATGCTCACGCTGTGGCCGCCCACACCGTCGAAGCGCGGGATGCCGGAGGCATCGATCTTGCCGATGTCGAGCTGGCCGCTCGTCACCAGGTTGCCGGTCGCGGTCGGGTCGGGGGAGACCAGGTACTCCAGCGTCGCGGCGACCTTGCCGGGGATCTTCGTACGCCAGGCCGGCCACGCCTTGTACTCCGGGCGCAGCGTGTAGGAGTACGAGACACCGGACTGGGACTTCCGCAGCAGGTACGGCCCCGACTGGGACCCCTTCGCCTTCCCGGCGGCGAGGGCCTTGAGGTCTTTGAGGCCGGCGGGGCAGACGATGCCGGTGCTCGCGACCGACAGGCCGGTGACCATGTCCCCCCACGGATCGGCGAGCGTGATCTTCACCGTTCGCGCGGAGTCGTCGGCGCTCACCTTCACCTTGTTGCCGGGCCCGAAGACCGTGGGCAGGTCGGGCGCCGCCGTCTTCGGGTCGATGTAGCGGTCGAGGGAGTCCTTGACGACCGACGGCGTGATCGGTGTCCCGTCGGTGCAGGTCGCGTCGGTGCGCAGGGTGAACGTGGCCGAGGTCGGCGTGCTCTTCCACCGGGTGGCCAGCCCGCCGACGAGCCCGCCGTCGTCCTTGCGCACGAGGGTGTCGTAACTGTTCCGGGCGAGTTGGTAGTCCGGCAGGGACAGGGCCTTGGCGGGGTCGAAACTCGCCGGCACGTCGATCGTCGTCCGGATCCTCGTCGCCGCGGCGGCATCGCCGCCGCTCGGGTCTGCGGACGTGGACCCCGTGGTGGTACAGCCGGCGAGGACGGCCGTCACGGCGACGGCCGCGGTCACGGGGACCGCACGGGTACGGATCTGGCGCATGGGTGCTCCTGGAGAGGGATGTCGCACTCCGCACAGGTCGCACGGGAGCGGGCGGGAAGAGCGCGAGCAGTCGGGGCTGGAGGCGGTGCGCGCGGCGCTCGGTGGACGCGGGGAGAGCGAACCGTGGAGCGCTCGGTGGGGAGAGGATGCCGCCTAGTGAACGGCGTAGTCAATAGCGTTAACTATCTTTGCGCGCACCGGCACCGGCGCGGATCTCGGCCGCGAAAACGCTGCTGGAAGGCGGTGGCGAAGGCTGACGCGTGTCAGTCGCGGATCGGGGGCGCGGTGCGGCGAGTCGGGGCGTGGTGCCCCGGATCAGTCGCGTAGAGCCGCGGGTCAGTCGCGTGGAAGTGTCGCCGCCTCGGCCTCCAGGGCCGAGAGGAGGATGCTCGTCTGCCGCTGGAAGACATCGGTCATGTCCATGCTGCGCAGATACTCCTTCGCCGCCTCGGCGTAGGGGTACGCGTCAGGGTCCGCCGGCTGGTACTCCTGCACCCAGTTCACCTCGGCACCGAACCGCTGGTTGACCAGTCGCCAGGCGTTGTTGCTGGCGACGGCGAGGAGGAAGTTCGAGAACGCCTGGTAGTGCAGGACGGCCGCCCGGCCGCGCCAGCCGCCGCGGTGGAACGCCTCCAGCACGGCGTCGACGGCACGCAACTCGTGCACGCCCCGGGTGACCCGGCCCATGCAGAGCGCGGCGGCCGCGGGGTGGTCCAGCGCGGTGTTCCAGGCGCGGGTCGCCAGGTCCCGCAGCGACTCGGTCCACGACTCGTGCGGCTCGTACCCCTCCAGGGAGATCCGGTCGAGCTCGTCCGCGACGGCGACCATGATGTGGTCGCGGCTCGCGAAGTACCGGTAGACCGCGGTCGCTGAGGACGACAGTTCCTTGCCGAGCCGCTGGAAGGTCAGCGCGTCCGGCCCGTCCTCGTCGAGGATCCGCAGCGCGGTCGCCACGATGAGCCCCCGGGAGAGGGTCCCCCGCTGCAGCCGCTTCGTCGACCGGCCTCCGGCAACCGCCACGCGAACGCCTCCCTGGGACAGACTGCGAGTACACCAGCCTAAGCGACTGACGCCGAGCGGGATCTCATGGGCCCGTCACGGCCACGGCCACGGCCAGGGCCTTGGCTGCGGTCGCGGTCACGGTCGCGGTCGCGGTCACCGTCACCGGAGCGTCGTGATGGAGGGGGAGAGGCCGAGGGGCGGGCGAGCCCGGGCCCGGGGGTGGCGTGTCCTGCGTCACTGTCGGGGGCCGCTGGGCAACCCTTCCGGCGCCGAGATCCTCTCCTTGGCATGAAGATCCTCAAGAGACGGCCCCGATTACTCATACTCCTGACCCTGGCCGTGGCTTCGGCTATAGCGATGACCGTCATCCTGGTCGTCCAGGCGAACAAGATGCAGACCCTCTCCCCGCGTGAGGAACGTGACCGGGTCGCGTTGGCGGCGGGCGCACCGTCCGGGCAGTCGGACTGCCGGCGGCTCAAGTGCGTCGCGCTCACCTTCGACGGCAACCCGGGCGAACCCACCGCCCGACTGCTGGACCTCCTGAAGGAGTACCAGGCGCCCTCGACGTTCTTCCTCGAAGGCCGACGCCTCCACGCGTTCCCGGATGTGGTGCGGCGGATCGACGAGGAGGGCCACGAGATCGGCAACCACACATGGACGCACGCGGTGCTGACGGATGTCTCCGACACGCAGATCCGCGACGAGCTGCGCCGCACGACTCGGGCCATCTCACGCATCACGGGCGGCGAGCCGACGCTGATGCGCCCGCCGCAGGGCCGCACCGACGACCGCGTCTCCAAGATCTCGAAAGAGCTGAGGATGGCGCAGGTGCTGTGGACGGTGACCGCGAAGGACTACGAGACGGACGACTCCGCGCTCATCACCGAACGCGTGCTCGCGGGCGCCGACCGCGACGGGATCATCCTGCTCCACCCGCTGCACAAGGGCACCGTGCCGGCCATGCCGTCCATCCTGAAGGCCCTCAGCGACCAGGGCTACACCTTCGTGACCGTCTCCCAACTGCTCGCTCCGGCCAAGCCCGTGCCCGGGGCGATCTACAAGTGACAGCCTGACGGACGTTCAGGCCGGCCATGGGACGAGCCGTTCACTGCCGTGGAACCGCTGTGGGTGTCGGCGCCGGCACTCCCGCCGTCATACGCGCGGACCGCGGTTCGTTCTCCACGGCCAGTTCCCCGAGGGTGACTTCGGGTCCCTGCCGGTCGCGCCCGTCCGGTGCGACGGTGGCGGTGAAGGTGAAGCACCCGGTCACCAGTGTCTCGCCGGAGAGGAAGCCCCCGGGGCCGATGCCCAGCAGCTCTGCCGTCACGGTGACTTCGGAACCGTGCCGCTCGGTCCTGACCAGGCCCTGAGCCGGCTTTCCCGGAGGGAGAACCCGAGCGATCTCGCTGTCGTCCAGCACACCGTCGGCCGCCGCCCCGGCGAGCTCTTCCCGCCGGGTCTCGGCACCACTCCGCAGGTCGGCGCGGGCCTCTGCCTCGGCGCGGTCGTCCGCCGTGGCCAGCCAGATCCACAGCCCGATGACGTACACGAGAAGCAGGACGAGCACCGCCAGGCAACCGTTGAACAGACACCCCCCGGCCGTTCCGCTCCGCGCCCCGTCACGTCTCCCCATGACCCGAGCATGCCGGTGCCCGGACAGGCCGGGGGGCACCAGTCCAAGCCGTTACGCACTCCGCCCCGGCCCGCGCGACCTTGCCGAACCGCTGCGCCGAGTCGGCGGGTACGGCTGGTCAGCAGGCGTCCTCTCGTGTGACCGGGTCCCCGACACCGATCGTGCCCGGTGCGGTCACGGTGCCCAGGGCGTCCAGGCGCATGGCGTGTGCCCGGGCGATGGTCTTCAGCACGAGCGGGGAGTGCGGCAGGTCCTGCTGGGACTCGTTGACCATGACGCAGCGCTCGCTGGAGCGCTCGAACGTCACGCACACCGTGGTGCCGATACGGACCGTGGAGCCGAGCCACTGGTCCTCCACGAACGCGGGGGTGCCCGGCGGCGTACGGATGAGGAGGTTGGGCCGGAACCGGCGCTCGTCGACCGGAACTCCCGCCAGGGCGGTGCGCATCCAGTCGAGGGTGGCGGTGCTCAAAACGCTCAGCGGAAGCTGGTCGAAGTGCGAGACGGCCCCCTCGCGGGCCACCTCGACGTCGTCGCGCCGCAGGTAACGGCGCACGTAGGCGGTGGCGTCGCCCACCGGCACGCCGTCCGGGTCGAGCACCTCGGGCTCGGCCGGCCGTTCCGCTTGCGGGTAACGGGAGCTCAGCCGCAGCAGACCGGGCATGCGCCGGAACCTACGGGTGTTCTTGCCCGAGCCGAACTTGCCCTCGGCGTCCCGCACGGCGTACAGCCGGTCACCCACCAGACCCCGCTCGTCCACATCGGCCGACGCCAGCTGTTCGCCTCCCATGGACTTGATCGGGTACCGCCAGATCCGCTCGATGGTGCCCAGCCTCATCCCCACCCCCTTCTCCCGGCCGAACGGTCGGCTCGGCACATCCGGAACACTCAATCGGCTGGCACGGCCACGCGCAGGCCGAAGCCGATCAGTACGACGCCGGTCACGCGCTCCAACGCGAGACACACGCGCGGCCGTTCGAAGAGGGAGCGGGCCGCGGACACCGCGTGGCCGACACCCGCCGCCAGGCGAGGCTCAGCGCCGCACGCACCAGGACCAACAGGTCCGCGACACGGACGACCTCCCTCCGCCCCGAGGCGATCGCGTGCTGGGTGACAACCGCCACGCCGGGCCCCTACCACCGGCTTTTCGGCCCTGACCGAAAGGGCGAGCGGATATGCCCCGTTGGTCGGCACTCTTCGGTACAGGGTTGCACTGAAATGAAGGGGCGCACGGGAAACCCGATCCCTGGACGCTGCAGATCCGCCAGTGCCCCTCCTGACGCACGGCAGAACACCAGGTCTTGCCCTCTCCTCACCTGAAGGTCGATGACACCATGCGTTGCACTGCCTCCACCAAGGCCACCGCTGGCCACAGACACAGGAGCCTTCTCGCCTCGGTCACGGCGATCCTCGCCCTGACCTTCGCCGGCGCATCGTTCTCCCCTTCGGCGGCGGCCGCGCCGGCACGCGCCGACGACACCTCGGCCGTCGGACGTACAAGCGTTGTCGTGCCCGCCGACGTCACCGCCGGGGTCGCCGTCTTCGATCGGCAGACCGGCCGTTTCACCGAGCAGTTGAACACGAGCAAGCAATTCCGTTCGGCCTCGATCGTCAAACTGCTGATGGTCCTGGACTACTTCAGGAACCGGGGCCCCGACTACACCGTTCCGCCCGCCGACCGCGCCTGGCTGCAACCCATGCTCCGCAGCAGCGATGACGACGCGGCCAACTACTACTGGTCGAACCACGGCTATACGTCGATCGTCACGCGAATGGACGACGATCTCGAACTCAGCGACACGGAGCCCCCTGCCGACCCGAATTACTGGGGCTACACCGCCATGTCGGCCCGCGACACGGTGACGATCTACCGCTACATCCTTGACGAAGCCCCCGCGCCCGTACGCACCTTCATCATGGACAACCTTCGTCAGTCGACCCGCTGCGCGTCGGACGAATTCGACCAGCACTTCGGAATCGCCGGGGCCTTCAACCGTCCATGGGCCGTGAAGCAGGGGTGGTCGGGCGACTCGTTCCCGGAGGGCACATGCGGCCCCACGAGCGCGCTCTCGTCAGGGGCGGCGGCCGACGCCGGTCCCACCGCCGCGACCGTGGACCTGACGCACCCGGCCCTGCATTCCACCGGCACCGTCGGCGCCGGTGACCGCTCCATCGTGGCCGTCTACACACTGCACCCGGTCGGTACTTCCTACGGAAAGGCTTTCACCGACATCGGTCGACTGACGCGTTCCCTGAACGTTCCCGGTGGCATCGCGCCGTCCGGGAAATGGTACGGAACATGGAGTTCACAGGTCAGCGTCCGCAGCGAACCGCGCATCGGGAACAACGTGCTGACCCGACTGCCCGCAGGGGTGGAAGTACTGGTGGGCTGCCAGAAAAAGGGCCAGTCCGTCTCCGTACCCCCGTACACCAACGACTGGTGGGCGTATCTACCGCAGTACGGCGGCTACATCTCCAACATCTACATCAGTCATCCGGACAATCAACTGCCGGATGTCCCCCTGTGCTGAGGGCCAACCATCCCGTACGGACTTCTCGAGGAGCGTGAACGACTTGGGGGCACCGCCCGGTTGCGGCTTGCCCTCCTTGCGCCCCACGACCCGATAGCCGGCGTCGAGGTAGTACGCACTCAAGCGGGCGTTGGTGGCCAGGCAGTCCAGACGCGCCAGGGGTCGCCCCGCCTCGGCCACACGTCGCTCCGCGACGCGCAGGAGGTCCCGCCCCGTACCGGGCGGGACCTTCCCGTGGTCCACCATCAGCCGGTGCACATAGCCGGCTGTCGGTGGTTGCGGCCCCCAGGCGTCCTCGTCCTCCCACCAGAGCTCCCAAGCCCCGACGACATGACCGGCAGCCTCCGCGAGCCATACCTCTCCGCTCTCCATGATCCGCCGGAAGTGGTCCCCGCCCAGCTCACCAGGCTGCCACTGACCAACGACGCCTTGGGCGAGCATCCAGCGGGCCGCGTCGTCACGCAGACGGACGAGGGCGGTGAGATCGGCGTCGCCGGCGAGACGGAAGCGTAGATCGTTCACGCCGGGATCTTCGCACAGGCGTCCGCCCGCATCGGACGGCCGCAAGGGGCCCTTCCGCGGAAGAAGCCTGGGCGGCGAGCATCGTCAGTAGACGATGGAGACGATCTGGCACGCGGCGTCGGCGAGCCGACGATCTTTTCGCACATGGCCGCGGGAAAGCGCATCCGCAGGCTCGATGTTCCGCGTAGCCAATCGCCAGACGGTCTCTGTATCCATCAGTACGGTGGCGGTTGGCCTGCCGCTCGGCGCTTCGGCCAACGACCATCGCTCCTCGGTGGCAGTCGCCGTCCAGCTGCCCCCGCCCGGGCCCTCGGCGATCACCTGGACCTGCGTCCCGATCGGCGCCGACACGCCTCGGAGCGTGTGAGGCAAGGCCCTCATGAAGGTATCGAGGACCAGGGCCAGGCCCCGCGGTTCCGGGTCGGTGTCGCAACCGACGGCGTGGCGGATCTGCTGCCGGTGAGTCCAGTGCTCGGTGAACTCCCGGGCGATGTCCAGCCACGCCGGCGCGGGGTCGACGCCCGCCCACGACACGCCCAGCGCGGCCGAGTCGAGGCTGGCTGTGGCGAATCGCTGGGCCAGCTGCGTGCCTGCCGCTGCCAGGGCGTCGATGAGCGAAGCAGGGTCGTCATCGGCGTGCAGTTCGACCCATTCCTGATTCGTGCGGTGAATGAACGCCTCGAGCGTCTCGCCGGCGGCGAAGCCGTTCCGGTATCCGTGGCCGAGGCGGCCGTAGTAGTCACCGAGGAGATGGGCGGCAACGTCGTGCACCTCCAGCGCCCGGCCGCCCTCCTGCTCCAGCCGGAGGGTGTCAGACCACGCAGGGTACCGAGCAGCGACCTGAGTTCGGGACCGAACAGCGCACGCGCGTCGATCGGGTTGCCCAGCCACGAAATGCCGGACACGCCATTGAACTGGGGACTCATGGCCACAGCGTGTCAGCCTCCTGAGCGGGCCCGGGCCCGGGTCGGCTGACGTCCATATCCGACGTCGCACTGAGCGGCATCCCGGGACCGGCCCCGAAAACGGTGCACCCCGGTCATCCACCATCCCGGCCACCCATGAGACATGGCATGTCTGCGGGAAATTGAATGCCCTCTTAGTGGTGTGAAACCGCACATTCCGTCCAGCCGTCGATCGCTTTCATCCTCTTACCCGTTGACACGGGGTGGTCACTTCGTCGAACTTCATGCGTAACATCCGGCGCCTCGGGGCACAGAGGGAGCCCGCGCTCAAAGGTCTGGCACCGAACGTCGGGCACTCGAATGTCGGGCACTGAACGCCCTCGGCCCGCTGCCTGTCCTCCTTCACCTGCCTCGTCCCCGACCAACAAACCACCCCGAACTGGGAGTCACCCATGTCGTCAGGAAGACTGTCCCGTCGCACGCTGCTGGGTGCCGCGGGCGCCGCTGTGGCGGCGACCGCGCTGCCCGTGCTCCCCGCACTGTCACCCCTGCTGGCGGAAGCGGCTGCGGCGGACCCCCAGACCAACCTGGAGAACTTGGCGAACATGCGGTTCGGCATGTTCAACCACTTCAGCCTGGGCACGTTCACCAACCAGGAGTGGGCCGCCCCGAACCAGGACCCCGCTCTGTTCGCCCCCACGGCCGTGGACTGTGCCCAGTGGGCGGCCGCCGCTGCGGCGGCGAAGATGAGCTACGGCATCCTGACGACCAAGCACCACGACGGCTTCGCGCTGTGGCCGAGCGCCTACGGCACCCAGAACGTCGCCAACAGCTCCTACAAGCAGGACGTGGTGAAGGCGTACTGCGACGCCTTCCGCGCGAAGGGCCTGAGGGTCGGGCTCTACTACTCGATCTGGGACCGCACCTTCGGCGTCGAGGCGTGGGAGAGCCGGCACAAGGTGTCCGGGCTCGAGATCACCGATGCCATCCAGCCCGCCGACATGACCTTCATACTCGGGCAGATCACCGAACTGCTCACCAACTACGGCACCATCGACATGTTCATCACCGACGGCTACGCGTGGCAGATGGGACAGCAGGCCGTCTCCTACCAGCGCATCCGCGAGCACGTGAAGTCGCTCCAGCCGGACATCATCATGATCGACCATGGTGCCCTGTCGGTGCCGTGGCTCGGCGACGCCATCTACTTCGAGGAACCGCTGGGCGTCTCGGCGCCGGCCGGCAACACCTACGCCGCCACCCAGGGGCAGACGATCAGCAACGGCTGGTTCTGGCACCCGACCACGCCGACCGAGAGCCTGATGAGCAAGGACGCCATTCTGTCCCACCTGGCGGACCTCGAACCGAAGTACACCTCGTTCATCCTCAACTGCCCGCCCAACCGCAACGGCAAGCTGGACACCAACATCGTCAACCGACTCGCCGAAGTCGGAGCAGCCTGGAGCCCCAACACCTCCCGCCCGCCCCTGCCGACACAGCCACTGCGCGCCGAACACCCCGTGACACCCGTCAACGCCTACGCCACCGCGTTCCGCGCGGGTGAGGGCCCGCTCAACGCCATCGACGGGCTGAGCGACAAGGGGTACGAGACCTGCTGGTCGACGTGGGGACTGCCCAACGCCCTGCCGCACTCGATCACGATCGACCTGGGCGGGGTGTGGAGCAACGTCTCCACTCTGGAGTACCTGCCCAAGCAGTGGGGCCGCAGCGGCTCCACCGACGGTGACATCACCTCGTACACCATCTCCACCAGCACCGACGGCACGAACTTCACCCAGGTCGCCACTGGTTCCTGGGCCGGCGACCGCGCCACCAAGGTGGCCGAATGGCCCGCCCGTGATGTGGGCTTCGTACGGATCCGGGCCAACGCGGCCACCGGCGGCTACGCCAACATGGGCGGCGTGAGGATCGGTGGCCGGACGGCCAAGCCGGCTCTGGTGTCCACCACGCTGCCCGGCGACGGCACCGTCTACCGGCTGGTCGCCCGGCACAGCGGCAAGGTCGCCGACGTGGAGGGCGGTGGCACCGCGAACAACACCAACGTGCTCCAGTGGCCATGGCTCAACAAGGCGAACCAGAAGTGGACGTTCACCAGTACCGGCGACGGCTACTACAAGGTCAAGGGTGTGGGCAGCGGCAAGCTCATGGAGGTCGCGGGACTCTCCCGCGTGGACGGCGGCAACGTCGGCATCTGGTCGGACGCCGCCGCCCCCCAGCAGCACTGGGCCGTCACGCCCACCGGTGACGGCTACTACGTCCTCATCAACCGCTACAGCGGCCTCTGCCTCGCCGTGGACGAGGGCGGCACCGCCGACGGAACCAACATCGAACAGCAGCCATACGCGTCACTGGCGCGGCAGCAGTGGCAGATCATCGCCGTCTGACGTCCCTCCCAACGACGGGCGTCACCTCAACCGACGCCCGTCGCCGGACTACCGAGCGACACCGCCACCCGCTGTCTTCTTGGCGCCCCCGACAAGAAGCCATTCAGTCGGCGTGATTCTGCGGCGGCCTGGGGTGATGCCTGCTGCGCTTGTCGAGCGGACGGCGCTGGAAGACCTGTGGACGCTGTTCCAGCGGGTGGTGCCGCCCCCACCAGTTCGCCCGCGGGGTGGGGGCATCGTCGGAGAGGGGACCGTGAGGTGTTGGCCGCGATCATTTTCATGGCCGACACCGGCTGCACTTGGAACCAACTGCCACCCGGCTTCGGACTGTCGGGCGTCACCGCCTCCCGCCGGTTCACCGCGTGGACCGAGGCCCGGGTGTGGGCCAAGCTCCCTCCCTCCGGCGGCCTCCTTGGCCAGGGCGGCGTACGAAGCTGACGCAACGAAGTTCGGAAGGGACCACATCCGAACGGACAAGAGGCGGCACACCCTGGCCGCGGCGCTCAACCATCTGGGCCTGCACGCCGAAGCCGTCGAACTTCTGCGCCATACCCTCGCACACCGCGGTCGAGCACTGGGGGAGGGGCACTACTTCACCCTGCAGACCAAGATCAGCCTGGGAATGGCGCTCAGCCATCCGGACAGCACGACGAGGCCATCGCGCTGCTGCGGGAGACCGTCGACCAGCGTGTGCGGATCCTGGGACCCGACCACTCCCTGACGCTGGTCAGCGACAACAGTCTGGCCAACGCGCTCAGCGGCGCGGGCCGTTGCGCCGAGGCCGCGCGGATCCACCAGCAGACGCTCCAGAAGCGGCTCGCCGCTTTCGGCCCCGACCATGAGTCGGTCCTGCAGAGCAGGAACAACCTGGCAACCGCGCTCAACGGGATGGGACAGTACGACGAAGCAGCCGCGATGCTCGGCGAGACGCTGCGGCAGCGTGAGATCGTCCTCGGTCCCGACCACCCACGCACCCTCGACACCCGTCAGAACCTCGCCCGCGCCCTCTTCCACCTGGGACAGCGCACCGAGCCTGCCGCCCTGCTGCGGCAGACCCTGGCAGGGCGTGAGCGTGCCTTCGGCCCCGACCACACCGCGACGCTCACCGCACGCGAGCTCCTCGCGACGGTCGAGGCCGCGAGGGCCTCAGGCGTCTGCCGACGGTGGCGTCGACGACCGGACCGTACGACGCCCAATCCATGAACGACCGGAGCCCCGGAGACCGGGTGTGCCCGCCGGTCCGCTCGTCCTCCAACGGTGCGGCAAGCGCTTGATCAGCTCCGACGCAGAGCCGCAGGACATGAGAGTGCGCGGAGCCTGAGAGACTGACGAGTATGGATATCGAACGCAGGAACAACATCACCGTGACCGGCAACCCCCAGGGGCGGCCGGTGGTGCTTGCTCATGGGTTCGGCTGTGACCAGAACATGTGGCGGCTGACGGTGCCGGCTCTGGTCGAGGACCACCGGGTCGTGCTGTTCGACTACGTCGGCTCGGGCCGCTCGGACCTGTCCGCGTTCACGGAGGAGCGTTACACCTCTTTGGACGGCTACGCCCAGGACGTGGTGGAGGTGTGCGAGGCGCTGGACCTTCGCGACGCGGTGTTCGTGGGGCATTCGGTGAGCGCGATGATCGGAGTGCTGGCGGCCGACCGGGCTCCCGAGCGGATCGGGGCGCTGGTGATGGTCGCTCCGTCTCCGCGGTACATCGACGACGAAGGCTACCGAGGCGGGTTCAGCGCACAGGACATCGACGAACTGCTTGAGTCCCTGGAAGCGAACTACCTGGGCTGGTCTGCCGCGATGGCACCCGTGATCATGGGTAACGACGAACGACCCGAACTCGGTGAGGAACTCACGAACAGCTTCTGCGCCACCGACCCGGACATGGCGCGCGTCTTCGCCCGCACCACGTTCTTGTCGGACTCGCGGGAGGACCTCAAGAGCGTTCGGGTACCGACACTGGTACTGGAGTGCTCCCAGGACGCCATCGCGCCGCGGGAGGTCGGGGCGTTCGTCCATGAGACGATCCCCGGCTCGGTCCTGGTCACGCTCGATGCGACCGGGCACTGTCCACACCTGTCCGCGCCGCAGGCCACCAACGAGGCGATCACGGCGTTCCTGGCGAGCCAGCGGTGATGTGCCGTATCGGGCCGCAGCCCGAACCCCGTGACACCGGCGGGGGCCAGCGGCCGGACGCGGCGTTCGCCGCGCTGCTGGAGGACAGCGCCGAAGAGCTGTACGAGAGCGCTCCGTGCGGATACCTCTCCACACTGATGGACGGCACCATCGCCAAGATCAATGCCACGCTGCTGGGCTGGCTCGGCCTGGCACGCGAGGAGGTCGTGGGCCGGATGCGGTTCACCGACCTGCTCACCGTCGGCGGCAAGCTGTACCACGAGACCCATTTCTCGCCGCTGCTGCGGATGCAAGGCCAGATCAGCGGCATCGCGCTGGAGGTGAAGCAGACCGAGGGCGGCCGTATGCCGGTGCTGGTCTCCTCCGTGATCAAGCACGGCACCACCGGTGAACCTCTCCTGATCCGCACCACCCTCTCCGACGCCCGTGACCGCCGCGCCTACGAGGAGGAACTGCTGCGCGGCCGCAAAGCGGCGGAAGAGGCGCGCAAGCAGGCAGAGGCAGACCGCGCCCGGCTGCAGGAAGCCCTCGCAGTTCTCCAGCAGTCCCTGCTGCCGGCCACCCTTCCGCCCATACCGGGCATGGAGACGGCCGCTTACTACCACACCGCCTCGCCGGACCGGCTCGGCGGCGACTTCTACGACGTCTTCCCCCTCGACGGCAAACGCTTCGCCTTCTTCCTCGGCGACGTGTGTGGCAAGGGCCCCCAAGCCGCCGCGGTCACCTCACTGACCCGCTACACCCTGCGCGCGGCCGCCCTGCACGACCCCGATCCCGTCCCCGCCCTGTCGACTCTCAACACCGTCCTCCACGAGCGGTACACCGGCAGCGGCGACCCCCGCTACTGCACCGTGGTCTTCGGCACCCTCGAACCCGACCCCGTCACCGGACAGGTCGCCGTCCGTCTCGCCTCGGGCGGCCACCCGCCCGCCCTGGTCCTGCGCGCCGACGGCACAGCCGACTATCTGCCCACCCCCGGCGGCCTCCTCGTGGGCGCCCTGCCCGAGGCACGGTTCACGACGGCGGACACCGTCCTGGGCCCCGGCGACACCCTTCTGCTGTACACCGACGGCCTCACCGAAGCGCGGACGGGGAAGGACCGGGGCAGCCTGTACGGCGACGACGCCCTGCTCGCCTTCGCCACAGCGCACTCAGGCACCACCCCGCACGCCGTCATCCAGGCATTGACCCACCTGCTCGCCGGCTTCGGCGACGGCCTCGACGACGACACCGCCCTCCTCGCCCTCGGCGTCCCCGTCCACGCCCCGACAACGAATCCCACACCATGAGCCCGCTGAACATCGCCCCGAGAGAGACAACCGCCGGTCCCGTTCTGGAGATCACCGGTGACCTCGACTACTCCAACGCCACCCGGCTGCGGGACGTGCTCTCCACGCTCACGCTGCGGCCCGGCGACCGCCTCGTCCTGGATCTCGCCGGCATGACCTTCTGCGACTCCAGCGGCATCACCGCTCTGATCGCGGCCCGCAGCCACGCCCACGCCGCTGAGGCGGACATCGCGCTCGCCGCCGTTCCCGCCCACACCCTGCGCATCCTGCGTCTCGTCGGCCTCGACCAGATCTTCGCCCTCCACCCCGACAGCGAGCACTCAGGTCGGACCTGAGGTGGAGCAGCGGCCGGCTGCCGGTGAGTTCCGCTTCGACGGTGACGGCGATGCCGATGTGGCCGTAGCCCCAGGGGAAGGGGTGCGGGTGCGGGCTCCGGGGCGTCTGCTTACGCTGCGGATATGCCGGACATGGCACTGACATCGCGGCGGCTCGGCAGCGGGCCGCCTCTGCTGGTCCTCCTCCAGCTCGACCGGGACGGCTGGGCGCCTGTCCTGGAGCGGCTCACCCGCCGGTACGAGGTGGTGGGCGTCGACCTCCCGGGCTTCGGTGACAGCCCTGCGCTCCCCGAACAGTCCACGCCGACCGTCGAGGCACTGGCGGCCGCCGTCGCGCAGTGGCTCCCCGGCGTCGGCCTCACCCGCCCGCCCGTTGTGGGGAACTCCCTGGGTGGGGCGGTCGCCCTGGAACTGGCGCGCATCGGCGCGGTCGGCAGCGTCGTCGCGCTGTCCCCGATCGGGCTGTGGACGCGCGCCGAGGCCGCCTACGCTCTCGGTTCGCTTCGCGTCGCTCATGCCATGGCGCGGGCCTGCGCCGAACGCCCCGGCTGGATCGCCGGCCACCCGATCGGGCGTACCGTGGCCTTCTGGCAGCTCGTCGCCCGGCCCTGGCGGATCCCGCAGGAGGCGGCGGCAGGCGCGCTGCGCAACCTGGCTCGCTCGCCCGGCTTCGAGCCGACGCGGCGTGCGGTGCGCGCCTACCGGCTGCGGGCCTTCGTCCCTGAGGTCCCGGTCCCGGTCACGGTCGGCTGGGGCACTCGGGACCTGATGACCCCACCCCACCAGGCCCTCAGGGCAGCCCGACTGCTTCCGGGCGCCCGGCACCTCTCGCTCAGGGGCTGCGGGCACTCACCGATGTCCGACGACCCCGAGCAGGTCACCCAGGCGGTGCTCGACGCGATCGGCGCGCCTGAGTCCAGGTGAGCGCTGGGACAGCCCGGCTGGGGCCGTCTGTTCGGAACCCCGTCACAAGCCCGCCCCCCGGGCATGCGCCGCGGCGCCCGCAACCCGGGCGGCCGACCCCCTGACAGGCAAGGAGGCGTCAGGGCGGGGCCAGCGGCGTTGCCTCGCTGTTTCGCCCCTGCTTGCGTGACCTGCACTCCGTGCCCGCGCTGCTGCCTGCCCTCCTCCATCTCAAGGCCGGCGCCTTCTACATCCAGCTCGCCGGCGAGCCGGAACCGGACAAGGTCCTCACCGTCCTCGCTGAACACCTCCCCGACGAGGCCCGGGTCTTCATCGGCGTCACCGACCCGATCGACCCACGTGTCGAAACCCCCCAGCAGGTCCGCGACCGCGTCCTCGCCGCAGCCCGGCACCTGCCCCCCGACCGTCTGGGCACCTGCGACGACTGCGGCTTCGCCCCCTTTCGCCGACGACACCTCCACCTCCCGCGACACCGCCTTCGCCAAGATCAGCGCCCGCATCGAAGGCACCGCCCTGGCCGCCCGCGAACTCAGCAGCTGAACGAACGCCTCTGCCGGCCACCGAAGCCCAGGGTCAGGCAGGGCCTGCCGCACGACGGCCTGCCCGACCCGCCCGGGCTGTGCAGGCCACCGGCGTACTGAAGGGAGCGTCACCCCGCCCCAGCGCCCTGGCCCGCTACCGCGTTTCCACGCAAGAGACGCCCTCGGCTCCACCTTGCGGGCCGGCCGCACCGGACCGGTGTCGGCCAGCCGAACGGACCGGATGAGACACGGACACCGCCGCACGCCCGGCCACACACCTGGACCGGGACGTATGTCGGCCGGCAGCGCGTTGCGGGCCGGCACCCGCAGCGTACGGGCGGTCCAGGCCGCCGCGCGCAGGACACCGACCCGCCACACGGCGCCGCGACGACGCCCCCTGCGTCGACGTCAGCAGCGACGGAGGCAGGGCCGTGGGTCACTGGCTCGCCGGGGGAGGGGACGGAAGCGTGTTCGTCGCCAGCGAAGGTGGTCGTGGGTCACTGGTGTTGCTGCCATGGTGGGCCGATGAATACGACACCGGATGGACGGCCCGTCCCACCCGCGCATGCTGAGGAGCGCGCCATGCTGGAGGCATGGCTGGACTTTCACCGTGCAACTCTTGCCCTGAAATGTTCGGGCCTCAAGGATGATCAATTACGGCATGCTGCCGTGTCACCCTCGTCGATGACGCTGCTCGGCCTCGTTCAGCACCTGGCTGAGGTGGAACGCAACTGGTTCCAGCGTGTCTTCGCAGGTCAACATGTGCCCCCGGTCTTCGGGGAGAACAACGTCGACGGCTATGCACTGCAGCCGGACCGAGGGCTCGACGAGGCGATGGCTGCCTGGCAGGCCGAGGTCGCCCGCGGCCGTGAGCTGATCGCTGAGGCATCGCTGGACGACTCCGGGCGCCTGTCCGAACAGGAAGCGGGTCATGTGGGCGATCAGGGTGTCTCCCTGCGCTGGATCATGGTGCACATGATCGAGGAGTACGCACGTCACAACGGTCATGCCGATCTGATCCGCGAGCAGATCGACGGAGTCACCGGAGCCTGAGAGGTGCTTGCGCGGTCGCAAGTACCGCGCAAGCACCCGGCTCTGGATCTCAGCCGACGCGCCGGTCTGCTCGGGCAGGGCCTTGGTGTGGGCGAGGCGGTAGGACTCGGTGCCGGTCTGGATGATGGCGCCGTTGAAGGTGGCGCCGTTGAAGGTGCCCTTGGCTATGACAAGCATGATCCGGTCGGCAAGAACGGCGGCGACTCCCGCAACGGCAAACGCCGAGATCCTCCGTTATGCCGACCGCCATGCGGACCGCGTCCGCACCCTCGCGTCACAACGCGGTGATCAGCTTGCTGAACTGTCGTGGGCTCAACTGTCGCGGACTCAGCCCGGTGAACGCGGCTATGCAGGACGGCTCTGACGCCGTCATCACACCAAGGCTTGTCCCGTAAAGATCGCCGGGGGTCAGTGGTGGGCCATCTTGTGACCGCTCGGGCTACGTCGCCACGTCCGCACGCTCTCGCCGTCGGGCAAGCCGTCCCGCGAGTCTGGTTGTGCTCCATCGAGCACGCACGTGCCGCGGCATGCGCGGGGCAGGGCGAACTGGGTGCGGATCAACCCGCGCCGCGACCACAGCTTGGCTGGATCTGAGGAAGCAGCCCCCGCCGTGGCCGACGGCTTCGGAGTACGGCGCCCGGATCTGACGACACCATGACCTGGGATGCCGCGTCCGCTGAGAGACCCCGCCAAGGTGACTGAGCTGCGTGAGATCCTTCCGCATCAACGTGCACATCGTCTCGTAGCGGCGCACCGACCCATCAGGGGTTTGCTCGTCCCATGAGTCCGGCTGACGGTCGTACTCGACATAACCCAGCCTTTCGTAGAGCGCACGTGCCCGGGGGTTGCTTTCCTCCACACCGAGCTCGGCCTGCCGCAGACCGCGGCTCCTGATCCGCAGTTCTGCGGCTTCAACAAGGAACGTGCCGATCCCGCACGACTGCAATGCGGGGTGGACGCCAGCTGCCACAAGGAGCCGGTAACACGATCTTGCGCATCGCTACTGATCTCGAGGTGGCTCTTCGTTGAGATGGGAACTCGCAAGACATCCCGGCCGATGGCGGCTGCCGCGCAGTCTCATCTGCGGCTGTACCCAGCCCACAGGGGGCCGCCGGCCAACTTCAGGACTTCTTTCACTGCTTCTGTGAAGTGGCCTGTTCCGTCGCCCGTATTGGACATCGCTGCAGCCGCGCCTGCCGTCAGGCGACTGTGCAATTCGGGTTCGGCTGCAGCGAGTCGCCGCGAGAGCCACTTGCCGCCGCCGAGCCAGTGCCCGCCCGTCAGCAGGGCCAGTTCTGAGGCGCGCTGCAGCAGGTCGGCCACAATGTATGTCCGCTCCAACGGGTCGGTACAGCCGTGAAGATCGTCCAACGTGTCGGTGAGCGCGTACCGCCGGTCTTCCAATTCTGCCGCTGATGCGGGAGGAGGCCCCGCTGCCAACCGCTCCCGAGATTCTGCCTGCAATGCAGCTCCGAGCCCGTCCGCATCGGCCAGCAGCATGCCTTCCGCGCACATGGCCAGTAGCGGAGATTTACGGGCCGCCGTCTCCCGCTCAGCGAAGAGACGCCAGTCGGCCTCAGTCTGGACGAACAGTTCCACCGGCCAACCTTCATGCACCAGGCTCTCTCGGAAGGGAGCAGGCGGGCCCGCCAGCAGCACCACGATGTCCAGGTCGGAGGTGTGTGTGCGGCGGTGTGTCAGTACGCTGCCAGCCAGGAAGGCGGCCCGGGCCTCAGGGAAACGGTTCCGCACCAGTTCCCTGGCGATCTTCACTTGATCCATTGTGACAGTGTGGCGCTATCAGGAACTCCAGGGCACTGGGATTCCTACCTGCTGCTGGCGGTGTCAGTCTGCCGGCCACCCACACGCCGTCCTCAAGACGCCTCCCACTACCTTCACCGGGTGCGGCTTTTGAGGTGTCTCCAGCAGATGAGGCCGCAGGCCAGGGAGACGAAGGCGTCGTGCTTTGGGTGACGTCATTCACGTTGGCTGCAGTAGTGATGACCTTGATCGGGGTGCCCTTGCCGTCGCAGATCAGATGATGCTTACTGCCCGTCTTCCCGCGGTCGACCGGCGAGGGACCGGTGGCCTCGCCCCCATTTTCGCGCGGAAGTGGGAGGCATCTACACAGGCCCGCGACCAGTCCAGCGCGTCGGAAGCGTGGAGCCGGGCGAGCAGGACGTGGTGCAGGTTCTCGCGGACGCCCGCCTCGTGCCACCGGCCCAGTCGGCGCCAGCAGGTTTGCCCGGAGCCGAACCCCAACTCCAGCGGCAGCAGTTGCCAGCTGACGTCGTTGTGGAGCACGTACAGGATGCCCTGCAGGCACAGCCGGTCATCCACCGGCTTTGGCCCGGGTGCCTTCTCCGGCCAGGGCGGCAACAACGGCTCGATCAGCGCCCACAACTCATCGTCCACCATCCACGGCCGAGTCCTCACATCCTCCCGAACCGCCGAATCATCAGATTGGTCACGTTAGACCGGCACACCTTAAAGGAAACACGCCAGCTTGCGCGCACAGCGAAGCACGTACTGATCAAGCCTGTGATGGGCAGACCGAAAAGTCACCGAGGTGTCACGGAATCACCGTCGCCGATGGCCAGGCCACATGTCGTCATACGCCGCATCGAAAAACTGCGCCTGCGGCGCTGCGCTCGACGGCGACGTCGTCGAATGGGGGGCGGACCGGGGTCGCGGCGGGCCTGAAGACTCGGTGAGGTCCCCGGCGGGGACGACGGAGCCCACCAGCCGCTGCCCGTGCGGAGTCGTCGGGCGGGCATGGGGTGTGACGAGCGGGAGCGAGGCTGCCATCATGACCCGATACGCCGCCCTCCTTTGCGAGCACCGGGAGCACCGCAGGGCAGGAGCCGACGGCTTCCACCCTCGCATGGGGAAGATACCGATCGTGGCGACCACCAGGAGCTGCTGTGCGAGCACGGCCCGGAATCGGTCCCGCCTTCGGCCGCGAGGACCGACAGAACCTCTGGGACGCGATCGGCAACCCCCACCGCGATGCCGCCCTCGCGCGCCGCGCCGAAGAGGCGCGGCGCCGTCTCGCAGGAAGCAGTCGAACGCGAGTATTGGTGAGGCGGATACCGTCAGTGACGGCTGCGGAGTTTGTTCAGCAGGCTCTTGGCCTGGCGTCGGCGACGGGGGTCGGCAGCGGCCCGCCGCGCCTGCTCGGCCGTTCGGCGCCCTTGGGGGCTCCTTGCGAACTGCTTGATTCGTTCCATCATGCGTGGCATGCGGCTCCCATCCCTTGTTACCGGCGAGTGCCTTCTCATCTCGACTACCCCTTCTGGGACGGCTCAGCCCTGCCAGCCGCCGGGATGTGCGGCTCGTGGACGGCCGACGGCGGGCTGGGCGGCGTAGATGTTCGCCGCGGTGCTCCCGACGGGCCCGTCACTGCCATGCAATCGCGCGGCGTCATCATCTGGGACGTGCACATGCCCAGCAAGCTGGCGGTTCCGCTGGCGGAAGCCTCCCGGACGAGTAGGGGCCGACCAGCCCTGTGACGCTGGCCTACCGGGCGGCGACGCCCTTGAAGCCGGATCCGAGTCCGCGCCGCTTGCCGGGTGACGTGTCGCCGGGACGGGTGGTGAGGGCGGTGACCACCCGCGCGATCCGACCCGCAGACCAAACAGCAGATTCCTGTGTCGCGCACGAGGCCGCCGGGTATCGGGACGCAGTCAGCCGCGTAATCGCGCGCGATAAAGCCGGCGACGTCGGCGATCACCCCCGGGATACTGGTCGCCCATGGATGAGGTCCAAGTCGTCGTCGCCCATTCCGAGCGCGCGACCCTGCGCGTCGGCGATGTGTTTCTGAAGGTGGACGCCGATCAGGCGCGCATCGACGTCGAGGTCGAGACGATGTCCCTCGCTCCGGTCCCGACCCCGGAGGTCCTGTGGCGCAAGCCGCCCGTGCTCGCGATCGCCGCGCTCCCAGGGACGACGCTTGGACGTCTCGGCGGGCCGTCGACCGGGTCGCCGACGGCATGGGCCGCGGCGGGCGCCGCCATCCGGAAGCTGCACGACGCGCCGCTGCCGCCCCGGCCCGGCCGGGCAGGCCGGAGCATCATCGCGCTGGCGGCGCAACTCGACGACGAGTGCGAGTGGCTCGTGACGAACGGCGTCCTGCCCGCGGACCTGGTCACCCGCAACCGCGGGGTCGCCGAGGCCGCGCTCCGGCCGTGGACTCCGGCGTTCACACACGGCGACCTGCAGATCGCGCACGTCTTCGTCGAGGCCGACGAGGTCACGGGCATCATCGACTGGTCCGAGGCGGGCCAGGGTGATGCCCTGTACGACCTCGCCACCCTCACGCTCGGACACGAGGAGCACCTTGACGACGTCATCGCCGGCTACGGCGCCGACATCGACCTCGACGTGATCCACGCGTGGTGGTCGTTGCGAAGCCTGCTGGCGGTTCGCTGGCTGGTCGAGCACGGATTCGACCCGTTCGCGCCCGGTTGCGAGGTCGACGTGCTGAGATCCCGCATGTGAGGCTGCGCGGGCCCGCCAGCTCCACACTCGACGACGGCAGCGCGACGCGACCAAGCGTGGGCAGTGCTGGGGGAGTGGTACCCGACACCGGCTGTGACGGCATGCACCGACCGAATAAGCGTGTTGCCTCCTGTGACCGGTGTCGCAAGGCTGCTTCCCGAGCAGGGTGACAGTCGACGGGAGACGAGTCTTGTGCTGCGTATCCACTTCACGCCCGAGGACTTCGCGCACGTCCGGCTGGCGAGGACTCCCGATCCGCTCTGGGAGATCGTCTGCAGCCTGCACCGGCTCCAGACGACGCACGGACGCTGGGCCTACGCGGACTGGTACTGCAGCACCCGGGAAGCACTGGTCGGCAACAAACCGCTCGGGGACGCGGTCCGCAGACTGCTCATCCCGGTGCTCCCCCGGGCGCGCTACTTTCCCGACTTCCTCACCCCGCACGAGTCCGCGGACGGACTGGACCAGGGACTGACAGCGATCCGTGACACCCCGTCCGCCCGGGTCGCCAGCGAAGTGCACCGGCTGGCGAAGGTCAACGGCGCCCCCGCCTGGGCCTGGAGGCTGGTGGAACGCCGCACCCGCGAGGAGTTCGTGAAGGTGCTCCGCGCATACCACGACGCCGTCATCGCCCCCCACCACGACCGCATCTGCGCCGGACTCACCGGTGAGCGCAGCCTGCGCGCCCACCAGGCCCTCGACACCGGCATCGACGGCCTGCTGGCCGCCCTGACGCCCGCCATGCGCTGGCACCCACCCGTTCTCCACGTCGACTACGTCGCGGACCGCGACCTTCATCTCGGCGGCCGCGGGCTGCACCTGGTCCCCTCCTACTTCTGCTGGCAGACGCCCATCACCCTGGCCGACGACACCCTGCAGCCGGTTCTGGTCTACCCCCTGCACCGCTCCCGGCTCCCGACACCCGCGCGCCCTTCCGACGCCTCCCTCGCCGCGCTCCTGGGCAAGACCCGCGCCGCCGCCCTGCGTGCCCTCGCGCTGGGCGCGACCACCTCCGAACTGGCCCGGTTCCTGAGCATTTCCCCGGCCACCGTCACCCATCACACCACCGTGCTGCGCGACGCGGGCCTGATCACCAGCCGACGCTCCCACAACACCGTGCGGCACACACTCACCCCGCTGGGCGCGGCGATGCTCCGCCCCGTACCGCCGTTGCCCGGGGAACCGGACCCTCCCGCCGAGTTCCGGCCAACGGTCCGCCCCGCATCGGCGGTCCAGGACCGTCCTTCTCCTTCTCACTGGTCACAGAAGTCTCAGGGGTAACTCCGGAGTAGCGGCTTCCACCACCCGGCCATGGTCTTTCGACCTCGTTCGAAGGTCATGGCCGAGGCATGCCCCGCTCTGCGAGCGTATGCGGCGTACCACCGCGGAGAACATCCACAGGGCGGAGCGGACCATCCCCGCCCGTGGCAAACACAGTTGGGGGAACCATGAAACGAGCCATCACGGCCGGCGCACTCGCGCTCGCCTCCGCCGCGACCTGTGTGGCCCTGGCACCCGCGGCATCCGCCGCCCCGCAGGCATGCGTCACCACGTCGCTGACCACGGGCGCCCACCAGGGCGTCGGCACGATTCGCTACAAGTCGTCCACCAGCACCTGTGGCGACCTCAACCTCACCTACTCGAACGACTCGACGTCCACCCTCGGCGACCGCTACGCCGGCCGACTCCGCAACTCCAGCGGCGTCTGGAACACCTGCAACAAGGGTTACGTCTGGGCCTCGGACGGCAACCACAGCGTCAACGACTCCACCTACTGGCTGTGCACCGACGTCAACGACGGCACCGCGTTCACGGTGGCGAGCTACTACGACGGCGGCGATTCGGTTCAGATCACCCACTGACCACGTCCCGCCGTGTGCGGGGGCGTCAACGGCGCACGTCGACGGCGTCCCCGCGAGGAGGAGAGGACTGATCCGGATGGCCCGCCGGACGAACCGGCTCCGGTTTCTGACCCGCGTCGCGGTCGCGGCCGCGGCCACCCTGCTCACCGCCTGCGCGGCCGAACCCGTCCAGCGTTCGAACGAGGCGGCGCCGGATCGCGGTTCGCCGGCGTCCGTCATTCCGGCCCGGCTCAGCCGGGCCCTGCCGAACGATCCGGTACGCATGGTCCTGCCCGCGATCGGTGCCGAAACACGCTGGACGCAGGGGCTGGACGTCTTCGTGGAGCAGGTGTCGCGTGCCGCTGCGGCGTCCTGCGCGCGTGAACAGGGAGTGACCCTGCCCGCACAGGTTCCGCTCGCTTTCATCCGGTTCTTCGAACTTCCCGACCTGGATTTCATCGCCCGGCACGGCACCAGCGGGAGCGCTCCTGTTCCCACCCCCGCGGCGGGCCCGGCCACGACCCGGACCGCCGGCCCCGCCGTGTTGCGCCGGTGCAGTGCTGAAGGGAAGACCGCGGCGGACGCGCTGCGCGACCTCTATGCCCCGCTCCAGCAACAATGGTTCGGCGAACTCGTCTCCCTACGACACGACCCCGCCACGGTCCGGGCCCTGCGCACCCTGCCCGACTGCCTCGCCGGATACGGCATCCGGGCCCGCGACGAGAACGCCTTCTTCGCCCTCGCCGACACCCGCATGCAGACCGCCGATCCCTCCGACCTGCCCCGCGCGGAACGCGAGCTCGGCCTCGCGTACGCGACCTGCATGCGCCCGGTCGAGGCCGTCCGCGAACCGGCCCGCAAGCGGCTGCGTACCCGCTTCGTCACCGACCACGCCGAGGAGATCCGCACCCTGCGCCGGACCCTGGTCCCCGCACTCCATCGGGCCGAAGAACAGAACGACATCCGCCTCGTCTTCCCCGCACCCTGACCGCCCGCGAGAGCCGGCCCGCACCCCACGATCCGCCGTAGAGGTCCACGCTTCGAGTGTCGGCCGGGATCACCCACGGCGTGTCCGAGTCGGGGGGAAGCCGGGGGAAGCCGACGGCAGCGAGAGGGTCCTGACCGCCCGGGGCACGCCGCCCCGCTGCGACGATCGCCTGCCATACCGGCGCGGCGACGGCGGCCGGAGGGCGGCCGGTCACCAGACACAGCACCCATCCCGGCTCGCCGTCCGCTTCATGCTCGAAGTCCGTTGGTACGGCTGCGCTCTGCCCCCACGCGTCGCTTCGAGAGCCGGGGTGCGCTGCGGGCTTCCCCAGCCCGGCTTCGGCCGACTGCTCGTGGGTCGCCCGCATCTCTCGCTCGCGGCCGGGCAGACCTTGTCCGACAGGCGGTCCAGGCCAGCGGCACGAAGCTCGTCCTTTGGTCCCGCAACGATGAGGACAACCAGAGGTGGAGCCGGACGTGACCGACCGTTCTCCGCGTCACTACTTTCCCGGAGACGAGGGGAACCGCGTGAACGGGCCGGTCCACAATGGCTGTGGGTGCAGAAGAGATCACAACGTCGTACGCACATCTGCGATGCTGGGCAGATGAGCAAGGTGTGGCAAGGACACGTCATCGAGGGCACGCGTTTCGTGGTCCCGGCGTCCGGTGTGATGCCGAGGCACGTGCTGTGCGCGGTCGGCGTGGGCCTGGATCCCGACGTCCTCAGCCGCGTGGTCGACGAGGCCGGAGGCGGGGAGTTCGAACTCGACGAGTTCCAGCGGGAGCCGGACCCCCGGATGCGTGAGGCGTTCGACGCGGCGGTGGCTTCCCGCCGGATCACCGGTGTCGATGAGTTCGGCGAAGACGACTGGGCCGCGGTGGACGCGCACGACTCGGTCGCCTATGTCCTGTCACCGCCGATCTCCCAGGCCACCGGCGTCGACGTGTCACGGCGGGCGCTGGCCGTCACCGCGGCCCTGCTGGCCAACGGGGCCACCGCGGTGAAGAACGAGTCCAGCGGGGTGGCCTGCGGTCGGGAGCGGTGGCTGGCCCTGGCGAGCGAGGCGGCGGCCGCCGAGAACGTGGAGGACCTGGTCGGCGCCCTGGTCCAGGCGTGGGTCGTGCCGGTGATCTACGACGGGGAGGTCTACTACAGCTGCGGCATGCACCTCCTGGGCGAGGCCGACGTGGAGCTGGCCCCCGGACGCACCGCGGCGCCCGGGTCGGAGCCGGAGCTGGTGCTGGAGTGGGTGACCACCGTGGAGGTCGCGGGGTACTACCTGCTGACCGAGCAGCCGGACCACGGCGTCCAGGACGGCGAGGGCTTCCGCATCACCCCGGAGGCCACGCGCTGGATCATGAACCGTGTGGAGTGCGAACGGTTCGAGGACGACGACTTCTTCCACAACCCGTACGGGTACTGGCGCCTTACCCCGGCTGCCCGCGACCCACGGAGGAGGCCGAGGCTCAAGAGGCGCAACCCCCGCACGACCCTTGCAAGGCGACGGAAGGGCTGAGAACGGGGAAGGCGTGGACGGGAGCCGCCGTCGTTCGTCGCCGGGGCGCGGGCGCGGGCGGGGACGGTGCGGTGCCCACGGAGTATTCCGTTGGTCCCGATTTGCCGACGTAACCCCCGGGTTCCGGTCAGTGGACACCACCGCAGCCGGCGTCACCGCCAGCCGCGCCCTACACACCGCCGTGGGCGCTGCCCACCAATGGGGCGGCCGGAGGTATGTCGGCGCTTCCGCATCCAGGGGTGTGAGATGTCAAGGGCATTCGCTGGCGACCGGGGAAGTGAGGGACATCGCCGGCCAGGCAGGCCGATTTCGCGCGCGGGCGGTGTCGCTCACGTTGGAGCGTCGAGCCTCCACTCGACCCCGAGGGGTCCCGGACACGGCCCGACGCGAACCGCACGGAAGATCGCGTCGGCCTGCGAGGCCCACTGGGGGGACCTGGTGACCTCGGTGCCGTCCTGCAGGCGCTCGATCAGCGCAGCCCATGCGTCACAGCGGCGTCTGATCTTCGCGTCGCGCTCGGCGCCGGTATCGGGCAGGTCCCACCCCCTGAGAAGGATGTCCCAGCCGGCCAGGGCGAACGGCCTCTTAGGGTCCGCCAACCGGCGCAGCAGGGTGTTGACCCCCTCGCGATGACTGATCGCCACGCGCTGTGTCCGGCCGGGAGCGGACGTCGGCTGACAGACGTAGGTGTCGAACGCCGTGATCTCCGGTACGAGTGCCTCCACCCGCGCCCATTCGTCCTCGCCCCACGGCCCCAGACCCACCGTGGTGCGAAGCACGTAGAACTCACGTATCGCGGCCGCGAGTCGAATCGCCCGCCACAGGTCATGCCAGGGTCCCGTCCCACGGATCCCCACACGACCGCCGACCTGTATACGCTCTCCGCCGCGCAGATGGATGTCAAAGCGACACAACTCTCCATCCGCCTGCAGACGCGAGACCTCGGCGGAGGCCACCTCCGCGATGTGGAGCCGGCGCGCACGCAACCCCGGAACCAAAACCCAGCGCCTCGCCACGGTCACCTGGTACCCGTCGAAGTCCGCTCGCCACCACAGCCCCGACGCCCGCAGCCGACGCGCCAGCCACACAGCCGCTGCCGCGTCCCTTCCGCTCTCCACACTGCCCCCCCATACCGGTACCTGCCCTTCCCAGCCTGCATCACAAGCCGTTCCCAGATCATGACCAGCAGCGACATCGCAGACAACACCCACACGTCAACGCCTTCGATGTCCGCGGGCACGCGGTCTCTGCGCCGATCAGGGCCCCGCTCCCCGCACGCCACCTGCGGCCTGCCGCCCACCGTCAGGTAGATGTCGAAGTGGAGCGTGAGCCACTCACACTCGCCGAACCGATTGATTGAGCTCTGGTTCTCAGCGCGAACTGCAGCAACTCCGTAGGAGAGGCTGACGCCAATGTTCTGGCCCTCTGTACGCTGGGGCTATTCAGGACGGCTCCGACGCCTTGATCACACCAGCCACACCAAGATCATCCCAGCCTCCCTATCATCCGATCCATAGAGATGAGCACCGTTGAGGGGGCCGATAGAGATGACCGCAGCACGCATGGCAGCCGCCGTGCTGGCCACATGGGCCACGCTGATCTTGCTCCTACTTGCGCCGTCGCCCCTGCCAGAGCATTGGCGCTACTACATCTACTCTCCAGCGAGCGTGGGCCTGTGGATGCTGACCATGCTCGTCGCACCTGTCGTGGTCTGCATCGTTAAATGGCCATGGATCAAGTCGGGCGGCAGGTGAACCTCGACCCGCACGCGCTCAGCTCACCGGCGCGGGCGATGCCCTCCGCTGCGTCCAGCCCCGCCTGCCCCCAGGTATGCAGGGTGGTGACGAAGGCGCGTCCGAGGGCCTCCAGGGTGCAGGTGTCCGCGTGCGGCTCGCCCGCGTTCGCTCAGACAGTCACGTCCCGTTTGCTTGCTGATCTGGGTGAACACGGTTCAGGTCAACCGTCTCGGTGGTGAGCTGCCCAAGAGCGTCCTGGAGTCGGCGGACGGCATCCTCGGCTTCTCTGTATTGCTCGGGACTCGGGAGGACAGTGCCGAAGGTGCCGCCACCGTCAGACGGCAGAGCACGCCAGCGCAGGACCGGTTCGAGTGCATTGAGAGCGCCGGAAAGAAACCAGGCCAGGCGGCCGTGAGTGCGCGCGAGGGCGATGGCCAGGACAGCGAGAGTCTCTCGCAAGTGTTCGAGCCGCTTGATCTGCGGCAACGCCTCTTGAACGTCCGGCGGACCGACGGCGTCGCGCAAGCCGGCCTCGGCCTCGAGGGCGAGTGCGCGGTCGCTCGGCGCCACTTTCCACACCTGGTCTCGGACCTGCTGTTCGGCCTCCTCGGCCAGTACTGCGACGATCCTCCGCATGTCCATGCAGGTCACTCTAATGAAAACAAGCACTCACCACGGCCTCACTCTGTTCCTGGAGCCTCATGCTGCCTTGCTGACAGCAGCAGTGGTCAGAAGTTCATAGGTCTCTGTCAGGCGCAGCATGTACTCCACCCGGGGCTGAAGCCCCGTGACTACAACCTGGCCACCTTCGGCGAGAAGACGTTTACGCAGTTGCGGCCTGAAGTTCAGGCCGCTGGAGTCCATGAAGGTCACCCCGGACAGATCCATCTGCAGTGTTCTGCCGCCGAGCGGGACGACGAGGGTGGCCCGCCGAAGTGCCGGGCAGGTGGCCAGGTCTATCTCCCCGGCTGCGGTGATCACGGTCCGGTCAGCGGTATCAAGCGCGCGACGTGGGGCCGCGCACAGCCGGGCGAAACCACCCCAATCCCGCCCCGGCCATCGTGGCCACCTCAGGGAGAACGCAGGGTCTGTCACCGGATCAGGCTGGTTGTCCTTGCAGCGTCGCACAGAACCGGGCCCTTACACCACCACGCACCCCAGTTCCGCACCCTCTTACCGGGTCAGGCCACCGGCACGGCTCCACACCGCCGAACGGTCCCAGGCCTGACGGTCGGAGGTGAGGGCCAGATCCAGGAGCAGCAGGTGCCGCAGCCGAACCAAGGCCCGTGGCTGGCTCCGCCGCTGGAGGCTCGCAGGTCCGCCATGAGCGCTGAACCTCCGTCGGCGGTAGACGGTTCTCGGTGTTCTGCTGCTCGGCGCGCCGTGACGCCCAGCCGGGGGGCGGTGCTGGCGTCTGGGTCGGGATCGGGTGGAGACAGTACCCGTGAAGCCGGTGCCGCACTCCGGCGAGTCCGGTCCGATCCGAGGGTCGAACCCGGCCGTGCTGGTGCAGCCAATACGGGCGGTGCTCGTATGGAGTGGGCCGCTGCGGCGCTGTTCTGCTCTACTGGTTCGCCCTCGTGGCCGTCGCCGCGCGGCTGCGGTCGTTCCTCACCCGGCCAAGATCCACCAGCGCTGGGAAGTGACCACCAGCCGGCTGCTCATCGCCACCGGCATCGGTGTTGCCCTGGCTTCAGACGTGCGGATCCGAACCGCCCGGCCCGAAGCGGACACCCGGTCGACCTGACCGTCCCTTCTCCGCAACTCCGCCATGACGCCCGCTACCCCCGGAGCCCTCGGACGCAGGACGAAGAAGAAGGACGCGAGCAGCATGAGCCGGACCTGAGCCACTCAGGTCGCTCGCAACTCACCGTCCACGAACGTTTTCTGATGGTCCGTCGGGTAACTCGGAGATCGCTGGCCGGGACGGCCCCGGCCCGGAGGGAGTGTTGATCATGAACCGGACCCGGATACGTCGCCGGGCGGCCGCTGTCCTGGCGAGCGCGACGGCCATGGCCGTCCTGCCCTCGGTCACCGCGGCGGCGGCACCCGCACAGGCCCAGCCCTGCGTGCAGAAGATGGCCGTCGTCAACAACGCGGGCTTCGTCCTCTCCTGGGCCGCCACCGCCCGCACCGGTGAACAGTCGGCCCCGACCGACGAGTACCCGATCAACCAGACCAGGGTGATCGACCTGTCCACCACCTCATTTGCGGACGGCACGGACGTCCGTCCGTACGCCCAAGCGGTCGGCGGGACCAAGGAGTTCGGCAGCTCCTACGTGTCCTACTGCGACAACGGTCAGACGGCCACGTACACCGTCACCGGGACCACCTTCGACTACTCGGTGACCCTGCTGACCTGAGGCGGCTTCCCAGCGCGCCCGTAGCCGGACTCGCGCCATGCGCACCGCGGCCAAGCGCGTCTGCCTTCAACGGTTTCGGACCTGGTGCTCGCCCCGTGAGGTGGAGCACCGTGTTCGGTGCCGCGGCCCCGGCGGCACCAATGCCGTCGGGGTTGCTGCGCCAGTGCCGCCGTCAGCGCGGCGGCGACGCTCAGGGGGGAATGCCGGCGGGGGATAGGAGACGCGGTGCTGACGTAGCGCACGCCCGGGCTCCACCGCCCCAGCACCACTGGCACAGGGGGTTCTCTGGACCAAGTCGTATGGCGAGGCGGGGGGCAACAAGTCAGTGCAGCTCAGTGCCAGCGTGACTGACGCTACTCCGGTCGTGATCCACCGAGTACCTAGTAATATCCCTTTGCCCCGTCGAGTAGCTCCCTCACGATGTCCGCATGCCCCGCATGCCGTCCGGTCTCCTCGATGAGATGGATGAGCATCCAGCGGAGGTTGGCGTTGCCTGAGCGGTAGTCGGGGTGGCGGCCCACGTCGTCCAGGGAGGCCGCGGCCACGATTTCGTTACTGCGGGCGCACTGGGCCTCGTACTCCGCGAGCAGCTGCTTCAGCGGGATGCCGTCGGTACGCCAGTTCGCGTCCTCAAGCGTCTCGTCAAAGGACGGGTTCTGCGTCTTGTCGCCGCCCAGGAACAGCACCTCCAGCCAGGTGTGCTCGACCCACCGCATGTGGCTGACGAGGCCGGCCATCGTCATCGCCGGCGACGTCGGGATGACAGAGCGGTGCGCGTCGGCCTCGCTCAGGCCCTCGCACTTCCATCTCAGGATCTGCCGTTGCAGATCCAGCCAGCCGACGAGCGCGGTGCGCTCGTCGGCCTGCAAGGGGGGACGCTCAAACGAAGGTGCCATGCCTGCGGACCTTAGGCGCTCGGTCTCTGGCTGTCGCCTGACTTTCGGCCCAAGATCCGCCGGAAGACGCTAACCGGCGCAGCCGGCCTACTCATGCCGACCAGTCCCGCCAGCACTTCCCCCAGGTCGCAAGCCAATGGGGTAGTCGTAGCGTATGAACCCCTTGAAGCTCGCCACCTTGTCGTACAGGGCGCGGGCGGCGGTGTTGTCCTCCTGAGTGGTCCAGTAGAAGCGGGATGCTCCCTGCTCCCGTGATGCATCGGCCACTTTCTCGATCAGCTTCCGCGCCACGCCTCGGCCGCGTGCCGCCTCGTCGACGAAAAGGTCCTGGAGGTAGCAACTGTCTTCCATCCAGAACGTCGGGTGGAACAGATAGTGCGCGATGCCGACCAGCTTCCCGTGTGACCAGGCGCCGATGCCGTGGAGCTCGGTGCCGCCCCGTAGGCGCTGCCAGGTCTGCTCGTAGCCCTCGTCCGGCACCATGGTGCGGTAGAACTCCTTGTAACCGCGCGCCAGCGTTTCCCAGGCGGCGCGGTCCTCCTCGCGCAGCGAACCAATGGTGATCACGATTGCCCATCCTCACTCGCGAGCGTCAACTGATCTGCCGATCCGCGGGACACTGTCCCGGACCCGCTTTGGAGGGCCGTGCCGTGGCCCGTACGCCTGCGTGGCTCCACCAGCAGGCTGAGTACGTCGTGCGGACGCGCCGCGACCGGGTGGGCCCCGTGGCGGACACCGGCGCGTGCACCCCACCTGGCGTGCACTCCCCGCGATCCCGCGGCGTCGGCACAGTCGAGGTCCACTTCAGCGTCACCGACATAGGCGGTTGCCTCGGCCGGAACCCCGGGCTGCCGCAGCGCCAGCAACAGCCCGTCCGGCGCCGGTTTGGGGCTGTCGACTTCGTCGCCTGCGATGACCACGTCGATTCGCGCGCCGATTCCGGCGGCAGCGAGCATGCTCGAAGCCACTCGCCGGGTGGCCGCCGTGAATACGCCCAGCCGCATGCCCACATCGGCGACTTCCTCTAGCAGGGCCGGTATGCCGGGGAACGGCCGTAGCTCGGCGACGGCCGGATCCAGGTAGGCGTGGAAGCGTTCGACCTCGGCGGGGCCGCAGGTGCGGCCGAGGAAATGGGCGAGAACCAGCTCTGTGTGGCCGACATGCCAGCCGGCGACCACCTCATCCGGCGAGACCGGCGGGCCGCCGAGCGAGCGAATCGCATCGGCGTACGCGCGGGACACCGTGGGGACGCTATCCAGAAGCGTCCCATCCATGTCGAACACAACTGCACGCATGACTCACGATCCTGCCTATGTCGTCGTGTTCCACGCCAGGGCCACTTCCCGAACACTGGCTACATGTAGCGAGCTCGATTTCGCGGCAGGCCAGGAAGCAGCGCAGTCGGATACCGGGCTTGCCCGGCTCGCAGGTCGGACGGGTTCCGAGCAGGGAACGTGTCCCAGGGGGAATGCCTAGCGGCGCCAGGTGCTGGAGGGCCTGGAGGGGTTCGCCGACGAGTGCACCGAGCGCTGGAGGCGGGGATCGAGGCGAAGCGGGCGGGCCACGATCCGTCTGCGGCCCCGGCTCCGGCCCCGGCCCCGGCCCCGGAGGCGGCGCCGGGCCGGGTGGTGGACCAGATGGCGGTGCTGGAGGAGTCCGTCGTGAAGTCCAAAGCCTCGCGAGGCCAGGACACGTCCCGGGGCCACTTCCCAGGCCACGGTCCACGACTTGCCGAACAAGAAGACGGCCGCCCGGAAGACCACAGCCCCCCACAAGACCACCACGAAGGACGGCCAAGAAGACCCTCGCCGAAAGCCCCGCAGAGCCTGACCTAGCGGCTGGGATCACCAACGCCACCGGCTTCATCACCATGAAAGGCGTTCTGTTCCAACTCGTCGGCCGGACGGCCGCATGGAGGCTCTGCCCCCCGCAATCAGAACGAGTGTGTCGCCAGTCGGGTGAGGGCTGTGTTCTGGGGTACAACGGCTTTGCATGCGATGACGGTCAACGAGAGGGTCATCGCGATGATCCGCCCGAAGCCCTACCTCACCTTGCCAGAGAAAGGTGGCAGCCACCGTCTGAAGCATTGCGCTCGGACAAGTGTCATAGCACCGGCCAGCACCGGCCTGCGCTTCCGGAACACCGGGCGCCTGCTGGCGTACTCCCGCACTGGTGGCTCCCGCTCCACACCGCGACGGCCCTCTTCCTGCTGATGGGTGTGCGGCGACCACCGCGTCGACCGGCGCTGTCTGCGTGGGCTTGGTCCGTCCCAGAATTCGCAGGCGGTCGAACTTGACTCGCCTGCAGTCGTGCCGCTGTCAGTCGTTTGGTCCAGCGTCTCATGACGCCCATGCTGTAACTGCCCGCCGCGGGGAGCCGGTAGGCGCCAGAGGCGCAGGGGCGGCCTGACCGGCATGTAGCCGCGACCGGTGGCGTACTGGTCGAGGTGGAGCGCCCACTCGTTGCCGTCGCCGAAACATCCGCATCGGGCCCTCGACACCGATGAGGCCGGTGGCGTAGAGGTTGCCGAGGGGGTCCGAATCGACGACCGCGCTGCCGACCGCGGTTACCACGACACACCTACGGACACCGGCGCATCCAGGCCCAGCTCGACCGGGGCGTCGCCGCAGGCGTGGAGCTGGTCCGCCGCCTCATGCGCGCACCGGGTGTGTGCTGCCCTGTCGGCCACGCCCGAAGAGTCGATCTCACTCAGGGGTTCTTGCACTATGCCCGCCCGGGGTCAAGGGTCGCGGTGTCGAGTATCCCTGCGACTTCCGTGCGTGTCGCGGCCGAGGCACCTTTGAGGCAGACGTGGGCGTCGACGGGGAATGATGCCTCGTCGGAACGCGCCGCCCATCCCCGTCGGACCAGCTCCTGATCCCCTCCCAGTGACCGGCAGCCCTCGCCGGGGCTGGAGTACGGGCTGGGGTGGACTTTCGTCCCCGAGTCAATGGCTTCTGGACGTTCCGTCTGCCGGAAGGAGATCAGCGCCTCTCCTTCTGCGAGAGTGGACAGGGGTGCGCAGTCATACTCACCGACAGTCGTCGGCGGGCAGGATTTCGTCGCATCCAAGGGCCGGTTGGCGACGAAGACAGGGGCCGTGTTCAGCCGGTCCGCCTGGTCACGCACATACCAGCCCTGGGGCAGCGCGACGCCGAGTGTTCCGTTCGAGAGGTTGATCCGGCGCTCCTCGGAAGAGGGGGAGGCGACTTGAGTCCGGGGAGACGTGGGCACCCCGAACAGCTGTGAGCCGAGGGCGCTGTAGAGCAAGGCAATCGCCGTCACTCCTGTCACGGTTGCCCCGACCGCCTTACGGCGCCGGCTGCGCGCCACCACCCGCCGGTGGACCTGGCGCATACGGTCCGGCGGTGCCTGCAGAAGCGGCACGGTGCGTTCGAGGAGTTCGCGCAACTGTTGCTCCCGCGAGTCCTTCCCGTCAGTGTCGTGCACCCTGCTCACCGTCCTCCCCGTGAGTGTTCAAGGCCGGCACGCCGCGCAGCGCATGCAGTGCCTTGGTGGCCTGGCTCTTGACCGTGCCCGGTCGGCAACCCAGCATCCTGGCCGTCTCCTCCACGCTCAGGTCCTCGAAGTAGCGCAGAACGACCACCGCGCGCTGCCGGGTCGGCAACGCACGAACCGCAGCAGCGAGCGAATGCTGCAGGTCGACGTCCGCGAACACGTCCGAGGCGGCGGACTCGGGCAGTTCCCCGTGCGGAACCTCGCCGCGCCAGCGTCGCCGCCACCACGACGAGAAGGTGTTGACCAAGGCCTTGCGGGCGTACGCCTCCGGGTTGTCCTCGGCGATCCGGGGCCATTTCGGCCACATCTTGGCCAGTACCGTCTGCACCAAGTCCTCCGCCAGGTGGGCATCGCCGGTCAGCAGCCACGCCGCGCGAAGCAGCCGCGGACCGCGTGCGGTCACGAACTCCTCGAAGTCCGACGACGAATCCCTCACCGGCACTGACGCCCTGTCACCATCACACGCCTGGGCCCTTCGTTGAGCCTTGACGCGGTCGGCCGGTGGGAGAGGAGAGCCGGTCGCCCCGGCGCGGGCAAGTGCCTGGGCGCCTTGTGCCAGCCACACTGCGACTCGTCCTGCTCCGCCTGCGCCGAGCGCCTCCGGTCTGCGGAGGATGCCGGTGCCGGTCAGTTCGCCGCTCACGCCTGCACGCTCGCCACCGTGGGGACGATCAGCGATCGCAATGTCGCCACGCCCCGCGAGACGAGCGACGAGACAGTCCCCGGGGCGCAGTTCAGGTTTTCGGCGACCTGGCCTTCCGACAGATCGCAGTAGTGCCGTAGCACCACAGCTGTCCGTTGCCGCAGCGGTAGGTGGACCAGGGCGGCTTCCAGTCGAACGCGGTCCTCCACCAAGACGGCCGCGTCGGCCGTCGCCGCGAGTTCCGGCAGTCTCTCCGTAGGCCGCTCGCCCCGCCAACACCGCTTGGCCGCTCGTGCGGCCGAACGCATCAGTATCCGCCGGGCGTAAGCCTCCGGCGCTCCGTCTCCGAGTCGCGGCCAGGCCAGCCACAGCTTGACGAGTGCTTCCTGCAGCAGATCCTCGGCAGCGTGGCGGTCCCCGCCCGCCAGCGAGCCCGCGTAGCCCAGGAGCGCCGACCGGCGGGCCTTCACGAAATCGTCAAACGCTCGTTCCGGTGCACTTCTCATCTGATTGCCCCTGCGCCCTTCTCCACTGTGCTTCGCCGGTCGGAGGTGCGGCTCTCGCCGCGTGTCCACAGCCTTGTAACCGGGTGGGCACGGGGTACGGCCGCCTGGACCGCGCGAATTGTGGCGCGCATCACACGAGGGGCGTGCAGGGAAGGAGCACGGCCAGTGCCTTTTCCATGGCGCGGTGGCGATACGGCGTCGACCACACAAGCCCGACGCGAGAACCCCTCCGGGTCCCCGGGGGCGGGCAGCGACAGTCGGGCACCGCCTGTGCCACGGGGACGGCACCCGACCGAGGGCAGACGACCCACGCGACGGGAGACCGGAACTACCGGTCTCCCGGCCCGGGCAGCGTCGAACCACCGCACGACGACTCCCCACCGAAGGACAAGTGATCACCTTGCGGTTCCGCAATATCTGGATGGTGCTCGCGGCGGCGAGCATGCTGTCCCTGCCGGCATGCAGCCAGAGCGACTCCGACACATCCCCTTCCGCCGCAAGCGACGAAGGGAACGCCCGGAGCGGAGGCGGTTCGTCGGCCGCGCCGGCCGGCGCGCTGACCATTCCCGAGGACGCCGACCCGGACACGAAGAACCACTACCTCACCGAGAACGCCATAGCCGCCTGCATGAAGAAGCGGGGGTTCACCTACACGCCGAATCCCGGCTCCACGCAGAACGAGGCGAGCTCGTCGATCGACGGGGCGGACTACGCTCTGGCGAAGAAGTACCGGCAGAAGTACGGATTCGGTATCTACTCCAGCGCCGTCTACCCCGACGATCCGGCGGCACCCGGCCCCGCCGAGAACAACGACCCCAACGCCTCCTACCGCGATTCCCTGCCCACCGCCCAGCAGGGGGAGTACGACAAGGCGTTGGGTGCGCCGGGCGCAGCCCAGGACAACGGCAGGTACGAGGGTCCCGCCAAGGGCAGCTGCAGCGCGGAAGCCCACCTGAAGGTGTATGGCCCGGCCAAGTCGGCGGCGGAGCAGGAGCGGGAGAACGCGAAGCGGGCAGAGCGCGACAGGCAGGCTGGGCAGACTCTCAACGGTGACCAGCAACTCGTCTCCCTCGCCCAGGAGTACGCCTCCTGCCTGCGCAAGTCCGGCATCACGGTCGGCACTACTCAGCCGACCAGCATCGGCGACGCGGTGAAGTTCCAGGTGAGCGCCCAGATCCCGCCGGACGCCCAGCCGCTGACCAAGGAAGAGGCGATGCCGAAGCTCACCCGCGAGATCGACCTCGCACTCAAGGACCTCGAGTGCGGCAAGAACTTCAGGGCCGCGTACTGGCCCAAGTACAAGAAGAACCCCTTCGTCGGGAACAACGGGTGAAGCGCGACACGAAGCGCCGGAGCAGTCGTACGAAGCGACTGGGCGTGATCGTCGGCGTGGTCGCCCTGATCGGGACGGGCGGCTGGGTCGCCGGCACCCGGATGAAGTCACCCGCGGACGCCGCGGCCGCGCACCAGCCGCCCGAGGCGGGTCCGGTGACCGTCCCCGTGGAACAGCGGGCGCTGACCGCCACTGTGGTGGCCCAGGGAAGCCTGCAGTACGGCTCTCCGAGGAGTCTCACCCTGGCCGGCGCCGTAGGCGCTTCCGAGGAGGGCGGTGAGGGCGATGCCGCGGCCCAGCGGGTCACCAAGCTGCCCACCCGCGGAAGCGAACTCAAGGAGGGCGGTGTCCTCATGCAGGTGAGCGGCAGGCCCGTGATGGTGCTGCGTGGATCGGTACCGATGTACCGGACCATCGGCCCCGGTTCGTCGGGGGACGACGTCAGACAGCTGCAGAGCGCTCTGAACAGGCTGGGCTTCACCACTGGCGGCGTCACAGGGACCTACGGACAGGGCACCGCGTCCGCGGTCAGCCGCTGGTACCGCAGCAGGGGGTATGTGGCGCAGGAGCCCAGCACCGCCGACCGGCAGGAGCTGGGACAACTCGAGTCCACGGTGTCCGACGCCCAGCTCGCGCTGCTCACCGCCCAGGGAACCGGCGAGGGAACACAGGGCGACGGCGGGTCCGGAACGGAATCGGCTGAGGCACGGGCCTTGCGGATCAAGTCGGCGAAGAAACAGCTCGAGCTGGCGAACTCCGCTCTGAGCGCCTTCAAGTCCACCTACGGGACCAAGGTTCCGGCGGGAGAGGCGATCTTCCTGCCGAAGCTTCCGGTCCGGGTCGACAAGACCAAGGTGCGCGTCGGCGACGCTCCGGACGGGGAAGTCGCCACCGTGACGAGCTCCGACGTCGTGGTGGAGGCGGTGGTGCCCGGCACGGACGCCGGTTCGCTGAGAAAGGGGATGACGGTGCAGGTCACCACACCGGACGGCAAGGAAGCCAAGGGTGTCCTCAGCGAGATCGGTGGTTCAGGCGCAGGGCCGGAGCGCTCGGCGGAGAACGCCGGGACCGGTGGGGAGGCCGAGGCGGCCGAGGGTTCCGGTGGTGAGGCATCCGCGCCTGTGCCACTGAGAATCTCCCTTCCGGAACCCGGCCCGCTGGCAGACGCCGGGGCGGGCGGCGCGGCGAAGGTGACCATCACGGTGGGTGATTCGGACGGCAAGGTCCTGGCCGTGCCGGTCGCCGCGATCCAGACCTCGGTGGGTGGTCAGGCGCGCGTGCGCGTCCAGCGGGGCAAGCAGGTGGTGAGCGTCGATGTCGACCTCGGAATCTCCGCCGACGGGCTCGTCGCGGTGAAGCCGGAGGGCAGCGCGCTCGAAGAGGGCGACCTCGTGGTGGTCGGCCTGTGACCGAACCACTCGCACACGGTGACACGCCGGAAGAAGGCGACGTCATCAAGCTGACCGGGGTCAATCGCACCTTCGACTCGGATCCGCCCGTGCACGCACTGCGTGAGGTGAACCTGACGGTCCGGCGAGGGGAGCACCTGTCGATCGTCGGGCCGTCAGGTTCCGGGAAGTCCACCCTGCTGAACACGCTGGGGCTGCTGGACAGGCCGAACTCGGGCGACTACTGGCTCGACGGAGTGAGGACCGGCACCCTCCCCGACCGTGAGCGCACCGCGCTGCGCGGAAGCCGCATCGGCTTCGTCTTCCAGTCCTTCCACCTGCTTCCCTACCGGACCGTGGAAGAGAACGTCATGCTGGCGGAGATCTACCGCAAGCCCCGCCCGGGCAGGGGGCGTCGAAGCCGCGGCGAACGGGCCAGAGCGGCCCTGGACCGGGTGGGGCTCTCACACCGGCACGGCTTCAAGCCCGATCGCCTGTCCGGCGGTGAACGCCAGCGCGTGGCCATCGCCCGGGCTCTGATGAGCGAACCGGCCCTTCTGCTGTGTGACGAACCCACCGGCAACCTCGACAGCGAGAACACCCTCTCGGTTCTGGAGCTCTTCGACCAGCTCCGCACCCAGGGCATGACGCTGATCCTGATCACCCATGACTACGAAGTGGTCAGCAGGCGTGCGAGCAGGCGCGTACGCATCAGTGACGGGCGGCTCAGCCAGGAGGCCGTATGAAGACCCGTCACCGTACCGTCGCTCCGGACCCGAGGTCGGCCGAAGCCCGCCAGAAGCAGCTGGCCGGGCCACAGCGCGGTCGGCGTCCACGGCTACGCTCTGCTGAAGGGCTGGGCACCAAGGGAGCCGGGCGTCCCTGGATCTCTCCCAGGGACCTGGGGGCGGAGGCGTTGGCGGGTGTACTGGCCCGCCCGGTCCGGTCCGCACTCACCACTCTGGGCACGGTGCTGGGCATCGGCACACTGGTCATCACGATCGGGGTGGCGTCGACGGCCGCCCACCAGATCGTGGGCCGGTTCGACGCCCTCACCGCCACCTCGGTCACGGTGGTGGCGCCGCCTCCACCCCCATCGTCCGACGCCGTCCCGCTGGTGGACTGGCGGGGTGTCGACGCCGTGGACCGGCTGGCCGGGGTGGAGTCGTCCGCCGCGCTCGCGGAGTCCGACAGGACGGCTGCCGTACAGGTGCGTGCCAACGATGTGGTCACGCCCGGTGGCGTGTCCGGCCAGACGCTGGCTGTCGTCGCCGCCTCGTCCTCCCTGCCCGCGGCGGTGCGCGGCGACGTCACCGCGGGCCGGTTCTACGACACCGGAGACATCGACCGGCACGACCGGGTGGCTGTACTCGGAGACCAGGCCGCTCGCCTCCTCGGCATCAAAAGCGTGGAGGACGCGCCCGCGGTCTTCTTCGACGGACACTCCTTCACTGTGATCGGGATCCTCGGCGGATTCAAGCGTGAACAGCGCCTTTCCACCTCGGTGATCCTGCCTCCCACAACAGCGAAGGACCGCCTCGGCCTGGATCTGGTGAACCGTGTTCTGATCAACACCTCACTCGGTGCCGCGCAGCAGGTCGCCAGGCAGTCACCCATGGCTCTCTCGCCCAACAACGCGAAGGCGCTCACCGTGCTCGCGCCGCCCGATCTGTCGAAGGCCCGCAAAGGCGTTCAGGGCGATGTCAACGGCCTGTTCCTGGTGCTCGGACTGGTCTCGCTGATCGTGGGTGCCATCGGTATCGCCAATGTCACGCTGGTGACCGTGATGGAACGGGTCGGGGAGATCGGGCTACGGCGCGCCCTGGGCGCGTCGCGTCGGCAGATCGCCGGGCAGTTCCTCATGGAGTCGACCACGATCGGCCTGCTGGGCGGCGTGATCGGCGCCGCCCTGGGCATGGTCGTCGTGGTGTCCGTATCGGCGCTCAAGGACTGGACTCCCGTACTGGACGGCCGACTTGCGCTCGGCGCGCCGGCCGCCGGCGCACTGGTCGGACTGCTGGCGGGTGTGTACCCGTCGCTACGGGCTTCCCGAATGGAACCCGTCGAGGCGTTGCGAGCCCCGTCCTGAGCGCCGGTTCGAGACCCACGGTGCCTGAGAGCCTCTGTCCCAGGAGCCCCCGGCTCAGGCGCTGAAGGGCCTGGCCGGCACATGGGCACCGGCAGTGGCCGTCTCCCACGGGCAGTCGATGATGCGTCGTCGGGCCGACGCCCGGCGCTCTCGGAGTGTCTTGTCGACCGAAGCATGAGTGCAACGGCACCGCCCACCACCGGGCGGCGGGGGCGGCGAGCCCGGGCCGCAACGCGGCTGCACCGCCCGCGGACCGCCGAGTCGCGTCCTGCGACAGCGGTTCTCCGTCTTCTTGTTCCTTTTCCTTCAACGAGAGATATGGACAGCTTTCAGTGCGCAGACCAAGCGGACATCTGGCGGGGGCCATCGCCCTCGCCGTGGCACTCACCTCAGGATCAACCGGCGGGGCCACGGCAGCGCCACCGGGCGGTGCCAGGAACGTGGGCGAAGGCATCGGCCGGGGCCCCGGCGCCCAGGCGACCACGGTGACACTCATCACCGGCGACAAGGTCTCGCTCGGTGAGGACGGTTCGGTCATCGGGATCGAACGGGCCAAGGGGCGCGAGAACGCCCCGTTCTCGGTCCGGGAACTCGACGGGCACCGCTACGTGATACCGGGCGACGCGGCGTCGGCGGTGGCACAGGGCACGCTCGACCGGCGGCTGTTCGACGTGACGCAGCTCGTCGCGTTCGGATATGACGACGCGCGCCGGTCTGATCTGCCGCTGATCGTGACCTATGCCGGGGACGAGACGCCCGCCGCGAGCGCCTTCAGCAGGGCACGCGCCAGAGTCGGCAAAGAATTGGCGAGCATCAACGGCCTGGCGCTGCGGGCCGACAAGCGCGGTGTCTCCGCGTTCTGGGACACCTTCACCGACGGCGGTGACGGCGGGCAGGGGACGGCACGGCTGTCGGCCTCGGCAGCGACGAAGCGGGTGAAGAAGGTCTGGCTGGACGGTAAGCGCCAGGCCGTCCTGGACAGGAGCGTGCCGCAGATCGGTGCGCCGAGCGCATGGGAAGCCGGGTTCGACGGCAAGGGCGTCAAGGTCGCCGTGCTGGACACCGGGGTGGACCAGACCCACCCCGACCTGACGGGCCAGGAGATCGCCGAGCGGAACTTCTCCGGCTCCCAGGACAGCGTCGACCGGTTCGGCCACGGCACCCATGTGGCCTCCACCCTGGCCGGTACGGGCGCCGCGTCTCCCGCGGGATCCGGAGGCAGGTACAAGGGGGTCGCGCCCGGCGCGCGGATCCTCGACGGCAAGGTCCTCGACGACGGCGGCGCCGGCGAGGACTCCGGCATCATCGCCGGCATGGAATGGGCGGTGGCCGAGGGAGCCCAGGTCGTCAACATGAGCATGGGCGGGCCCGACACCCCCGGCATCGACCCGCTGGAGGAGGCCGTCAACCGCCTGTCGTCCGAGTCCGGCGCGCTGTTCGTCATCGCCGCCGGCAACGATGGGCGCCAGGGCGAGCGCACAGTCGGTTCGCCGGGCAGCGCCGACTCCGCGCTGACGGTCGGCGCGGTCGACAAGGCCGACAAGCTCACTGACTTCTCCAGCCGTGGACCGCGCGTCGGCGACGGCGGGGTCAAGCCCGACCTGACCGCGCCGGGCGCGGAGATCACCGCCGCGGCCTCCACCGCGAGCGGCATCGCATCGCAGTCCCCCTCGGGGCCGCCTGGTTACGCCACCATGGACGGCACCTCCATGGCGACTCCCCATGTCGCGGGCGCGGCCGCCATCCTGGCCCAGCAGCATCCGAACTGGAGCGGGCAACGGATCAAGGCGGCGCTGACCGGCTCGGCGAAGCCTGGCCCGTACAGCTCCTACCAGCAGGGCACCGGCCGCACCGATGTCGCCCGTGCGACGGAACAGACCGTTCTCGTCGAGCAGGGCCCGCTCGACTTCGGCCTGCGGCCGTGGCCGCACAACAACGACCAGCCGGTGACGAAGGAGATCACCTACCGCAACCTCGGCTCGGAGCCGGTTGTTCTCGACCTGTCCGCCGAGGCCGTCGGGGTGGACGGCAAGCCGGCCGCCGAGGGCATGTTCACGGTGGCGGAGCGGCGGCTGACCGTCCCCGCGGGGCGTGAGGCGAGCACCACGGTGACCGCCGACACCCGCGTCGGCGAGACCGACGGCTCGTTCGGGGGCGCGGTGAGCGCGGTCTCGTCCGACGGCCGGATCTCGGTGCGCACCGCCATCGGAGTGGAGCGCGAGGTCGAGTCGTACAACCTCACAGTCAAGTTCATCGGCGACGACGGACGTCCGGCCACAGGCGGCTGGGCGGCGGTCGACGGCCGAGACAGCAATTTCTACACGGAGCTGGCAGACGCCAAGGACGGCGAGGTCACCGTGCGCCTGCCCAAAGGCGGCTACGGGCTCACCGGGATCATCGGCGGCGATGACGAGACCAGGTCCCCCGAATCCCTGCTGCTGGCACCGGCAATCCGGCTGGCCGCGGACACCACGGTCGTGATTGACGCCCGCCAGGCCAAGCCCACCCGGATCACCGTCCCCGATGCGAGGGCCGAGAACACCTACGCCCATCTCGTCCTCGGCTACACCCGCTCCGACCGGAGCGCCATCCCACCGTTCCTCTTCGACTTCCCCGGGTTCGACAGTTTCAAGGTCGGACACCTCGGTCCCGAAGCCGCGCAGGAAGAGGCATACGCCCAGTACGCCGGCTTCTGGCAGCGCCGGACCGATGGCGAGCACCCCGTGAACTACCGCCTGGCGTGGAACCGTACAGGCGATCTGGCCGGATTCACCCGCGACGTCGCAGCCAAGGACCTCGCCCGGATCGACCTCTCGGTCGGCAGGCCCGGAAGGGACACGACCGCGCAGCTCGCCGCAGCACCGCAGCCCCCGCTCGACGGCCCGGCGATCGACTTCAGCACCCCCACCTCCCTCGAACTGCCGCTGGGGACCACCGAATACGTCCTCGGCAACGGGGTCCGATGGCTGTACTCCGTACACCCGCGTCAGTCGGTGAGCAGCCTCTTGGGGAGGTACAAGGCATACACGGCGGGCAAGCGCTACACCGAGCGGTTCAACGTCGGCGTCTTCGGCCCGGCGCTGCCGAAGGGCCAGGACGAGCCGCGGTGGGGCAGCCCCGGCGCGGCGCGCAGCGGGAACACGATGCTCACCTACCTGCCGGTGTTCGGCGATGGCGCCGGCCACGTCGGCATCGGCCCGGTCATGAGCGAGGAGACCTCCCTCCACGCCGACGGCAAGAAGATCACCGCAGACTCGCGCGACGGGAACGGCATCATCCACTACACCCTCCCCGAGCAGGACAGCGGGTACAAGCTGAACGTCGACGTCACCCGGGACCCCGAGCTGTTCCCCGTCAGCACCCGCGTACGGGCGCAGTGGACGTTCCGTTCCGCGCGCACTTCCGAGGGCAGCTGGACCCGGCTGCCGCTCTCCACGGTCCGCTTCTCGCCCCGGCTGTCGCCGACCAGCACGGCGAAGGCAGGTGAACGGTTCAAGGTCCCCTTCATGGTGGAAGGTGCGACCACGGCACGGACCGTCAAGAAGCTTTCGTTCGAGGTGTCGTACGACGACGGAAGGACCTGGACACCGGCCAAGGCAGTCGGCGGTACGCATCTGTCGCTTGACCATCCGGCCGGACCCGGCACCGTCTCGCTGCGGGCCAGGCTGACCGATCGGGACGGCAACACCCTGGTTCAGACGATCAACCGCGCCTACATCACCGAGTAGGCCGAGTCGGCAGCGGCAGCGGCAGTGACTGTGGCTGTGGCGGCGAACACCATAGACGGCTGGCTGATCTACGAACTCGTGAGCCGGGCCACAGCCCGCGGCCTGCGGCTGACAGGCCAGGGCGCCGTACTGGACGAAGCTCGCACTCGCGCAGACTTCGATCCCGCAGGCGCGGAGCCCGTCCGCCCCGCCGGCAACGGAGTGTCGGCCGTGGGCCCCACCACCCCGACGACCTCGTGCACGGTTGCTCCGTGCACGAGGTCGTCGGATCGCTCGGCTCCTCAGACCGCGACGAGCTCCAGACCGAAGTAGCCGGCGCCCACGGGGTACGTCTTCGTGCGGCGCCAGCCCGACGCCGCGAAGAGGGTGTCGAACTCGTCCAGGTCGCGTTCCATGCCGTTGGTCATCGTGAGCATGGCCATGTCCGACAGGGTGGCCAGGTCGGGCCGGCCGGGCTCGCCGATGACCATCTCGACGACCAGCGCGCGTCCCCCCTCGTTCACGGCGGACCGGCAGCGGCGCAGGATGGCCGTGCACTGGTCGTCGTCCCAGTCGTGCAGGATCGTCTTGAGCAGGTAGAGATCCGCCGGGGGGACGTCTTCGAAGAAATCGCCCGCCACGGCGGAGAACCGGCCGGACAGACCGCGCTTCTCGGCCTCGGCACGGGCGCCCTCCACGACGTGCGGGAGATCGAGGACCTGTCCGTTCAGCCGGGGGTCGGCCTCCATCAGCGCCAGGACGAAATCTCCGTTCGAACCGCCGACGTCGACGACGGTGGACACACCGGTCGTGGATACGGCGGCCATGGCACCCCGTGTCACCAGGCCGGACATGTCGCCCATCGCCTTGGCGAAGAGAGCCGCCTCCTCGGCGTTCTCCGGTTTGGCGAAATACGCGAATACGTCCGCCCCCAACGCCTTCCCCGCCTCGGTTCCCCTCTGCCGCACGGCCTCGGGGAAGTGTGCCCAGGACTGCCACAGCCCCTGGCCGGTCTGGGCCAGTACCAGGGAGCGCAGGGAGCCGGGCACGTCCGAACGCAGCAGTCGCCCTCGACCGGTGAGGGCGAAGCGGCGCTCTCCCTCGGGGCTCAGCAGGCCCAACGACGCGGCTGCGCGCATCAGTCGGTAGGTGGCCCGTGGTTGGCTGCCCTCGCGATCGGCCAACTCCTCTGCCGTCAGAGCCTGTTCCGCGAGGTGGTCGGCTATCCGCAGCTCCGCCACGCCCCTCAGGACCTGGGCGCGGACGAGACCGATCAGCAGGTCGAAGACAGCGGCGGCATCGGCGGCGAGATCGCTCGACGCGGCGTCGTCATGGTCATGCTTCATATCGGACATCACAGAGCAAAACCCTTCGGGATTATCGTCTTCATAGGGATCCACGGCTCCACTCACCCTAGGAAGATCGCCCCGCCGGCGGATGTATCGTTGTGCCTCTCTGCTGGAACGCCAATGCCAGGAAGACGCCCGCGTCGACGATGAGCGATACAGCGAACCCCGGTCCGGGGCGGAACTTCTTCGTGGACGTCACCGCTCTGCGCACCGCACGGGACGGCTTCGACGTCTTCCGGCGCGCATGGGAGTCGCAGATCGGGGAGAAGCTCCCCCTGCCACCCCTGGAGCCGCTCGGACCGGGTGACTTCCGGGTCAGGGTCCGCGCGTCCAAGGTGCACGACACGGTGATCGCGGACCTCTACGGCGAGTCGCTGGCCGGCGGTCCGCGCAGCGCCGCCCACCACCTCGACGACCGGGTCCTGGTGCATGTGATGGGGCAGGGCGAGTGGCGCTTCCTCGATCCGCGCGGCCGTGCCGAAACCGCCGTACCGGCCGGGCAGTTCATCGTGCGGCACAACGGACCTCCGGTGCGGTTCGAGATGGAACCGCGCACGACGGCGAAGGTGCTGATCCTGCCTGCCTCGCAACTCAGGCCGCTGATCCGGGACCAGGCGATCGTCGGTTCGGCCGACTCGCCGGAATTACGGCTGCTCACGGCGTACACCAAAGTCGTCGACGAGACGGTGAACGACCTTTCCGCCGCCGGTGTGCGAGCCGCTCGCAACTCCCTGATCGAGCTGGTCAAGGGCGTGCTTGTGCAAGCCTTCGACGACAGCGAGCCCCGGCTGGCCCCCGCGGTGGTCCGGGCGGCCAGGGACATCGCGGACGGCCATCTCACCGATCCCGATCTCTCTCCGGCGGCCCTGGCCCGCGAACTCAACATCTCCGTACGGTCGTTGCACCGGGCGTTCGCCAAGACGGAGGAGTCGGTGACCGCGTACATCCGCCGCCGACGGCTCGAACAGGCCCGGCTCGAACTGGCAGTGCCGGTCGACCGGCCGAGTGTCACGGAAATCGCCGCCCGCTGGCGATTCGCCGACAGCAGTCACTTCATCCGCACCTTCAAGAAGGCATACGGCCAGACACCCACCGAATACGCCCGCTCAACCGGGTCGGCCGGAAGGCGATCCGGCTGACGATCTCGTGCGCGGTTGGCCGTGGCTCGGTGCCCAGGTAGCTCGGTGGACTCGCCGAGATCATCGCGTACCTCGGTGCCGGGGCCGCCCGGGGAGGCGAGCAGGCCCTCCGGACGCGGTCATGGCGAGGGCGATCGCCCGCCGCGTGGGGCTGCCGCTGCCAGTAGAACCGGCATCATCGACGGCACGGAGGTCCGCGTACGACGCCCAGCCGCATGTCGCGACGACCGGGACAAGTTCGTCTCCGCCAGTCCTCTCAGAACGCCATGAAGTCCATGGTCCTCACGGCCCGTGCACCGAAACCTCAACACCCGGCCCCAGAAGGCCACGTGGCTCGAAGAACCCGGGGGCCCGCCACCCGCTACGACGGGGCAGGACCGTTGATCGGTCGTCGGCTGGGGTTATGAGACACCGGCCGATTCCGCGCTCTTCACACGGGGGTTTCGAAACCTGCGGGCCCCTTGTGTGAGTCAGCTGGGTCCAGGACCGAGGTAGAGCGCAGCCAGCCGCGGCAGGCGCCGACGCATCTGGTGGGCATCTGTGAAGTCGAACGACTCGCCCATGCCCTCGCCGTCCCCCTCCTCGGTCGTCGTGTGAGCCTCGGCGTAGGCCTCCCATGCCTCCCAAAAGGCGTCCGAGTCTCCGGTCAGTCGCTTATACGCCCTGGACGATACGAAGTTGAAGTCCTCATCGAAGATGACGTCCTGATCCCCGGCGGCCGCCGCAGTACGCACGGCAGGATGCTCGGCGAGGGTGTCAGGGCAGGCAGCTGCCCGTTCGTACCAGTCACGTCCGAGCGCCACCAGGCCTGCCGTGAAGTCGCTGAACCGGTCATCGGAGCAGCCCCCGCCGATGAGGTAGGCGGCCGCCCATACGTCCCAGCGGTAGACCGCATCACGCAGACGGGAGAAGCGGTGCTCGAAGGCGAGGATCTCTTCCGCGGGCAGGGCCGACAGATGGTCGACGACGGTCACATCGAGCGGCTTGTCACTGCCCTCAGCGGCGTCGAGCGCGCGCCAGAACGCTTCGTTGTCCACGGCAGGCAGTCTGCCAGGGGCTACGACAATCTCCTCCGCGCGGGCGGGGAGGTTCAAGCTCAAAGTGAGCACCTGTTTCTAAGCCTGGTGAGTGTCTGGACCAGATCAGAAATCGAACGGGCCCCTGACTCATGCGACCGGCCGTCGTTGAAACAGGCCAGGAGACGAACTGGAGGCAGGGATGAATGCCGCAGACGTGGGGATCACGCCGACGACGAGATTGAGTGGTGAAGGCGTCCGGGACCTGATCGTGGAACTACTTGTAGGTTCCGGATAGAGACGTCGTTGTCCAAGTGACTTGTCATCGACTTGTCGTTCGGGCCAGCCGCTAATTGGCGGCCAGGATCTCCTCCAGAACGAACGACGCATCCGCAGGGAGGCCATAGCCATCGCGAACCGCTCCGGCGCAGACGACCAGGGCCTTCCAGAGCGCCCAGCCTTGTCCACGCTCCCAGGTCGCCTCGTCTACCCCTAGCCGATCGCGGAACGCGGCCCGGCTCTTGCCGGTCAGCATCGTCCAGGCGATCGACAGATCGCAGGCCGGGTCTCCGACTCCGCAGGTGCCGAAGTCGATGACGGCCGCGAGCGCACCGTCCTTCACGAGAATGTTCCCCGAGGCCATGTCACCGTGGAACCAGACTGGCTTACTATCCCACGAGGCTCGCAGCGCCCGTTCCCAGATCTCCTCGGCGGCTTCGGTCCGGATCAGGCCGTCCAACGTCTCCAGGGCTGCCCGGGCCCACCCGTCGTAGGTCGTCAGTGGTCCGCCTCGGAACCAATTGTGCAGTCCGGGGGCCGGTCCACCCGTCGGGTCGATCCGCTGAAGAGACACGAGGAACTTCGCGAGGTGGATGGCGAACGCCGTCATGTCCTCGACGACGGCACCGGCCGCAGGCTCGCCACCGATCCACCGATAGACCGACCAGTCGTGCGGAAAGCTCTCATCGGGCACGCCTCTGGCCAGCGGAACCGGAATTTCCAACGGCAACGCGGGCGCCAGCACTGGCAGCCACCGGTGCTCCTTTTCCACCGCCAGCGCATACTCATCGGCAGTCGGTAGCCGCACCAGCATCTCGTCACCGAGGCGAAAGGTGCAGTTGTCCCAACCCTGCGCAGTGACCGGCCGGACCTCAAGGTCGGACCACTGCGGGAACTGCGCGGCGATCAACCTGCCCGCCACCGCGGCGTCGACTGGTTTCCGAACTGGCAACGGCAGAACCTCGGGCGTCTCGTTCATCGGCGGCGACCGTATGACGCCCCACCGGATCACCACAAGCGATTTCCGATCGCCCCCAACTCAGACCGGAACTGTCCGCCCTCCTGGCCCAAGCGGCGCGAAGCAGTACACCACGGCCTGAGCTTGCTCTTTATCTCCCAAGATCTGCCAGGTCTGCCGATGGCCTTGAGGGTCTCAGGGCGTTGACAGTTTTGCCCACGTCGTAGCGGGTGGCGGGCCGCCGGTTCTTCGAGCCGAGGGGTCGTCCTGGCCCGGTTTCCGTCGGTTGAGGAACACGGACCGGGCAGAGCAGGTGCGCGCCGATGCCCCTGAACCCGCGGCGGACCCGGGCCGGGGTGAGGCGTTCGGGCTTGGCGGGCTTCTCCCAGGGGCGGCGGAGGTCGGCAGCGAGGGGTCGGCGAGGCGGAGCCGGGTGTGGGCGACTACCAAGAGCCAGGTCCAGCGGTCCGCACACCGTGCAGCTTGCCCGGTCGCCGGCGTCGCGGGCCGCGACGGGAGCGGATGGGTGGGATGCCGCGGACCAGCGGGATGACGGCCTGACTGTCACCAGTCCAGATCGCCGCGGGCACCAAGTTCGTCGAGGACCAGGCGGTGAAGCTTGGCCCACACCCGTGCCTCCGTCCACTCAGTGAACTGGCGGAAGGCCGTTACACCGTTACACCCGACAGCCCGAAGTCTGGTGGCAATCGGTTCCAGGTACAGCCTGAGGTGGTGGCCACGAAGATGATGGCAGCCGGCCCCTCGCAGTCACCGCGCCGCCCGGCGCCCTGGCATGCGGTCCATCACCGCGGCGGCCCTCCACATGTTGCTTCGAACCAGAAGCTCACACCGTCCGTGCTGTTCTAGGAAGAGTCAGGAGACGAACGTTGTCCGACAGATCAGTCGCGGTGGCGTGCTGCCCGGCGTGGCCGCCATGACGGTTGCCGCAGCCGTTTCGCCCCCGCGCTCAGGCGCGCGGCTCACGGGTGACGGTCGGCGGGCTGCCCTCCGGAGTCCGGGCCTCGATCCGCAACTTCGGTTCTACGACCGTCCCTTCAGCGCGGACACCGGGACCGTCCGGCTGGTGAACCGCGAGAGCGCCAAGGTGATGGACGTCAATGGCGCCTCGACTGCCGACGGCGGAGGCAACCAGTCGTGGAGGCTGGTGTGCCTTCGACCAACGGCTACTACCAGTTCGTCAACGTCCGCAACGGCTGGTGCGCCGACGTCAGGGACGCCTCCCCTGCGGACGGTGCCAAGGCAACCCAGAGGGCCCTCCACCAGCGGCTCCAACCAGGACTGCAGATCCTCGCGGTGTGAGCCGCCGGGACGCTCAGTCCGGCCCAGATCGGTAGCAGAACAGGTGCCGAGCGGTTGGCACCAACGGCTATCCCCCCACGCACCAACTCACCATCACTCGCAGAAAAGGACGCCTGTATGAGAAAGCCCTGGACTTTGCCCCTGGTCACGCTTGTCGCCGCCGTGCTCGGGGTGACGGCGGCGGGTGTGGCCCCTGCCTCCGCCGCCTCCGACACCCCTTTGCGCGTCATGCCGTTGGGTGACTCGATCACCTGGGGTGTGGGCAGCAGCACCGGCAACGGCTACCGGGCGCCGCTGTGGAACAGGCTCGCGGCGGACGGCCATCCGCTGGACTTCGTCGGCACTGGACGCGCCGGCACGATGTCCGACCCCGACAACGAGGGCCACTCCGGATACAAGATCCATCAGATCGCCGCGCTCACCGACGCCGCGCTGACCCGCTACCGGCCCAACGTCGTCACCCTGCACATCGGCACCAACGACCTCAACGAGAGCTACCAGGTCTCCACCGCCACTGCCCGGCTGAAGTCGCTGGTGAACCAGGTCACGGCCGCCGCCCCCGACGCGACCGTCCTGGTGGCGTCGCTGGTGGTGTCCACCAGCGGCTCGGAGGAGCAGTACCGGGGCGCGTACAACCAGGCCGTCCCCCAGATCGTGCGGGACGCGCAGGCCGCGGGCAAGCATGTGGGGTACGTCGACATGAGCGCTCTGACCACGGCCGATCTCGTCGACGCCCTGCACCCCAACGACTCGGGCTACCAGAAGATGGCCGACGCCTTCCACCGCGGCGTGCAGGCCGCGGACAGCGCCGGGTGGCTGAAGAACCCCGCCCCCGCGCCCGCGCGCGTGCAGTCCGGCATCGCCGGCAAGTGCATGGACGTCAACGGCGCCGGCACCGCTGACGGGACCGCCGTCCAGACGTGGAGCTGCGGCGACAGCGCCAACCAGTACTGGTCCGCCTACACCGACGGCACCCTGCGCTCCATGGGCAAGTGCCTCGACGTCTCCGGCTACGGCACTGCCAACGGCACCAAGGTGCAGCTGTGGTCCTGTCACGGCGGCGCCAACCAGAAGTGGGAGTCCTACAACGGCGGTTACCGCAACCCCGCCTCCGGCCGCTGCCTCGACGTACCGGGCGCCTCCACGACCAACGGCACACAGCTCGTGCTGTGGGACTGCAACGGCGGCTCCAACCAGAAGTGGACCACTCTCGCCACCGGATGACCCCCACCCCCGGGTCTGAACCCCTTCCGGTTCTCCTCGCGTGAGGCCGACCCACGGTCGGCCACCCGAACAGGGAACGGCCCGCCGCACCAACAACACTGGTGCGGCGGGCCGCTCGCGGTTCTCAGCTCTGCTGCAGGGGAGTCGGGGGGAGCACCGCGCGTCACCACCCGGCGGCCGTTGCCCCGAAAACCCGGCCTCGTCGACGGCACATGGCATAGCTCCCGATCACGTTGCGGGTCAGATGTGCCCGGCCTGGCAGCCGGCCCGCGTTCTGCAGCGTCGCCATGCCGCCGCGCCGGACGCTGCCGCCGCCGTGTGCAACACGTGGCGCAACAGAGAACTGCAGATCGCTGGGACGGGCATGCCGGTGAGCCGGTCCACGAAGAACGACTCCACCTGGGAGTCCGACGTCCGGGAAGCCGAGGCGCTGAAGCTGTTCACCCAGCGCGTCGAAGACCACCGCAACGAGCAGCGCCGCCGCCAGCAGAAGGTGCACCAGCCCGCCGATCAGGCCGTGCTCTCCAGCCAGCCGCCGACAGCCTGACGGCGAAGCGCCCGGCGGCCGCCGCTGAGCCCCCGACGTCGGCTTCACGCCCAACTGCCAATTCGCGCGACGAGCCGCGGGCCGTACTCGGATTCCATCCGCTGTTGGCTGCCTGACACAGTTCAGCGGGTGCCAAGGAGCGTATCGTCGACCCGTTCGCGGCTGTGGGTCGGCGAGCACGGGGGACGGGACGACGGCAGTGTGAGAAGGACGAGGTCGCACGGGAAGGTTCACTGGGCAAGCGGACAGGGACCAGCCGAAGACAAGGAGCGTCCACGCCATGGGTACCGCCGTCCACGTACCACAGACCCGGGACATGATCGGAGACGAGCTCTCCGGAGACGAGGCGTTCACCGCCCTGCGCCACTACGGAGGGCTGCGGTTGCTGGCCGACTCCTTCGCACGGTTCCGTTACGCGGACGGCTTCACCAACGCGCGCGCCCTCGCCTTCCAGGTGGTGCTCGGGCTCGTGCCGTGCACCGTGGCGCTGGTCGGGCTGGCCACGTCGGTGCACACGGAGGGCGTGGGCCGAATCATCGAGCTCACGCTCGGCAGGATCGTGCCGGGTGCCAGCGCCGAGATCGTCAAGGACGCCTTCGACGGAACGCGGCGCACCGCTCACGGCGATGTCTGGGGCACGCTCGCCCTATGGCTCGGGTTGGGCTTCGCCCTGCTGAACCTCGCCTCGGCCATGGGCCAGATCGAGCGCGGCGCCAACCGTATCTACGGCATCGAGCGCGACCGTCCCTTTCCCATCAAGTACGCGCGGGCGATCCTTCTCGCGCTCGCAGCCGGTCTGCCCCTGGTGCTGGGGTTCGTCATCCTCGTGGCTGGTGAGGCCGTGGGGGACGCGGTCGCGGAGTCCGCCGACGGGGAGGGCAGCGGGCCGCAGTGGTGGGGTGTGCTCGACTTCCCCGTGGGGCTCGCGCTGGCCTGGGTGGCCTCGGCTGTGATCTTCCGCTGGTCGCCCCGCCGTATGCAGCCCGGCTACACCTGGCTGGCGTTCGGTTCGGCCGTGCACCTCGTGTTGTGGGTGTCGGCCACTTGGCTGCTCGCGCTGTACGTCGAGGAGAGCGGTGCCTTCGGCGCCGTGTACGGACCGCTCACCGCTTTCATCGCCCTGCTGCTGTGGGCCAACCTCACCGCTGTAGCGCTCTTTCTCGGCCTCGCGTTCGCTGCCCAGCTGGAAGCGGCCCGTGCCGGCATCGCACGTCCTGTTCGACCGGACCCCGGACCAGGTGCGTGAGTCCGGATGAGGTGAGGCGGCCCGCCAGTCGTCAGCCGCCCGCCGCGGCGGGTACAGCCCGGTGAACATCTCGAACCGATTGATCAGACGCAGCCGCGGTTCGATCGTCGAAGCCTTCAGGAACCGGGCGTGTCGCTGCCGGGCCCAGCCCTCCTTAATCGCCGTGAGCACCGCTGATCCGGGGCCAGGTGTACGACGTTCGGAGCGAGGAGGGGACGCGCCGAACCGGGTGCCTCAGCGACGATGGCGGCTGTTGTATCAAGCGCATCAATGGTGCGTCTATCACGACGCAGGCCGGACCCGAGCCTGTGAGGTCCCGCGCTCAACGACCCGGTCGCCGTAGTTGCACGGGCGGTGGTGTGCGCCGTGGCCACGCCTCCAGTGCCTTCTCACGAGCGGTCTTGCGTCCAGAAAACATCCAGCGGACTGCAGGACAGCGACACTCGGATGGTCAGGAAGTCACCGCTTGACCGGTCGGCACTCGGTCCGGCTCCTGGTGAGGTCCAGTTTGGGGTGGGGACGAGGCAGTGTGCGAGGGAAATCCATGTTGAGCAGGACGCCGTGGCAACCCGGCGGGCTGGGTACTTCAGCGGCGCGGATCGCAGAACAGTACCGCTCCGCCGGGCCGACCGTCGTACCACCGGCCCATGCCCCGCTTGAGTTGCCCGAGTACCCCATGCCCTTCGAACCGTCGGTCGAGAATCCGCTCATGGCTCAGGCCGCGGAAAGAATGTGGTCCTGGGCCCGTGGTCACGGACTCGTCCGCGACCAGGCGACGCGGGAGCGGACGGAACGCACCGAACCGAGCTGTGGGCCGCGCTGTGCTACACGACCCGTGACCTCGAAGCACTCACTTTGCTGACCGAGTGGGTCTACAGGAGGTTCGCGCTCGACGAGTTCGACGAGGGCGGCCACGACGTCGAAGCCGCGAGGACCACTGTCGGCGGCCTGGACGCGGTCCTGCACGGAGGAGTACCGCGTACGGCTCTGGAGCGGGCCTTCGCCGATCTTCTTGCCCGTTCCTGCCGCGGTCGTTCTGCGGGGTGGGTGCACCAGTTCCAGTACGGGCTGCACCGATACGTGTGGACTCTGTACTCGCGGACCGCGGACCGTGACGCCGGCCGAGTGCCGACTGTCGCGCAGTTCGTCGACCTGCGCCGGGACGCGATCGCGATGAACCTCTACTTCGACCTGCACGAGATCGACGCCGGCATCGACATCCCGCAACCGGACCGTCACCGGTCGGCCTACCGGGAACCGCGCAACGCAGCGAGCGACTACATCTGGCTCCACAACGACATCGGCTCACTCGAGAAGGAGGTGGCCGTCGGAGACCTCCACAACGCCGTCTACATCCTGCACGCCCGCGAGGACAAAACACTGCAGGAAGCCGTCGACGCCTCCAACGTCCTGCTGGGCGAACACGTGGACCGCATCCTGGTCGCCGAGAACGAGCTGAGCCGCCTGAGCGAAAACCAGCCGCACGCCGGGCAGACCCGCAGCGCGCTTCAGCGATGCGTGCGGAACTACCGGCGCATCGTCCGCGGCGACTTCGACTACCACAGCCAAGTCCGCCGTTCACCGGGGCGGGCTCCTGACAGTCCAGGGCCTGCCGCACGCTCACAGGATGCTGCCGCCGGGGCGAGGTGAACGATACTTCGGGGCAGCACAAGCCGCACCGACTCCAGTGCTGTTTTGCTGGTGAAGAGGCAGTGCTCTGACTCTGCGGAATTCGGCGTGCGTGGGACACCGGGTGACATCTGTCCAGCCCAGCACTGCCCCGGAGGGCTCCTGCGCAGTGGCTGCCGTGGAGGGGCGGAAACAGCGTGCTGCGACGTCGCTCTGTTGCTAGGCTCGGACGCATGATCACGCTTTCGCCTCAGCACTGGATGATGCCCCGTCGACGGGGCTGCTGAGAACGGACGCGTACCGAATCCGAGGCCCCGGGACGGGGCCTCACTGTTGTGCGACCAGGCCTCGCTACCCGGTAGGAGGACCGATGACCGCACGAAGCCGCTACATCACTACGACTATTCCGTACGTCAACGCCCGCCCACATCTGGGCTTCGCCCTGGAGCTCGTCCAAGCGGACACGTTGGCCCGTCACCATCGGCTACGGGGCGAGCAGGTCCGGCTGCTCAGCGGAACCGACGACAACTCCCTGAAGAACGTCCTGGCCGCCGAAGCGGCTGGTGTCGACGTGCAGTCGTTCGTCGACCGCAACGCCGATGCGTTCGCCGCCTTGCGTGGTCCGCTGTCGCTCTCATTCGACGACTTCATCCGCACCAGCAGCGACCCGCGTCACCGCGTCGGAGTCGAACGACTGTGGCGCCAGTGCGCCGCGTCTGGTGACCTGTATCGCAAGGAGTATGAAGGCCTGTACTGCGTTGGCTGCGAACAGTTCTATACCCCTGACGAACTGGTCGATGGACGGTGTGGCGAGCACGGCACCGAGCCTCAGCTCGTCGCGGAGGAGAACTGGTTCTTCCGGCTGTCCCGTTACGCCGACCGCCTCCATCAGCTGATCTCGAGCGGTGAACTGCGCATCGAGCCCGCCGCTCGCCGCAACGAGGTCCTCGCCCTCATCGAAGGCGGCCTGCACGACTTTTCTGTCTCCCGCTCTCACCATCGCGCCCGCGGCTGGGGCATCCCCGTGCCGGACGACCCGAGCCAGGTCGTCTATGTGTGGTGGGACGCCCTCGGCAACTACGTCACCAGTCTCGGATACGGCACCGGTGACAGCGCGTACGACCAGTGGTGGGCCACCAGCGAGCGCCGCGTCCATCTGGTCGGCAAGGGAGTGGTGCGCTTCCACGCCGTGTACTGGCCGGCCATGCTGCTGTCGGCCGGGCTCCCGCTGCCCACCGACATCCTGGTCCACGACTACCTCACCGTCGACGGCCGAAAGATCAGCAAGTCGGCCGGAAACAGCGTCGACCCGGCTGCGCTGGCCGCGACCTTTGGCACAGACGCGGTGCGCTGGTGGCTCCTGCGCGATGTACCCCGGGTCGGGGACGCCGACTTCACTCCCGACCGCTTGACCGCCCGCGCTGACGCGGATTTCGCCGGAGGACTGGGTAACCTCGTCCACCGCATCGTGACCATGGTTCACCGCTTTCGTGGCGGAATCGTCCCCGCCTGTGCGCCCGACAATTCCAGTGGGCCGGCGCTGGTGGGCGTTTACCGGAAGGCACCCGGCCTCGTCGATGCCGCCTTGGCCGACTTCGACTTCCGGCGTGCCACCCATGCGGTCTGGCACATCGTGGAGGAAGCCAACCGATGCATTGACGCCACCAGGCCATGGGAACTGGCTCGGGAAGAGCGGAAGGGTGACAGTGAAGCAGCGAAGCGGCTCGACACCGTACTCGCCACGCTTGTCGCCGCATGTCATGTGCTGGCGGATGAACTGCGCCCGTTCATCCCCGATGCCGCGACGCGGATCACCGAACGGCTGACACCGGTCGAGGGGCGTCTGCCCGCGGCAGAGCCGCTGTTCCCTCGCCTTCAGGAGGACACACAGCCAGCGTGAAGTCCGGTGTTCCATGCCTCTGGTCGCCCTCCTCTCGATCTCGCTGCGGTTTCGGGAGCGGGGCGCCCCGGGGCGCCGGGCAGACCAAGGGCCGGTTTCGCCACTCGTACGACAACCGCCGCCGCCCGCAACACGGCCTTGTTCGGCATCCACAGAAGACCGCGACTCAGTTGCGGCGATGGCCCAGGAAAGCAACCGATTTTCGGGGGCGGCGCGCCGGGCTGTCGCGATCACGAGGTTGGCTGTGCGGAACCGAAGGCGGCCCTCGGGCGAAGACGCGAACCGCAACCGGTGATGGGCGTCGGCGCGGGCTCGAGTGCTGAGGACTGGGAACCGGGCAAGGCGTGGCGGGCCGGCCCGCCCCTCGACTCCCGTGGACCATCGAACAGCCCGGCACCCGCATCGGGTACGGGTGCGTTCCCACCCGCGGACAGGGCCTCGAAACCGACACGCGCTTGGCGGAGCCGTCTCCAAGTGGTCTCTCGACGCCAAGAACCCCTAAAGAAATGGGATGGCGGATGTGCCACTGCCAGAGCGAGGATCTCTCGGTACTCGCCGATGAAGGGGCAGCTGTGGACGACATTGTTCCGAGAGAGCTCATCTCTCTTGCTGATGACGAGGGGAACAGCGTCACTGTCAACGTTCTGGGGCGTGATCCCAGGTGGTCCGCCGGGCTGAAGGCCGAGATCGTGGTCAGGACGCCGTTCGTGTCCGGCCGTGTTGACCTGGCGCTCTCCGCCTCGAGACTGGAGAGGTGGGCGGATGCGCTGAACAGGCTCGATGCTGGCGAGGATGTTGACTGGATGGAGATGAGCAGTGGGCCATCGATTTTCATCCAACTCACCGGCGAGCGTGACTGTCCGGAGGTCGTCGTGGAGGACGAGTCGGGATCCATGGTCACCGTCCGGGTGCCGCTGGTCCCGCCGGACGACTGGATTGCTGACCACCAACAGCGTCTGCGGCAGGTGATGAAACACTGGGTTCCGCTGCTGTCAGCGTAGGGAGACAAGCCTCCGCCAGCAGATGAGAGCGGATCCAAGAGTGAGGAAGGCCTCGTGGATGTCGTCCCGTATCTCCCAGCGGATCCGCAGGCGGCGGAACCAGTGCAGGTGATCGAACGCCCGCTCCACGAACCAGCGTTGGGTTCCGAGGCCGGAGCCGTGCTCGGTGCCGCGGCGGGCGATGACCGGCTTCACGCCCAGGTCCCGGACGAGTCGGCGGTACTTGTCGTGGTCGTAACCGCGGTCCCCGAGTACGACGTCCGGGCGGCGGCGCGGTCGGCCGCGCTTGCCGCGCACGGGCGGAACTGCTTGAAGCAGTGGGATGAGCTGGTGACATCGTTGCGGTTGCCGCCGGTCAGAGTGACCGCGAGAGGGATGCCGGTGGCGTCGGTGATCAGGTGGTGATTGCTGCCGCTTCTGCCCCTGTCAACCGGGCTTCGTCCCGTCTTGGATCCCCCCTTACCGCGCGGATGTGGGAGCCGTCGACTGCGGTCCGAGAGAAGACCAGGGCGTCCGCGCTGCGGAGCTTGGCGAGAAGGACCTCGTGCAGCCGGGGCCACACGCCGGCCTCGGTCCACTCGACCAGACGCCGCCAGCACGTCATCCCCGTCCCCAAGCCGAGTTCCTGGGGCAGATGTTCCCAAGCGATCCCGGTATGCAGCACGAACAGGATGCCCTGGAACACCAGTCGGTCCGGATGCCGGCCACGGCGAGCGAGACGGCACCCGGGCCCTGATCGAGGTCCTGGTGATGGGCCGCCACATCGCCCACGAGCACCTGGTCGCCGGGCTCGCCTCCGCACTCAAGGCCGGTGCCCTGACGGCCGACGTCGTCGCCCTGGAGGCACGGAAGGCGGCCGAAGCCGACGACGTCGCGGCTCCTGTTGTCCCTGCGGCGCCGGACCGGACGAACGTGACATCGCTGACCGAACGGCGGCTTGCCCAGCTGCCGCCCGACACCAGGCCGCTGCCCTCGGTCGCGGCCTACGACCAGTTGCTGCGGAACCGGCAGCCGGCCGACCGACCCGCCATCCAGGGAGCGTGCCATGACACGCAAACGCCACCGAGTTCCACCTGCTGATCGCGCTCGGCACCGAGGCCACCATGGCCGGCTTCCGCGTCGCTACACGCTCGCCACCAAATTGGCCAACGAGTTGGTCCAGGCCGCGGACGAAAAGGTTCTCACCAAGACCACCGCCCGCTACGGCCGCGTCGATCTCCTCTGCATTGATGAGCTGGGCCATATGGAGCTGGACCGCAGGGGTGCCGAGCTGCTGTTCCAAGTACCGACGGGACATGAGGAGAAGAACAGCGTCGCCATCGCCTCCAACGAGTCGTTCGGCGGGTGGACGAAGACGTTCACCGATCCGCGGCTCTGTGCGGCCCCATCGTCGCCCGCCTTACCTTCGGCGGGAACATCATCGAGACCGGCATCGACTCCCACCGGCTCGTCAGCACCAGGGCACCCCGAGCCCAGGATGCCGTCGTGACCTGACCTCGGAAGGTCACTGTGCCTCCTTCTCCCCCTTCCCTGCAAAGACATCGGACGATCACACTGCACGCATGCAGAAGGCGAGAAGACGAACCGCGGCCTACGCGGCAGCATTAGCACTGATTCTGCTGGCCACCACGGGCTGCTCCGGAGGCCAAGAACCGAACGTCACACACAGCCGGACGGCCATCCTTCACCTGGACAAGCCGGTCGGCCTGGCGGACGAGCCGGTGCACACTCGGATCAGCGGGCTCGCCTCCGGCGAGGAAATCACCGTCACGGCACGCGCCACCGACGCCGACGGCACGACCTGGACGGGGCGCGCCGTCTTTGACGCCGACGACAAGGGCATCGTAGATCTGGATCACGCCGAGCCCAAGGCAGGGACGTATCGGGGAGCCGACGGCATGGGTCTGTTCTGGTCCATGACCCCCGCCAAGGGCGATCCTGAAAAGAGCTGGTTCCGCACGAACGACCCGCGAAAGGCCTCCTCCTACCAGGTACGCCTCGCGGTCCAAGCAGGCAGCCGCACCATCGCGGAGCGACAGCTGACCCGCACATGGGCCATCAGCGGAGTGCACAGCAAGGAGCTCACCGTGGCCCACGACAAGCTGCGCGGGGAACTCTTCCTGCCTCCCTCGCACGGGCCCCGGCGTGCGCCGGTCCTGCTCCTCGGGGGCTCGGAGGGCGGCGCCCCCTCCCCGCTCACAGCGACCCTGCTGGCCTCCCGCGGCCACCCCACCCTGGCCCTGTGCTACTTCGACTGCGAGGGACGGCCCAAGAACCTCGCCGACATCTCCCTGGAGTACTTCGCCACCGCCGCCCGGCTTCTGCGCAACCAGCCGCAGGCCGATGCTCAGCGTCTCGTGGTGATCGGTGGCTCCCGCGGCTCCGAGGCAGCCCAGCTGATGGCCCAGTACTATCCGGACCTCGTCCGCGATGCCGTGGTCTACATGCCTAACCGCAACACCAACCGAGCCTTTTACCGCGACTGCTCCAGCTGCGGGCGAGGACAGGCCGCATGGACCAAGAACGGCAAGGACCTGCAGCTCATCCCCATCCCGCTCGACCACGTACGAGGCACCGTGCTGGCCATCGCCGGCGGCGACGACCCTTTGTGGGGCTCGCTTCCGTCCGCCGAATCGATCGCACAAGAACGCAACGCGACCGGACACAAGCACAAGGCCCTGCTCTATCCGAAGGCCGGGCACGCCGTCGCGGACTTCCCTTACCTCCCCGGCGGCGGAGGCGGCCACCTGGGCGGAACCCGAACAGCGAACGCCCGAGCGAAGGCGGACAGCTGGCCACACGTGCTCAAACTCCTCGGACCGTGAACTACAGCTGTTGGTAGCCTCGCAACGACGTAGGCCAGCGAACGCGCGTTGCCAGTTCTCGTCGATACGTCCGAGCCGTTTGATCGCTCACCGTTGACCAAAGCCATCGGCAAACGCCATCCCCACGGGCGCGGGGAGCACGGCTGGCGGCTGGTCGTCCGCAACGGCTACCACTAGGCCGTTTCTGATGGCTCTTGGACTGTGTCGCGGAGCCAGATGACGATCGCGGTGACGGCCAGGGTGCCGTTGAAGATGTAGTCACGTTTGTCGTACCGGGTCGCCACCGCGCGGAACTGTTTCCACTTGTTGATGCACCGTTCGACCGCGTTGCGGCGGCGGTACTGAGCCTTGTCGAAGGCCGGGGGCCGGCCGCCGGTTCGTCCCCGGCGCTTGCGGTGTGCCCGTTGGTCGTCGGGCTGGGCGATGGTGACTTTGATGCCGCGCCTGCGCAGGTAGGCGCGGTTGTCGCGGCTGGAGTAGGCCTTGTCGCCGCGGACCCGGTCCGGCCGGCTGCGCGGGCGGCCCGGTCCGCGGCGCCGGATGCGTAAACCGTCCAGCACCGGGGCGAACATCGGGCTGTCACCGCGCTGACCGGGCGAAGTCAGCCAGTGCAGCGGGCGGGCCCGGTCGTCGGAGAGCAGATGGACCTTGCTGGTCAGCCCGCCCCGTGAGCGCCCCAACGCCTCCCGCCCATCTGCCTCCTCACGCGTTCCGCCCCCTTTTGCGGGTGGTCGGCCGGAGACTTGCGGGGCGCTCCGGCCGCGTGCTGATGCGCCCGGCAGGACGTCGAGTCGATGTTCACGGCCCACTCCCGCCGGGCCACCTGGCGGGCGAACTCCCCGTCCGGGTCGCCGGCATCCGCCTCGATCTGCAGTTCCTTTAGAACGGCCTTCCACGTTCCGTCCGCGGACCAGCGGCGATGCCGCTCATAGACGGTCTGCCAGGGACCGTACCGTTCCGGCAGGTCAGGCCAGGGCACCCCGGTCCGGGCCCGGAACAGCACCCCGTTGATCACCCTGCGGTGGTCCGCCCACTGCCCGCCCGGCTTTCCGTTGCCGGGCAGGAGGGGTTCGATCTTCTGCCACTGCGCGTCCGTGAGCTCGTGTCGCCGCACCATACGGACGTCCTGCCCGGCCGACTACGAGATCCACCCAGCCCACCAAGAGCCGTCAGAAACGGCCTAGCGGGCCGTGAACGCTCCCCACCTCGTCGCGCTGGTTCGAGCTGGAGCCCGTTTCGAGCACGGCCGCTTGGTCGAACGCCCAAAGAACTCGCAGCAGCCAGGCCCGCCGACCGCAGGTCTCCTGCCCGCAGGCCGCGATCCGGATTCAGGCATAGCGGTCGAAAAGGGCCTGGAGGTATCCCTCCAGACGCCTGGTCAGCACGGTGGGAGTCAGATCGGCACGGCCCACCTCTCGCCAGGGGACGGCAACTTTCTCGGCGTCCGGAGCGAAGGCCAACGCGTCCAGCAGCCGCCAGTAGAGATGAGCGGCGCGGTCTTCGGCCAGCATCCCTCCCGCCGCAAGGTAGCGGTCGGCGAAGTGCATGCCCGCGGGAACCCCGTGCAGTAGGGCCAGGGCCGTCGAGCAGTGGGCCACGTCCAGGTCGGCCGGCCCCCAGGAGGTCTCCACCCAGTCGACGACGCCGCTGATCCGCAGACCGTCGCCGACGCCCGTGAAGAGAACATTGCCGGGATGGAAGTCCCGGTGCAGGAAGCAGGCCCGGTAATCCGGGGGCTCGCGACGGATCACGTCCACGGCCCGTTGCCACAGCTCAGGCCGCTCGGTGTCTTGGGGCGGGCTCACCCGCTCAGGAGAGGTCCACGCCTGATAGGTGCGAGGCCGTGTCTCTGCGGTCACCGGCAGACGGTGGATACGCAGCAATTGACGGGCGAGCACTTCGGCACGCCGATCGGCACCTTCATCGCCCAGGCGCACTGTCCCGGGCAGCAGGGACATCAGCAAGGAGGGATGGTCGCAGTACTGCGCCGTAGCGTCCACCGCCACAAGCGTGGCTGCGGGCACGTCCGTGTCGCCGAGCAGGCGCAGAACGGCTGCCTCGCGGATCAGCAAGCCCTCCGCGTGCCGAACGAAGAAGGGCTTGACAAAGGACCGCAGGACCAGTGAGCGTCGACCGCCGGGCCCGCGGATGCCCAGACGGCGCATCTCCGACGTCCAGCCGCCACGCAGCCGCACGACTTCTTCGATGCGCTCTGCCTCGAACAGCCCCTTCTCCACCCAGGTACGCGTCGCACCCCAGCCCTGACCCTCAAGATCGGCACCGATGTGCTCGGCCCCTTCGCCCGTAACCATGAAGGCAAGTTATCGACCTCACCGACGGACGCATCCCTTGGCCACCCCGCCCACAGCTCTTGACAATTCCTCGCCGCGGAGTACAGCCGGACATGACCGGGAACCTCTGGGTAGTCGGGCGGTGCCTGCCGGGGACGGGCCGTCAAAGCCTGGGGAGGTCGAAGCGGTCCTTCCCCACCGTGCTCCCCGCGGCCCCCGGGGATGGTGGTCCCCAATGGATCAACAGTCCTGGCCAAAGCTTGCCGGGCGGTTCCGGATGCCGCTTCCGGGTCCGTAACCGCCTGGTCAGGCAGGGTGGTGCACCCTGCTGAGTCCACGCCGTGATCGTTTGTGCCACACCATCCGCTCACGCATCGCTCACGCGTCGCTCCCGCATGGTGGGTTACTGAGCAGCTGTTGTGCTCCGAAGGGCCGATGCGCCAAGCCGCATCGGCCGCGCACTGATCGCGAGCATGTCAGTGGGGACGACGTCCCGGTCGGCAGGCCCGACAGCGCGTAGGTGTGTGGCGGCTGCCCTGTCGTCGACGATCACGAGACCGTCGCGGGCGGGCACGCGGCGGTCAGCGTTCAGGCCGGGCGCCGGACCATGCGGGCGACGGTGAGCATGGGGCCGCGCACCCATCACCTCATGAGCCACTTGGTCTGCGCCCTCGCCTGTCTGCTCCTGGGCACGGCTGCGGTGCCCGCCTCGTCCGCACCGGCGTCAGGTACGGCCGGTGGCGACGACGGCTGGGTGCTGAGCACGAGCAACCCGTCGAAGGACTACTCCCCGATGTTCGTCGGCAACGGCTACCTGGCAACCAGGGTGCCGGCGGCGGGCGAGGGATACAGCAGCAGCCCCATCATCACGCAGTCGCAGCTCGCCGGCTTCTGAGGTCGGCAGGCTGGCTCGCTCCTCGGAGCCGTTCGCCCGCCCGATCTTCAGCCCGTCGCCGACGCGGGGGGATTCTGACCGCGAGCGAGTCTCTGCACTGGGCCGCCGCCCTGCTCGGCGGCCGACCGCATCTGCGTTTGGTCCGCGAACGCGACACCACCGATGACAGCGTTCCGCACGGCGAGCGACAGGTGATCGCCCGCGTTCGACGAGAGGGGGCTCTTCGATTCTGCTGCTGACATGCAGGACTGAATCTGCGATCTTTAAGAGGATGGAAGACAAGCGCGGATTCGCCGCCGAGTCCGTCGAGCACGATCAACCGCACCATGAGGGCGACCTCTTCCCTACTCGTCCGGGCCTTCACGGCTCGGCTGGCAATCATTCAGAGGCAGCCGAGATGGGCAGCGGCAAGGGCTGGTGGATCTTGGTGGAGGCGCACGGGAGCGGAGACTCCAGCTGGGAGCTGACCCGGGCGATCCCTGTCGACGGTGGCCGGGAGCAGGCCCTTGCGCAAGCTGCCGAGCTTGCCCGTAACTGCGACCAGTCCGGCCGGGAAGTTCAGGATCCCGAAGCGTACGGCCGACGGGTGTTCCGTAACGGGGAGGCAGACTGGCTTGTAGAGGTCGGCCACTCGTACTGGAAGGATGACCTCAAGAAATCCTTCACGTTCAAAAGGCCCGTCCGGATCTCCGTTGCTGGGCTGCAATGAGCCGGACGAGCATGCCTACGAAGCGGCGATGGCAGCGGTCGGCTGGCCCGATCAGGCGCGTACGTTGTTTGTCGACGATCGGGTGTCCACTGCATGGCGGCCGCGTCGCTGGGCCCCCGTACGCTGCACTTCACAGGGGATGCCGCGGAGCTTGCCAGGCATCTGCCACAGCCGTTCACCGCCGAAGCGCACGCTCGGGCTGTGGAGCAGGGGGCCGCACTCGCTGGTTCGCAGCCCGGACCCCAGCACTCCGGCGCACACCGATCGCAGCGGCTGTCCCACAACAGGCGCGGTGGCTTGGTGTGAAGGAGCTCCTCTACATGAGATGACCCCGGCTTGGCCGGGGCTTGCACGAAACTGTGTACGGAACTCCTCGCGCTTCTTTGAGTGGCAGTGGTCGCCAGCCCCGCTTCATCCTGCGCACCGCATCCGCCCTGACCCACAGCAGCATGCCAGGCGTCGGTGTGGTGAGGGCGCGGACCGACCCCTGGGGGGGTGGGAGGCTCTTCGCCCCCATCCGTCCGCCCCACCCCTCAAGCCCCACGAACGCATGTGCCATACTCGGGCGCCGATTATGGCAAGAAACGACCTGGGGGCCGTGTGTACGCCGTTCCTCTGGACGCCCCCTATCTGGACACGGATGCGGATCAACTCTGCTTCTCGCTGGACCTGATGGAGCGTCCGGCGCTGGCAGAACGTCTGGTGTCGCTCGGCGGGCTGCACGTGCGGCTGCGGCTGCTCGGGGCCTCGCACCAGGTATTTGCCGGTCCGGTGCGGGAGACGGTGGCTTGTCTGCAGGGCGCAGTGAGGGGTCTGCCCGAGACCTGCACCCGTCATCTGCCGGGCTGGGTCTACGACTTCGGAGCAACCACCCGCCGACTGGCTCCCGAGGAGTTCAGTGCCGAGGTGGCGCAGGTCATCGGCCAGGCCACCGAGGCCGAGCACAGCTTGTGCGGAGTCTTCCCCGGTTCGCCGGAATCGGTCACCGCAGTGGTCGTGGAGACGGTCGAGGGACCATATGGCACCGGGCTCGTCTGGCGCACCTGGCACACGTATCCGCAGAACAGTCAGATCGTATCGACGCACAGCCGGCTGGAGGCCCGATGAACAGCGCCCGACTCGTCCGCGCAGCGGCGGCGGCCGTGCTGGCCGCGACCCTGCTCACCGCCTGCTCCAGCGACGGGGACGACGACGCGGTCCCGCGCGAGTGGATCAGGAAGACGTACAGCGCGACCGGGGCGGACTGGTTCGACTCGGACAGCACCCCGAGCGAGGTCGCCCAGGCGATCCACACCGAGCGGACGGCCCTGGACCGTGCCTCCGGTGACAGCATGGAGTTCCTGCGCTACGGCGACGACATGGTCACCGTCTCGCCGTACCGGAGCGGCAGCCTGATCGAGATCGAGGACTACCGCAACGGCTACCACCGCCACCAGCGGCACCTCACCTACTGGCCGGACCCGGACAGCGCGAGCTTCCGCGGCGGCGGCCCCGGCGAGGGCAAGTAACGCCCGGTGAGCGGCCGGATCGATCGCCGACGCATCCCACACTCCTCCCGCTCAGCACCTGATCACGCCACGTCCCCGCCCCCAAGAAAGGCAACGCAGTGACCGAGATCCTCGAGTCGACCGGCCAGGCCCTGCTCTACGGAGTCGTGGGCCTCGTCGTCATGGCCGTCGGCTTCATCGCGCTAGACCTCGTCACCCCGGGCAAGCTGTACCACGTGGTATGGACCGACCGGAACCGCGGCGCGGCCGTCCTGCTGGGCAGCCAGTCCGTCGCCGTGGGCCTGGTCATCATGAAGGCCATCGAGGCGAGCGAGTCCGAGCAGGGCCTCGGTTACGGCCTGATCAGCACGCTGCTGTACGGCCTGGCCGGAGTGCTGGTGATGACCGTCGTCGGCATCGTGATCGGCGTGTTCACGCCGGGCCAGATGGGCGCGGTCGTCCTCGATGACCAGGACAGCCGTCCACACCCCGCCGCCTGGGTCCAGGCCGGCATGTACCTGGGCACCGGGTTCATGGTCGGCGCGGCGATCTCGTAACGGCGCCCCTCGATGAGCTCCACCACCGTGCAAGGCCGCGACAGCACTGTGGCACCCTCCCGCCCCCCGGGTGCCAGGCACACCCGGGGGGCTCGTTTCCTGCTGCTGTTCGCCGTCTTCCTCTGCGCGGCCTGCGGCCTGGTGTACGAGTTGGCCCTGACCGCGCTGGGCAGCTACCTCATCGGCAACTCGGTGCTCCAGACCTCCGTGGTGATCTCCGTGATGGTGTGCGCCATGGGGCTCGGCTCGCTCGCCGCCAAGCCCCTGCGCCGCCGCGCGGTGGGCGCGTTCGCGCTCGTGGAGGGCGTGCTGGCGTTGGTCGGCGGCCTGTCGGTGCTGGTGCTGTACTCGGCGTTCGCCTGGCTCCAGCTGTACACCCCGGCGATGATCGTGGTCGCGGTGTCCGTCGGCATGCTGATCGGCGCCGAGATCCCGCTGCTCATGACCATGCTCCAGCGGATCCGGCGGCAAGAGGCGGGCAGCGCAGTCGCCGACATGTTCGCCGTCGACTACATCGGAGCACTCGTCGGCGGCCTGGGCTTCCCGCTGTGGCTCCTGCCCACGTTCGGCCAGCTGAAGGGCGCGCTCGTCGTCGGCGCGGTCAACGCGGTGGCCGGTGTCATCGTGGTGGTGTTCATCTTCCGCCGGCAGATCCGGCGCTGGGTGCGCAACGCCCTGCTGGCCGGGGTCACGGCGGTACTGGCCGTGCTCGGTACGGCGTACGCGCTCGCGGACAACCTGGAGGTGACCGCGCGCCAGCAGATGTACCGGGACCCGATCATCTACGCGGAGACGACGCCGTACCAGGAGATCGTCGTCACCCGCTCCACCGCCTTCACCGGCGAACCGGACATCCGGCTCTTCCTCAACGGGGACCTCCAGTTCAGCTCCGTCGACGAGTACCGCTACCACGAGTCCCTCGTCCACCCCACCCTCGCCGGCTCCCGCGCCAACGTGCTGATCATGGGCGGCGGCGACGGGCTCGCCCTGCGCGAGGTGCTGCGCTACGACGACGTACAGCACGTCACGCTCGTGGAACTGGACCCGGCGATGACGCGGCTCGCGCGCGACTTCCAGCCCCTGCGCGACCTCAACGACAAGGCGCTGGACGACCCCAGAGTCAAGGTGGTCAACGCCGACGCCTTCAACTGGCTGCGCGGCGCCCGGCAGCGGTATGACGCGGTCGTCATCGACTTCCCCGACCCGGACACGGCGGCGCTGGCCAAGCTGTACTCGGTGGAGTTCTACCACCTGCTCGGCCAGGTCCTGACGCCGCAGAGCAGGGTGATGGTGCAGAGCGGGTCGCCGTTCTTCGCGCCGAAGACGTACTGGTCGATCGCGAAGACGATCGAGACGGCGGGTTACTCGACCACCGAGTTCCAGGTCGATGTACCGAGCTTCGGCAACTGGGGCTTCGTCCTGGCCACCCCGGGCGGCGGTACATCCCCACCGCTGCGGCTGGCATCGGGTGCCCCGCAACTGCGTTACCTGGACGAGGCGGTCCTGCAGGCCGCCGCGGTGTTCCCTCTGGATCGCCGCCGCCAGGACGTACGGCCGAGCACGCTGATGGACCCGGCCGTGCTCGAGTACGTGCTGGACGAGTGGGAGAACTACTGACCGCTCGCGGTCGAGCTCATATGTGTTGTGTGCAGGGACGGGTTCGCGGCAGCGCCTTCTACGGTCCTCCAGTCGTCGGCGAGGAGCTCCGGGAGGGTCGACGCGGGCAGGGCGGCGTGGCGGGCGGCCGGGGGGCCAGGCAGGCCGACAGGGCCGAGGGCGTCGCGTTGCGGTGCCGGGCGTTGTCCCGCAGGGCCCTGCGCACGGGCGGTTGCTCAGTGCCAGGTCGGTCAGCAAGGCCGGCGCCGCACCCTCGTCGCCGTCAGTAATTTCCCGTCCGCAGGCCCTGCCGTCGAACCCTGGTGGGTTCGTCTCGCGCCGGGGGTTCGCATGCACGGCCAGCCGTTACGGAGGCACGAGCAGCGGCGCGGTCTGGGGCCCGCCCCCACCAGACCTCGTGGTTACCGAGATGCGGATGCGGCGTTTTGAGCGGCGCTATTGGCGCTGCCCTGATCTGCAGAAACAGCCTTACGCACAAGCCCCCCGGAGAACTCCCGATGAGTGAGCCTCACACCCCTGCCCAGGTTCTGCGGGAGGCCCGGCCGAAAGACTCACGCGACAAGCGCGCCCGCGTCCTGTCGGTCATCGATCAGCTGCTCGCTGACAACGAGCCGGTCGATTTCACCGGCGTAGCCGGCGCCGCGAACGTCTCGCACTGGCGCGTCTACGCCGACGGAGTGCGCGAACACATCAAGGCCGCCCGCCATCGCCAAAGCCGCGCGGCGGCCCGCGACGCCCGCTCCGGCGCCAGGGCGCCGGCCGGGTGGAGGGTCGAGAAGCAGCTGCTCCGCCTGGACACCCGCACGTTCGCGGTCGAAGAGGTTCCCGTGCCTACGCCGGGGCCGGGTGAAGTGCTGGTCGAGGTGCGGGCCGCCGGGGTGTGTCTGTCCGACGTGCATCTGATCGACGGCAGTATCAGCCCGGAGTTCCCCGTCGACTCCGTCGCCGCCGCCCGTGCCGTCACGCTCGGGCACGAGGTCGCCGGTGTCATCCACGCCGTGGGGTCGGGGGTGGCCGGTGAATGGGCGCCCGGCACCCGGGTCGTGCTGCAGGCCGGGCAGGCGTGCGGCGCGTGCGGTGGCTGTCTGCGCCGCACCTCGTGCCGGCAGCCCCTCACCCGTGGTGTGGACGGTAGTCGGGGTGGTCGTCTGCCTGCCTGTGCCGCTGCCGGCACCAGATGCCGCGGGAGTTCGGGATCGTGGGTGATGTGCGGCGGGCAGGGAACTCGAAATCGCGCACGCGGTCAGGAGCCCGTCGGCGTCAGGTCCTGCAAGCCCACCACCCGCAGCAACTGCAAGCGCTCGTACGACTCCGTGCCTGGGCGAGCCGTGTGGATGACGAGCTGCTGGTTGTGGTCAGAGTTCACGAGGACCTCGCAGTCGAGTTCGAGGACGCCGATCGCAGGGTGCCGGAAGCGTTTTGTGGCGGCGCGGCGTACGGCGACCTCGTGTTCGTCCCAGAGGTGGGCGAACTCCTCGCTCGCGGCGCGTAGTTCGGCGACGAGGGCGGCGGGTTCGGGGTCCGTCGGGCGGGCCGAGGCCACTGCTCGCAGGCCGGCGACCTGCTCGCGGGCGCGCTCCGGGCGGTCCTCGGGCGGGAACAGCTCCTGGGCCGCCGGGTCCAGGAAGAAGCGGCGGATCATGTTGCGTCCTCGGGGCGGGCGGGCGAGGACGTCTCCGCTCAGTGCCCGCGACAGTGCGTTCTGGGCCAGGATCTCGCCGCAGTCGGTCGCCACCATCGCGGGGCTGTCGTGCAGCCGGTCCAGCACCAGGAGCAGGCCCGGGCGCACGTGCGTGCTGGTCGCCTCCCGGCGCGGCGGCTGTTCACCGGTGAGGTGGAAGACGTGGTCGCGTTCGTCTTCCGTCAGGCGCAGGGCGCGGGCCAGCGCGGTGAGCATCTGGCGGGACGGGCGCGGGCCCCGGGACTGTTCCAGCCGCGTGTAGTAGTCCACGGACATGCCGGCCAGCTGGGCCACCTCCTCGCGGCGCAGCCCAGGCGTACGGCGCCGGGCTCCGGCTGTGAGACCCACGTCGGAGGGGTCCAGGCGGGCGCGAGCGCGGCGCAGGAAGTCGGCGAGTTCGGCTCGGTTCACCTCCCCAGGGTGCGGGACGCCAGCCGGCTTATCCAGGGACTCCCAATCCCCTGATGAGGAGGTCTCTCCCGGACATCGCCGCATCCGTCGAGGCTGGTCACCGACGACAGTGACTCAGTGCGTGAGGAGCAGATCATGCTGACTTTGGTGACTGGTACGACGGGACAGGTCGGACGCCGCTTTGTGCCGAGGCTGCTGGCCCAGCGGCAGCCGGGCGAGCAGGTGCGAGTCCTGGTACGGGACGCGGCCCGCGGCGAGCGCTTCGCGGAGCTGGGCGCCCAGGTCGCCGTAGGAGACATGCGCGAGGAGGAGACACTCGGCAAGGCGCTCGCCGGCGTGGACGCCGTCGTGAATGTCGCCGCCTCCTTCCGCGGGGTGCCGGACGAGGAGGCGTGGGCCGTCAACCGGGACGCCGCGGTGGCCCTGGGCCGCGCCGCGCAGGCCTTGAGCGTGGAGCGGTTCGTGCAGGTCAGCACGAACAATGTGTACGGTGTCGGACGGGGCCGCCCGCTGACCGAGGAGGACGAGAGCCGGCCGGGCGGTGAGATGTGGGGCGCCTACCCCGAGTCGAAGGCCGAGGCCGAGCGCGAACTTCTCGGGCTCAAGGGCCTGGACGTACGTATCGCTCGGCTGCCCTTCGTCTACGGCGAGGGCGACCCGCACCTCGCCAATTCCTTGCACTGGGCCGCCCGTTGGGCGCCGCACCAGCGCCTGCAGATGGCCCACCACGCGGACGTCGCCCAGGGCCTGATGCGTCTGCTGTACGCGCCGGGCATCGCCGGCCGGATCTACAACATCGCTGATGACGCCCCCGTCACGACGGTCGAGCTGTTCCAGCTCAACGGCGTCGAGGTGCCCGCCGGGCTCCACGAGCTCACGGACCCCGACCCGTGGTTCGGGATCATGTCCACCCAGCGGATCCGCCGGGAGCTCGGCTTCCGGCCGATCTACCCGAGCGTCTGGACTGCCCGGGACGCCGGAGCCCTGTGACGGTCAGTGGCCAGGTCAGTCCACCCCTGTGGTTCGCCCCACCAGTACCGCCCCGCCACCGCCTCCAGGCCCACCACCATGTACAGCACCCGGTAGCGCCAGGTACGTCACGACCGGCGCGGCAAGGGCGGGTGTCCGTGACCTGCGGCAGCGCGTTCGCCACGTTGATCACGCCACGGTCTGCTGGTGACAGGCAGCGCGCCCTATCGGTGACAACCACTGTGCTTCGCCCAACTGAGACGTCGGTCCGTCCCATCCGCTGGAGGGGAACCAGCTCAGCAACACCCCGCAGACGGTGGCGAGGAGTGAGGCGAGCGGGAACTTGGGCAGCGTGGCGAGAACGGCGACTGCGATGGTTGATGTCGCCTGGTGCAGTCGTCGCCGGGAGCCGAGGTACAGGGTGCGGGCGCTGGCCGGTGCGGCGACGGTGATGGTGACGACGAGCGCCCCGAGATCAGCGTGACGGAGACGGCGAAGGCGCTCGTCACCTGGGGCAGTACCGCCTCGCCCGACACCCAGGAGGTGCCCGCGTCGCCTTGAGCCAGCCCGCCGAGCCAGTGCGCGAGATGCGTGAGCGGCCCCTCGTCCAGGCCCAGTTGCCCCCGAACAGCGGCTAGCTTGCTCGGGAGTCGGGTCCTGGTCGGCGGAGCGGGCCCGCAGGACGGTCAGCGCGGGGTCGTTGCCGGACAGCCAGGGCAGCAGCGCGACGGCCGTCAGCAGCGCGGTCCCGGCTGCGAGGCGGCCGAGGCCCGCGCGCCACCTGGGCGGGCGGGCCTCGGTACCGGCCGATGTGACGCCCACCGGCTACTTCAGGTGGGTGTCGACGTCGATCAGGGAGCGCTCGCGCGGGTCGAGGAGCACGCCCTCGACGTTCGCGGCGATGCCCTGGATGACCTTCTCGTGGACGAGCGGGACCACGGCGTCGGTGCGCAGGATCTGCGCCTCGGCGTCCATGATCTTCTGCTGCCGCTTCGTCACGTCGCCCTCTGCGGCGGCGGACTTGATGGCCTGGTCCACCTTGGGGTTCTTCAGACGGGCGATGTTGTACACGCCGCCGCTCTTGAAGTCACTCGCCAGATAGGCGACCGGATCGCCGGTGTCGAGGAGCACCACCCGGGACATGACGAGGGCGTCGTACTTGCCGGCAAGGAGGCCGGCTTCCATCTGCGTGTACTCGCGGACGTCCTGCTTCACGGTGAACCCGGCCTTCTCCAACTGCTGCTGCAGCACGGTGGCGACCTCGGGCAGCTCCGCGCGGTTGGTGAAGGCGGCCAGACGCAGGACCTTGCCCTTCGTCCTGGACCTGACCTGTGCGGGTGTCGCGGCCTTGGCACGGCCGGTGACGTCGACGCGCTTGTCGGCGGCCCAGGACACGGCGGGGCCGAACAGGCCCTGCGCGGGGTCGGCGTAGCCGCCGAAGATCGAGTCGACGAGCGCGGAGCCGTCCACGGCCTCGCGTGCCGCCGCGCGCAGCGCGGGGTCGGTGAACATGCCGTTGCCGGTGTTCAGGATGAGGCTGTCGGTCCGCACCGAGGGCACTTCGTGGCGGGTTTTCGGGTCCAGGAGCTTGGCCTGGGATGTGGGGATCCACTCGGCGATGTCGACATCGCCGCCACGCAGGGCGTTGGCGCGGGCGGTGCCGTCGGCTATCCAGGTGACGTCGATGCCGGGCGCCTTGGCCTTGCCGCCCCAGTAGCCGTCGTAACGCTCCAGCGTAGCCTTGGACTTGCCGGTGAGCTTGGTGACCTTGAAGGGGCCGGTCCCGGTGCCGATCGGACTGACGGTGCCGTCCTTGGCGTACGCCTTGGCGGAGAGGATGGCCAGCACGGGGCTGGCCAGGCGTAGCGGGAGCACCGGGTCAGCCGTCTTGGTGCTGATGGTGACCGTGTCGGCGCCGTCGGCCTTCGCGGTGAGGGTGATGTCGCTCAGGACGCGGGGCTTGGGCGTTGCGGCGTCCGCGTGGCCGAGGGCGTTGACGACGGACTCGGCGGTGACCTTGGTGCCGTCCTGGAAGGTGGCCTTGCGCAGTTCGAAGGTCCAGCTGGTGGGGCTGTTCTGCTTCCAGGACTTCGCCAGAGCGGGGGCTGCGGCGCCGTTCTTGTCCAGTGCGGTCAGTCCTTCGACCACGGAGAGCTTGCCCAGCAAGGTGGCGTCGTCGCTGTACGGGGACAGCGCCTGCACCGGCGGACGGGCGAGAGCGACCCTGAGCCGGCCTCCCGATCCTCCTTCAGCGCCCGTGCCGGTGCCTTGCCCGCCGGACACGAAACAGCCTGCGAGTAGCGGAGTGAGAGCGAGCGCCACGAAGACACCACGGAGGGTCGTACGCACGGGAGGTCCTGTCATCCGAGAGAAGGTGGTTCAAGCCCCTGCGCGCCATAAGTGGGCATTGGGACTCGGTCACTATACTTAGGGCACCCTAACTTGATCTACCTCGGTAGGGTGAATTCTTAGAGCTCGCGCAGATAGGCGGCGTGGGGAGCCCCTGGCGACAAGGCGGGTACAGGTCTCGGTGATCATGGAGTTGCAAGGGCTCTGTGATCGTTGGGGGACCTGTGCCCGTGCTTCCAACATGGCTGACTGGCCCGCTCTGGGACCAATTCGCGGCGCTGCTGCCCGAGCGCCCGACGGTCGATCCGTCCCACCCATCAGGTTGCCACCGGCCCCGCATCGGCGACCGGCTCGTCTTCGACAAGCTGCTGCAGCTCCCGCGGTTCGGCTGCTCTATCAGGCGATCGCCGACACGACTTGCTCGGCGACCACCATCCGCAACCGCCGCGACGAGTGGATCCGGCTCGGGCTCTTCGCCCGGCTCAAGCAGATCGCGCTGGAGTCCTACGACCGGATCGTGGGGCTCGTGCTCGACCAGATAGCCGTCGACGGCTCCATCACCAAGGCCCCCGGCGGTGGCGAGGTCGCCGGGCGCTCACCGGTCGACCGCGGTAAACAGGGGCTGAAACGCTCGGGCGTGACGGATGGTTACGGAATCCCGCTCGGCAGGGTCCTGGCTGGAGCGAACCGCCACGACTCGCCGCTGCTCGCACCGACGTTGGACCTGCTGTACGACCTTGGGCCGCCGCCCGACGGCATCACGGTGCACCTGGACGCCGACTACGACTCGGACAAGACCCGCACCGAACTCACCGCCCGCAACCTGCACGGTCGCATGGCGCACAAGGGCGAGAAGGCACCGATCCAGGCCAGCCAGCGGTGGCACATCGAGCGGACCCACGCCTGGCAGAACGCCTTCCACTGTCTTGCCCGCTGCTACGAGCGCCGCGCGACCGTCGTCAACGCCTTCTTCGACCTCGCGGACACGATCATCACCGTCCGCAGCCTGATCCGCCGAGCCTGGACCAACCACCGCTGGGACAACCGCCCCAGGCGATGCCCATGAGCAAGGGTCCATGCGGCCGCGGCCCTGGAGTATGCCTCCCGGGGCTCCGCTCGACGCCGTCGCCCCCGGCTTCGTTGACACGCCGCCGCTGAGCGGCCGTGGTGAACCGCTGTCCGACGCGCGGCGTCCACAGCAGCCACCGTCGGGCGCTTCCGGATGCCGGGCGGGCCTGCGTCCGCATGAGGTCGGCCCAACGGCGAGGGGCGCCGCTTGCCGCAGGCGTGCCGCGGTGGCGTCGTGGGTCCGCTCCATGCGGGACTTCGCCGCGACCTGCTGGTGCCGCGGGCCCTCCCGTGCCATCTGACCGGCATGAAATCAGTGTCTCCTGGGCCTACTTGGTCTCGATCCGTCCGTGCGGGTGGGCGCCAGCGGTCAGGACGTCATGCGCGGCCTGCCAGGCGGAGTCCTCGGGGTAGAGCTCGCTGCGCAGGTAGGCCCAGGTGAGCCGCGCCACCGCGGCGACCCGCTCGGGGTTCTCGTCCGTGGTCTCGGCGACGTCGTATCCGGAGACCCCGCCGAGCCCGTGTTCCGCATCGAACAGGGTCAGTAGCGACTTGGGGCCCGGGGAGAGCGTGTACGGATCGACGTGCCAGGCCGGTCCAGCGACCGTCAGGAAGGCGGAGTCGTCCTTGTCGCCGGCGACCACGAGCGCGGGCGTCGTCATCGTGGAGAAGTCAGTGGTCAGAAAGAAGGGGTAGTTCTCGGCCGTGGACTCGGTGAGGGCGTCACCACCGCGGCCGGGCGCGGCGAGCAGCACACCTGCTTTGATCCGGGGGTCGGCCAGGTCCACCGCGGATCCGTCGTGGGGATCGGTGAGGCGGGCGCCGAGCAGCAGGCTCGCGGTGTGTCCGCCCATCGAGTGCCCGGCCACGGCGATCCGGCTCCGGTCGAGGCGCCCGAGTAGCTGCGGGACGGCGGCCTCGATTGCGTCGAGCTGGTCAAGGATGCGCTTGATGTCCTCGGCCCGGGTGCGCCAGTGCGGAGCAGCTCCGGGCTTGTCGGGATTCAGGGTCAACGTCCTGGAGTCCAGGTGGGTCGGCTGGATCACGACGAAGCCGTGTGCCGCCCAGAAGTTCGCCAGAGGGGCGTAGCCGTTCAAAGAGGAGAGGTTGTTGGAGAAGCCCAGGCCGTGCGAGAGGAGGATGATCGGCAGGTCGCTCCCGGTCACTGGGGCGGAGACGCGCATCTCCAGGTCCAGGGTGCGGCCGGGGGACGGCAGCACCACGGGGCTGACCGAGAGGACGGGTGTAGGCGAGCTGGGAGGGTCGGCGTAAGCAGGATTGCTCATGATGAGGATGCCCTTCGACGGCCCCTGCCGCCGGTTGCACGTGGCCGACGGCGGGTGAGGCGGAGCGTCCGGCTTCAGCTACCCTGAAGGCGGATCGTTGTTCCATTTAAGATACGGAACAGTGATCCGTTTCGTCAACGGTCGTCAGAAGGAGGCTTGATGCCCACGGCAGGTCAGGCCAAAGGGACGTCCGCGCGCAGCAAGCGCGCGGACGCGGTGCGCAACCAGCGGACGCTGCTCGATGCGGCTGCGGAGGTGTTCGTGACCTCGGGGGTCGATGCGCCGATCCGGGAGATCGCGGCGCGGGCCGGCGTCGGACTGGGGACGATCTACCGCCACTTCCCGACCCGCGCGGACCTCGTCACCGCCGTCTACCGCCACCAGATCGAGGCATGCGGCGAGGCCGGCCCGAACCTCCTGGCCAGCACTGCTACCCCGTTTGACGCGCTGCGTCAGTGGATCGACCTCTTCGTCGACTTCCTGGTCACCAAACACGGCCTGGCAGACGCCCTGCAGTCCGACAGCGACCGCTTCGCCGCACTGCACACCCACTTCCTCGACCGATTGATGCCCGTATGCGCCCAACTGCTCGACGCCGCGACCGACGCTGGTGACATCAGGCCCGGCATCCAGCCCTACGAACTCATGCGCGGCGTCGGCAACCTCTGCATCGGACGGGACAGTGACCCCCGCTATGACCCCCGCAGGATGGTCGAACTGCTCCTCCAGGGGCTGCGGCGACCGCACCGGCTTGACGACGGCGACATGCGATAACCCCCTTCGATTGCTCCGAGATCACCGTGGGCACCTCATCGCGCGGCGTGCTGTCCCGTCTGCTCGTCGGCACAACCTCGAAGCTGGTCGCTGACAGGCGATCAAGACAGCAGGCTCCCGCCCTCGACCAGCAAGGCACCCCCGGAGAGCCGTCATGGCAGCTCCCCGACTGGCGTGTTCGAGGATGGCGGGGCCCCCAGTAAACCGGCAGAGCTCTCCCAGCGGTCACAGACCGTCGCAGCTACATGATCACTGAGACCTGCCCCACCCCCGTTGCCGAGGCTGTCCACGCCGCCTATCTGCGCGGGCTCTTAACCAATGAGATCGCTGCGCAGCTCCGGGTCTCCCGAAGCTGCCGCGAAGTGGACCGGAAGTCCGATCTGGCAGGGTACACAGTTTACTGAATTCAGGGATCTGTGTACTGTCGTGGGTGTGCTGACCGTTGCCTCCGACATCGACGTGCTGGTCCGCTTCGGCCGCGCGCTCGCCGACCCGATCCGCTGCCGGATCCTGCTCGCCCTGCGCCAGGCCCCCGCCTATCCGGCAGACCTCGCCGACGCCCTCGACGTCTCCCGCACCCGCCTGTCGAACCACCTGGCATGCCTGCGGGACTGCGGACTGGTCGTCACCGTGCCCGACGGCCGCCGCACCCGCTACGAACTCGCCGACGAACGCCTCGGCCACGCTCTGGATGACCTGCGCACCGCCGTGGTGGCCGTGGCGAGCGACCGCACCTGCGCCGACGCCGACGACAAGGGCTGCTGCTGATGGCCGCGATATCCCTTGGGCCCCCACCGTCCCGCCGCGACGTCCTCGCCAAGCGCATACGGCTGCTGGCGGCCGCCACCATCGCCTACAACGTCATCGAAGCCGTCGCCGCCATCACCGCCGGCACCCTCGCCTCCTCCACCGCCCTGATCGGCTTCGGCCTGGACTCCGTCATCGAGGTCTCCTCCGCCACCGCCGTCACCTGGCAGTTCTCCGCAACCGACCACGCCGTACGCGAAGCGCGCGAGCATCGCACCCTGCGGATCATCGCAGTCTCGTTCTTCGCCCTCGCCGCCTACGTCACCCTCGACGCCGTCCGCGCCCTGACCGGCACCACCGAAGCCGAACAATCCATCCCCGGCATCGTGCTCGCCGCCCTGTCGCTGGCGATCATGCCCTTCCTGTCCGCAGCCCAGCGCAAGGCCGGCCGCGAACTCGGCTCCGCATCCGCAGTCGCCGACTCCAAGCAGACCCTGCTGTGCACGTACCTGTCCGCCGTACTCCTGGCCGGCCTCATCCTCAACGCCACCCTCGGCTGGACCTGGGCCGACCCGATCGCCGCCCTCGTCATCGCCGCCATCGCCGTCAAGGAAGGCCGCGACGCCTGGCAGGGCAAGGGCTGCTGCGCACCGTCCACCGCCGCGGTGGCACCGAAGCCCAGTGCCGAGGCGGATGGGTGCGGCTGCCGATCGGGCTGCGACTGCTGCTGAGTCAGTCGGGATGCGCAGAGACGAGATACGGCCATCTGCGGAACCACAACCCGGCAGCCGTCCGCAGCAGGTCGATCCGGGGACGTTCCGTGCATCAGCGTATGGGCTCACACGCCACAGGACCGACGCGCAGGCATGACGCAGCGTCACGCCACGTCGGCGTCACCGTCCGCGGCGGCGTCGCCGTCTACTCCACGGCTTCCCGCGAGCGGCGGACATGACGTATGTCAGGACGTGGTCAGGCTGGCTGTCCGAAAAGATCCGCACCTGGGACTACCGCTGGTAGACGCGGGCCAGGGGGGCCCCCGGTTGCCAGACGTGAGCCCCCCTCCAGGGCGCCACAAGCACCACCTCGGTGAGACCGCAGGCACCGGCGCGGCGGCGACAAACCGCTTACCGATGTCGGACAGCCTCACCGAGGCCGGGGGATCAGTGGCCCGCGACGACGCCGGAGAGTTCGTTGGTGCTCTTCGGCAGCGTCACAGAGGTGACCTTCTTGCCCGATGCGATGTCGATGGCGTGCAGTTGGCGCTTGCCCGGTTCCGAGACGTACGCGGTGTTGTCGCGGACGAAGAGGGTGGGCCGGGGCTGCTGCCAGTCCAGCGGCTCCTGCCACTTGCCGACGACGGGGATCTTCTTGTCCACCTTGCCCGTCTCCGGGTCGATGACGTGGAGGGCACCGTCGGTGCCGAGGACGAGAGCCTCGCCGTGGGGTCCGCGGCCGAGTGAGCGGAAGGAGTAGCTGGCGCCCAGATCGACCAGGCGCAGTTTCGCGGTCTCGGTGTCGATGAGGGAGATGCGGGTGGGCCGTTCCAGTTCGGCCTCCGGGTCGGTCTTGTAGTCGCCCAGGAGGATGGGCGAGGTGTCGCTGCCGCGCTGGTTGCCGATGCGGGCGTACTTGTCGGGGGCGTCGACCTTGGTGAACTTGCCGTCCTTGTAGATCAGGATGCCGTCCTCGCAGCCGATGCCGATGGCCTCGCCCTTGGCGGCGGCCTCGCCGTGGACGCCGGGGCAGTTCTCGCTGCGCTTGATCTCCTTGTTGTTCTTGTCGAGGACGAGGGCGCCGGTGCGCTTCTCCTCGGTGCCGAGGGTGGTGAGGAGTTCGCCGTTGGTCAGTTCGATGGCGACGCCGTGGTGCGGTTCGGCGGAGGTGTAGCTGCGGCCTTCCGGCTTCTTGCCGTCCTTGAGGTCGGCGGGGTCGAAGACGTTGACCTCGCCGGTGCCGTCGGTGAACAGCACCGTCTTGCCGGCGTGCAGGACGACGTGACCGGGCTTGGCGCCCTTGTACTCGATACCGGGGAAGGTCTGCTCGGCGACGTTCAGGACGCGGAAGCCGGCGTCGGTGGAGACGACGACATGGGAGTCGTCGCCGGCGGGGTTGAGACGGTTGAAGCCGGGCAGTTCGATCGTGCTGGCCAGCTTCAGGGTCTCGCCGTCCAGGACGTACAGTCCGCCGTCGAAGGTGGCGACCAGCGGGTCCTTGACCGCAACGGCCTTCTTGTTCGACGCCGCCTTGGCCTTCGCGTCCGAGGAGGGGGCGTCCGCTCCTCCGCAGGCGGTCAGGACCGCGGAAGCCGCCAGGGCGAGGGCCGTGCCCGTGAGCGCTCGATTGCGTATCGGCTTGTTCACCGGTGTGTTCCTTTCAGTGCCGCGCGAGCACGGCGGGATGTGGGGTGGGGAGTGCGTGAGGGCCGTGGTCGGCCGGTGTCCAGCTCAGGGGCGCGGGTTCAGGCGCCGGTCAGGCCCTTGGTCATAGCGGCGGTGTTGGCGCGCATCATCTGCAGGTAGGTGCCGGCGCCCTTGCCCTTCTCCGTCAGGGACTCGGAGTAGAGCTCGACGACGCGCACCTGGCCGCCCATCTCCGTACGCAGGACCTCGGCGAGGCGCGTGGGCTGGGAGGAGTCCGCGAACACGGTCTGCACGCCTGCTTTACGCATCGCCTCGGTGAGCGAGCGCAGGTCGGAGGAGCTGGGCGAGGCCAGCGTCGTGCCGCTCGGGATCACCGCGCCGATCACCCGGAAACCGAAGCGTTCGGCGAGGTATCCGAAGACGTGGTGGTTGGTCACCAACGCGCGCCGTTTCTCGGGTATGCGGTCGAAGGACTTCTCCATCGAGGTGGTCAGGTCGGCGAGTTGTGCGTCGTAGCGGTCGGCGTTGGCGTGGATCGTCTTCTCGTCGACGCCGTCCACGTGCTCGACGACCTGGTCGGCGATCAGGCCGGCGGCCTTGCGGACGCGGTCGGGGTCGGTCCAGAAGTGCGGGTCGGGCTGCCCGGCTTCCTCCTCGGGGCCGCCGTCGTCCTGCGCCTGGAAGGTGAGCGGGTCGACCGCCTTGCCGGCCTCGAAGGTGGGCACCCCCGCCTCACGGGCGGCGTCCACGTGCCGCAGCACGTTCTCCTCCAGACCCAGCCCGTTGAAGACCACCAGGTCCGCGCGCTCCAACTCGGCGGCCTGTACGGCCGACAGGCCGAAGGAGTGCGGGTCGGCGTTCGGCTTCATCAGCACGGTGACGTCGGCCTCGTCGCCGACGATCTCCTGCGTGATGTCGCCCAGGATGTTGGTCGTCACGACCACCCGGGGCCGGTCGTCGCTGCTCGTACATCCGGTGCCCGCACCGGCAAGGGCGAGGGTCAGCAGGACCAGCGGGAGGGTACCCAGTCGCCGCGACCCTCGCGTCCGTGTGGTCATCGCCCGGTCTCCACCATCAGGGCCGGCTCGAGGTCCAGGTCGAAGGTGCGCGCGATGCGCAGGTTGTCGTTGTAGTCGATCTCGTACACGCGTTTGCCTTTGGGGTCGTTGAGGTAGGCACGGCTGCGGTCCACTTCGAGGACCGGCCCCGCATCGCTGCCTTCGCGGCCGGCGTCGGGGGCGCCCGTCACAAGCCGCTTCGTTCTGGAGACCTGCTTGCGGGTGGCGATGTCGTAGCCGTGGAGTGCTCCGTCGGTTTCGAGGACGATCAGGGCGGAGCCTTCGCCGGCGGTGTTGGCGGCGACGACCGACCCGGTTTTCACCCGTGTCCACGTGCGCTCGCTGACGTCCAGGACCCACACGGCCCGCTTCCCGGCCGGTGCCGTGAGCGTGTCGCTGCCGGGCCGGTGCCGGAAGGCCGTGGCCCGTTCCGCTTCGGATACGTCGCTGCCGTAGGGGATCTTCTCGGCGGTGAAAGTGCCGTCGTCCTCACGGACGAGCAGGGCGCCGTCGGCACAGCCGAGGACGACGCCGCGCCGGGTGACGGCGTCACCCCGTACCTCCTCGCAGCGGGCGTCCGGCGACGGGACCCGCTCGCCCCGGCGGTCGTACACCGCGACCTTCCCGTTGTCCGTGACGCCGAGCAGGTGCTCCGCGTACGGCACGACGGCTCCCGCGTGCGTCCCGGGAAGCGTGCGGGCGGAGCCGACCTTGCCCTTCTCCAAGCCGGTCCGGCGGTAGATCCGGGTGCGGCCGTCCTCGTCGGTCACCGCTGTGACGGCGGCATCGCTGCGGACGCGGGCCCCCGGTCCTGCGGGCAGCCGGCCGACATCACGTATCGCCGCGCTGTAGTAGTGGACGTGGTCGCCGTGGTCCACCATCCAGGCGCCGCCGTCCAGGACGCGCGTACCGTCCGCGGTGTGGAAGTAGCCGAAGCGGCCGTCGGTGGTGAGTTCGGTGGTGCCCGTCGTCCGGGACACCTCGTGCGTCTTGCCGGTGATCAGATCGAGGACCCGGGTGTCGCCGGTGGCCGGGTCGTTGAGCAGCAGCCGCGACTGCTGCTCGGCCTTCTCCTGGGCCCCCTCGACGTAACCGTGCGGAGCGGAGGCCGAGGCGGTGGCCTGCGGGGCGGACGCGGCGTCGTCGTGGCCCGCGCAACCCGTGGTGAGCAGGGAGAGCGCCACGAGCGCCGCGGGCGCCCAGGGCATGACGTTGCTTCGGACGAACAAAGGGATCGCCTCAGGTTCTTTCAGTCGGTCGCTGCGGCGTGAGCGCCGAGGAGGCGCGCACTACGGCGGTGGCGGAGGCCGGATGCCAGGTGGGAGAGGAAGAACAGGCTCACCGCGAGGGCCGAGATGGTCGCGCCGGCCGCGGTGCTCAGGTGCCAGGACAGCAGCAGGCCACCGAAGACGGCGGTGATGCCGAGGAGCGCCGCGAGGGCCATGACGCCCCGCACACTGCGCGCCCAGGGCAGTGCTGCGGCCGGCGGGGCGATGAGCAGGCCCAGCACCAGCAGCGTGCCCACGATGTGGAAGGAGGCGACGATGGCCAGCGCCAGCAAGCCGAGCAGCACGGCGTGGGCCAGACGGGGCCGCAAGCCGAGCGTCTGCGCCTTGCGGGAGTCGAAGGCCAGGGCGAGGAAGGCCCGGTGGCCGAGGACCGAGACGGCCAGTGCCAGCAGCAGCGCCCCACCCAGCAGCAGCAGATCCTGCTCGCGGACGGCGAGGACGTCACCGAAGAGGAACCCGGTCAGGTCGACCGCGAAGGACTGCGACCGCGACACGATGATGACACCGAGCGACAGCATCCCCACGAACAGCAGCCCGATACCCGTGTCCTGGGACAACCGCGGGGTGCGGCTGAGAGCCGTGACGCCGGCTGTCATGACGGCCGCGCTCAGCAGCGCCCCCACCAGCAGATTGCCGCCGAACAGCGCGGCGAGCGCGATTCCCGGCAGCAGCCCGTGCGACATGGCGTCACCGAGGAAGGCCATCCCCCTGAGCACCACCCAGGTGCCGGCCAGGGCACAGATCGCCGCCACCAGCATCCCGCCCCACAGGGCGCGCTGCACGAAGGTCACCTCGAAGGGACCCGTCAACCACTCCATGTAAACGAACTATAATGAAAACCATGTTCGAAACACAGGGGCGCTCTGCCGCCGTCGCCGAGACCCGGACGCCACGGGTCCGCGTCATGGACCTCTCCGCCGGGTATCCCGGCCGCCCCGTTCTGCGTGAAATCAACGTGGAAATACCGGCGTTGGCGGTCACCGCACTCGTCGGCCCCAACGGAAGCGGGAAGTCCACCCTGCTCGGAGTCGTGGCCGGAGTGATCAAACCCACATCAGGCCGGCTCCACCACACCGGCGACCGGCCGCCGGCGTTCGTCCCGCAGCGCAGCTCCGTCCCTGACGCACTGCCGCTCACGGTCAGGCAGACGGTGGAGATGGGACGCTGGGGCGACCGCGGGCCGTGGCGCCGCCTGACCCGGCAGGACCAGGCCACCGTGGGCCAGGCCATGGAGAGGCTCGGCATCACCGAGCTCGCCACCCGCCAACTGGGAGAACTCTCCGGCGGACAACGGCAACGAGCCCTGATCGCCCAAGGCCTCGCCCAGGAATCGGACCTGCTCCTCCTGGACGAACCGACCACGGGCCTGGACCCCGAAGCAAGGGACCGGATCGCCGCGCTGCTGACAGAGCTGGTCGCCGACGGCACGACCGTCGTCCAAGCCACCCACGACCTGGAAGCCGCCCGCTCGGCCGAGGTCTGCCTCCTGCTCCGCGACGGTCAACTGGCGGGCCAGGGACACCCCGAGCACGTTCTCACCGCCGCAACGCTCGCTCAGATCTGGCAACCGGTGTGAGACGAAGGCGCCGCACCCTTCGAGTGCTCTCGCGCAGGCACGAACCGAGTCGCAGGAAGACTGCTGAATGAGCGCCTGTGACAAGTCGGACGCCTCGTGCGTGACAACCAGGCTGCCTCGGTCGTCCCCATTCACCAGCTCAGCCGGTCCCGCTGGTGACAACTCCTGAGCTTCGGCTCATCTTCCTTGCGCCGTTTTCGGAGAACCTAGTTGTTGCTCTCCAGTGTGTCGGGGTCAGTCCAGACTGTTCCGTCCACCATGACGCGACTTGCTTGGTACTTATCGGACGGGAACACCTTCGTCACCTTGGCGTAGACGATTCGTCGCTCACTCGTGTCGAAGCAGACACGGTCGCCTGGCTTGACGGGGATGTCGTCGTCTCCCAACGGTTCCACCATGGCGGCCCGACAGTTTTTCAGGGTTGCATAGTATTCGTCGGGCAGACGGACAACTTTGTGTTCGGTCAGGGTTCTGTTGATATTGACTGCACCTTGTTCAGAGGAGCGAGTCTCCAGGTCTTCGTAGTCACCTTCCGGGCCTGGAGGATCACTATCAAAGTTGATTCCTTCGGCATCCACCATGGCCGATTTGAAATTGAAGGATGTGATGGTCTGCTTGATGGCAGGGCCAGACTCTGATTCTGTCGGAGTGGGCGTTGGCGGCGAGGTGATTGGAGTGGGAGAAGCGGACGGGGATTTCGAAGGTTCACTGTCCCCCTTCTCCTCGCCTTTGTCTTCAGGGCCCGCATCTTTCTGAGGTGCTTGCTCCCCGCTTTCCGAAGCTTCCTTGGCCGGGTTGTCCGAGCCCCCGCCGTACCGCACTGCGCCCAACCCGATGATGATCACCGCGAGGGTCGCGCACACCGTGATCAACAGGAACCTAGGGGTGAGCTTGCCCGGCGCCGGCGCCGGAACAGGGCCCTGAGCGAGTGGCGGCGGCGCATAAATATCACCGAGTTGCTGCAGGCCGGGCTGCGCAGCCGTGCGGTTCGTATGGGAACCGGCTGGGTTTCTCATACGAACCGGGGGAGCGGTTGGCTCAAGGAGGGCGAGTTCACGCTGCACCTCGTCCCGGCGAGCAACCGCGGCAGCCTTGTTGGAGGTTGCGGTGTCCATACGGGCCTGCTCGGCTGCCAACTCGGCAGCCAGCCTGCTGGCCCGCTCTGCGTTCATCGCCTTCCTCGCGGCCTCCAGGTCGTTCTTGAGGTGTTGTACCTGTCGAGCCAGATCGCTCAGCTCTTCACCTAACTTGCCGATGAGGATTGTGGACTCGTACTCAGCGAGTTTCAGGCGATAAAGCTGATGGTTGCCCTCTGCGACAAGCGCACGCAAGACGCTCTCGTACTGGTCCAGGATGGCCTCAGGGGCACCCTCTTGGAGATGCGCTCTCTCGTGCACAGCACTGATCAGGTCACGCAGGAAACGCAACGGTGGGATGTTCTTGTCGTTCCTGTGCGTCTGCCACTTAGTGACCTGTCCATCTGCATACCCGTACGTGGCCTCGAACTGCGACGTCGACATGCCCGTCTTCTTGAAGAGGTCACTTACAAGCCCTTTGAAGGCAGAAACTTTGTCCTCCGGCGACGATGAGTCCTCACCGTCGCCGGGATCATTCAACCGCAGGTCAGTCACCGGTTCTCACAATCACTTGATCCAGCGCGATCCTCAATCTTTTGGGTGCTAATGCGCACCGGCTTTCCACTCCTGTTGATTTGAGGTCGCGGCACGGGGCCGCACTCCGAATGGAGAACGGACAGACATATGCCTGCGGTGCTTCGGCCGACACCGTGGACATGGGAAGGTGCTGTATGTACGGCCAGGACCCCTCGCTCATTCTGCTGATCTCAACGCGGCTTCGCACGGGAATCCCAGCACTCGACCCAACGCCGACCGATGCCCGTGAGGCAGTGGAGCGGGATCTCACCAAGCACACGGATCTCGCTGACGTCACCATGAGCGTCCTTCGCGAGGCACTGCCGGAGTTCCTCGGCGGCCTCGCCGCCATGATGTTGTTCACCCTGGTAGGGGCGTACCTGAAGCGCCGCCGCAACAGGCTGCGCACCTACACCCTCCTCAACAGCGTGCACGCGGACGGAAGCCCTGTCCGGCTGACGACCACCCGCGGCCCGGGCACAATCGTCAGCCGCGACGTCGGCCGCGGACTGGAGCGCTTCGAGCTCACCGCTGTGGAGATACATGACGGCACGTACGCTGCGGAGCCCATGGACCGTTAGCCAGCGCACATTCCATTCGGGTCGGCGGTCAGGTCGGCGCAGAGCGAGGTGGCGGGGACGCCCAGCAGATGGACCAGCCTGGCCGCGAGTTCCTCGATCGGATGGCGGCCCGGGGTCAGCAGGATCGTCGTCCAACTCTCGCCGCCCGGTACGGCCCCGGTCCGTACCCTGGGCAACAGCCCGGCGCGCAGAAGTGACGACTTCCCGCTTCCCGAAGCCCCGAACACGGCCAGGAAGGGTTCCCGATCGACGCGTGAGCACAGCTCGGTCACCAGTTCCTGGCGGCCGAAGAACCATTCGGAATGGTGGGGCTCGAACGAGGACAGCCCCCGATAGGGGGAGGTCTCCGACTCGCCGACGCTCGGCTCGTCGGGCACCGCCACCTCGTCGACGACCGCGCGCCACCGTGCTTCCCATGCCTCCTGTTCGCCCCCGCACGCGGCCACATAGGCCAGCGTGACCGCCAGGGACGGCAGCGTCACACCGCCTGCCCGCCTCGGACAGCGCGGTCACCGAGTAGTGCGCGCGCTTGGACAGGTCCCGGTAACTCGGCCCGCCGGCCTTTTCCCGCAACAGCCGCAGCTCCTGCGCGAAGCGCTGTAACGGCCCCTGCCTCCGGATCCACGTTCCGCTCGCGTCGCCCCCTAGCGTCCCCCAATCCCCTTGGATGGTGCGTGCATGTCACCCCCTGGGTCGCGTGACCTGCCGCGTCAGGGCTCGGAACATACTGGGCCGGAGTTTCCGCCTTGAGAAGGGCGTGGCGGGTACGCGCGAGGGACCCGTCGTGAATCGGCGATCGCCAGGATTTCGCCCCGGGAAAACGACCGGCCCGGAACGCTCGTATGTGGCGTAGCTGACGCGTTTGCTTATTGATCTTGGTTGTGGCGTGCTATTGCTCAGTTGTGTTGAGCGGTGTGTTCGTTTCGTGGGTGAGGTCTACGCGGAGTCGAGTGTCCGGCGCCGGTGGTTGGTGGGCTGAGCTGGGTGTTTGGGTTGCGCAGTGTGCTGGGGGTCGGCCGCGCCCGGTTCGCCTGCGCCACAGCACCAGCCACAGTGCACACCCCGCCACGAACACGACCGTCACACCACTCAGCTCGCCCTCCCGCCACGCCACTGCCCGTCGTCAGGGTCCGCACCCCATACAAGGAACGCAATGAGGACGCCCACGGTCAGCGCACGCAGCGCTTCCAGCAGCCTGCTCATACGCTGCCCTTCTTCTCCTGCGTCTCCGTCAGGCTAGTGCGCGGGCGGAACGGACGGCTCGACCTCGACAGTCTCCGTCTCGCGGCCTTGTGCCTCCGTGCTGGCGGACCGCTTCTCTCCGGCCGGGGACCGACCACGGGTGCCTGGAGCCCGGACTGGCCGATCTTGACACGCGTCTTGACCATGCAGGGCTTGCCGTTTGCGTCCCTGACCACCTTGCCGTCCGCCCCGATCAGCGGCAGCTCTTCAGGCATCTTGGACTCGTCCGCAGAGCCGTCGGGGTTTGACCCACTCCGGAGTGGGCGGCACAGGCGGCACCGCGCCTTCTCGGTCTGCCTGCTATGGGCGGGGCGTCTCAATCGTTTCGCGTGCCCTGGTGTGGGGGCGACGGTACTCGCCGGTCCAACCGTCGCGCCGGCCCGTGTGCAACCCAGGACTCCGAGTAGGAAGCATGGCGTCTCTTGACGTCTTCTTAGCAGGGCCCCGGCATGGACGATCCACCTAAGACTGCCGGGATCCGGCAATGCGGTGAGGCGTCGGCGCGGGCACCATAGGGGGCGAGGAGAGCACGCGACGGATGTCTGATGCCGGGCACCGGCAGGTGTCCGGCATCGGGCTTCGGAGCTGTGCCGAGGTCGTGTGACGGGGTTGATCGGGGGACGGGCATGCGGACGTTTTTGGAGGCCGCCACAGGCTTTCCGACCTTCCTGTTCACCGTCCCCCTCATGGCGGCCGCGGGTTTCTGGCTGCTGGTCGCGGTGGGTGCCGCCGGCTCACGCACCTTCGACGGGGACGCCGACCTCCGTGCGCTGCGGCTGGACGGCGTCCCGGTCGCGGCCGCGTTCTCGCTGTGGACGGGCTTCGCCTGGGCGGGCAGCCTCGGCGCCATCGTCCTGTTGCACCCGCTGGCTTCGTCGGGGCCGGCGCGTGCGCTGACCGGGCTCCTCGTCCTGATCATCGCCCCCTCGGTCTCCTGGTGTGCGGCTCGAGCGTTGATACGGCTGCTGCGCCGCCTCCATCCCGATGAACCCGGGCCGTCCTCGCCGCGTTTCGTCGGGTCGGCCCGCACGGGCCGTTCGGAGGGGGCGGACGGCGGCCTCCTCCCGGGCGCCCGCCCTGCCCCGGAACTTCCCGTACGCCGTCGGGCCGCCTGAGCGAGACCCCCGTCCCCTGCGCCTACACGGTTGCCCCCCGAGGCGCACGGACATGGATGTGGTCCTTCGACGCCCCGGCATGCGTTTCCCTCCTGCATCTTTTCCGATTCCCGATGACGTCCAGGGCTTCGCCGGTCTCGGGTCCCTCAACTGTCAAGGATGTTCCTCATGACTGCCATGATCGTGGGCGCTGGCGTCTGCCTGCTCATAGCGCTCCTCGTCCTCCTCCTTTTCTCCCGGCTGTTCCGCAAGGTGGAGCAGGGCAAGGCGCTGATCGTGTCCAAGACGAGGAAGGTCGATGTGACCTTCACGGGGCAGGTCGTGCTGCCCGTGCTGCACAAGGCCGAGGTGATGGACATCTCGGTGAAGACCATCGAGATCACCCGGGCCGGCAAGGAAGGTCTGATCTGCCGGGACAACATCCGGGCGGACATCCGGATCTCGTTCTTCGTGAAGGTCAACAAGACCGTGGAGGACGTCGTCAAGGTCGCCCAGGCGGTCGGTACGGCACGGGCGAGTGACCGGAACACACTCCAGGAGCTGTTCCACGCGAAGTTCTCCGAGGCGCTGAAGACCGTCGGCAAGCAGATGGACTTCACCGACCTCTACACCAAACGTGAGGAGCTGCGGTACCGGATCATCGAGGTCATCGGTGTCGACCTCAACGGTTATCACTTGGAGGACGCGGCGATCGACTACCTGGAGCAGACGCCGCTGACCCAGCTCGACCCGGCCAACGTCCTCGACGCCCAGGGCATCCGGAAGATCACCGAGCTGACGGCCGTTGAGCACGTACGCACCAACGAGGCCCAGCGCACCGAGGAGAAGGAGATCACCCGGCAGAACGTCGACGCCCGGGAGACCATCCTGGAGCTGGAGCGCCGCCAGGCCGACGCCGAGATCAAGCAGCGGCGGGAGATCGACACCGTACGGGCGAGGGAAGAGGCCGAGACCGCCCGGGTGGTGGAGGAGGAGCGACTGCGGGCGCAGGGCGCGTTCCTCAAGACCGAGGAGCAGCTGGGCATCCAGCGCGAGAACCAGGCCCGCGAGGTCGCCGTCGCCGCGAAAAACCGCGAGCGGGTCATCGCCGTGGAGAGCGAGCGCATCGAGAAGGACCGGCTTCTTGAAGCCATCGCCCGGGAGCGGGAGACCCAGTTGACGCGGATCGCCGCCGAGAAGGAGGTCGAGGCCGAGAAGCGGGAGATCGCCGAGGTCATCCGGGAGCGGGTTGCCGTGGACCGTACGGTCGCCGAGCAGGAGGAGTCCATCAAGAAGCTGCGGGCCGTGGAGGAGGCGGAGCGGCAGCGGCAGGCCGTGATCATCGCCGCGGAGGCGGAGGCCCAGGAGAGGCTGGTCAAGGACATCAAGGCGGCGGAGGCCGCCGAGCAGGCCGCCACCCACCGGGCCGCCGAGGAACTCACCCTGGCCGAGGCCCGGTTGAAGACGGCCGACCTCGACGCGCGGGCCAAGCTGCGCCTCGCCGAGGGCGTGCAGGCGGAGGTGGCGGCCGAGGGCCTGGCCGCTGTCCAGGTCCGTGACAAGGAGGCGGAGGTCATCGAGAAGGCCGGCCGCGCGGAGGCCGAGGCCACCGAGGCACGTATGCGGGCGGAGGCGGAGGGCGCGCGGGCACAGGCGCTCGCCGAGGCCGAGGGCATCGGCGAGAAGCTGAAGGCCGAGGCGGCCGGCCTCACCGAGAAGGCCGCCGCGATGGCCGCGCTCGACGAGGCGTCCCGTGCGCACGAGGAGTACCGGCTGCGGCTGGCGGCGGAGAAGGACATCCGCCTGGCCGGGCTTGACGTGCAGCGGCAGGTGGCCGAGGCGCAGGCCACGGTGCTCGCCACCGGCCTGGAGAACGCCGACATCAACATCGTGGGAGGGGAGTCGGTCTTCTTCGACCGGCTGGTCGGGGCGATCTCGCTCGGCAAGGGCGTCGACTACTTCGTCCAGCACTCCGAGACCGCTCAGGCACTGGCGGGGCCGTGGCTGGACGGCACGGCGAGCTTCACCGACGACCTCACCCGCGCCCTGGGCTCGGTCTCCACGGCCGACGTGCGGGATCTGACCGTCTCCGCGCTGCTGATGAAGCTGATGAAGACGGGCGGCGCCGACTCCGGAGCTCTGCGGCAACTGCTCGACAGGGCGGGTGAGCTGGGGGTCGCGGACACCTCGCTCGCCGCGCTGAACGGCAACGCCAGGAGCTGAAAGGCCGAGCGGCGCGGGCCCACCAACCCGGGGCCGCTCAACGGTCCGGAGCTGCCGCACAGGGGACGGCAGCTCCGGACCGTGTCCTGCCGACCCAGGAGCTTCCACTTCGGAGAGTCCCCGACCTCGTGAGACTTCCGAGTGACATCCGAGAGGGAACGATCGCATGACCACCGGGACGACGGGCCTGGACACCCGCACGTACGAGGCGCTCGACACGGGTACGTACGACGTGCTGCGTGACCGGCTCACCGCGCAGGCCGCCGAACTCGCCCGCCGCGCCGAGGCCCTCAACATCCGCCGCGCCCAGGAGTTCGGCTCGACGCGCCTCGAACTCGCCGGCACCGAGCGGCTGCGCACCGAACACTCCTGTGTGCCCCGGGACCTAGTCTCCCTCGGTGACGTGCTGCTCCTCGGCCGCAACGCCCACACCGGTCGGCGACCCGAGACGGCCGTGAGCGACGTCTTCGCGCTGTACGACCGCGACCTGAACCGGCTGCCCGAGGCCGCCGTGCCCGGTCTGCTCGATGATCCCGACTTCGTGGCGGAGTTCACGGCACTGCACCGTTACTACCGCCAGGCCCACCTGCTGCGCCTGAGCCGTGTCGACGGCAGGCTCCTGGCCGTCTTCCGTACAGGTGAGAAGGCCGACGACATCCGCGTCCTGCGCTGGGCGCTCACCGACGACGTACAGGTGTCCTTCCTCGACGCGCGCGGCGACCGCGACCACGTGCCGCCACCCGCCCACGACTTCGCGTGGACCGAGGCGAGCCGCGAGGACCATGTTCTCGGCCGTCACCCGCATGTGTCCGTCGAGGGAGAGGTCTTCGTCACGACTGTCGGGGGCGCCCTCACCGTCAAGGTCGAGGACGACACGGAGACAGGCGAGGGGATCCACTCCGAGCCCGTCGACGAGCCGTTGCAGTCACTCGCCGATGCCGACATCGCGTACGCGCGGGTGGGCACTCTCGTCCTGCTGCGTATCCGGCCCTACAAGGAGGACGCCCACCGGTACCTGGTGTTTAACACGCTCACAAGGAGTGTCGTCCGTCTCGACGGCATCGGCCCGGCGTGCCGCCGCCTGCCGGAGGACCAGGGCATCGTCTTCCCCGGCGGCTACTGCCTGGCGAACGGCACGCACAGGACCTTCGACGGCATCGGTGCCGACGACCTGGAGTTCGACCGGGTGGTCCGCTCACCCAACGGCGAGGACGTCCTCTTCGCGTTCCACGCCCCCGAGGCGGGCCGCAGCCTGCTGCTGCCGTACAACGTGATCCGCAAGGAGACCGCAACCCCGCTGACCTGCCGGGGCTGGGCCCTCCTCGACGACGGCACGCTCTTCCTGCTGCGTGCCGAGGGCGAGGAGCCACAGCGCGTCCACCCGGTCCAGCTGTGGAGATCCCCCTACGTCTCCGACACCCACGCCGCCGCCCGGCCCCTCGGGGACGGCCCGCTCGCCCGCGTCGGGAACGCCGACCTCGTGCGCGGCATCTCCGACTGCCTCTCCATTGCCGGCGCGGTCGCCGGGACGACCCCGACGAGCGAGGTGTACGAGGCGCTGGTCGCGGCCTGCGTCCGGGCCGCGGACACCCACCACTGGCTGGAGGACGCCGAACTCGGCGATCTGCGGGAGCCGCTCACGGACGTGCGGACGACGGCCGAGCAGGTACTGGCCGAGTTCGAGACCGTACAGGCGCTCACCCGGCAGGCCGCCGACGCGCTCGGTGAGGCCGCGGACCGGGTCGCCCAGGTGGTGCGCCGACTGCGCGGGGAGACCCTGCGGGGCGCCGCCGCCTGGGTGTCCGGCCTCACCGAACTCCGGCAGGCGCAGGGGCAGCTGCTCACGCTCAGGGACATGCGGTACGCCGACACGGCGCGCATCGACGAACTGGCCGCGGACGTCGAGTCCGACCTCGCCGCGTTCGGCCGGCGGGCGGTCGCCCAGCTGGCGCGCGAGGATGCCTTCGCCGACCACCACGCGGATGTCGAGCGCCTCCTCATGGACGCCGCCGCCATCGCCACGGTCGCCGAGGCCACGCCCGTCGCCGCCCGCGTCGACCGACTGGCGGACGGACTGGGCACGGTGACCGAGGTCGTCGCGGGACTCGACATCGGCGACGCCACCGTCCGTACGTCCGTCCTGGAGCGGATCGCCGAGGTCCTGGCCGGTGTCAACCGAGCCCGTGCCGTGCTCGACGGCCGCCGCCGCGAGCTCCTCGACCGAGAGGGACGTGCCGAGTTCACAGCCGAGTTCACCCTGCTGGGGCAGGCGGTCACCGGTGCCCTCGCTTCCGCCGACACCCCCGAGGCATGCGACGAGCAGCTCGCCCGCCTGCTGGCACAGCTGGAGAACCTGGAGGCGCGGTTCTCGGAGTCCGCCGAGTTCGACGACTTCCTCGGGGAGCTGGCCGACAAGCGCGACGAGATCCACGAGACGTTCTCCTTCCGCAAGCAGAACCTCGCCGACGCCCGCGCCCGCCGCGCCGAGCGCCTCGCCGATTCGGCGGCCCGGGTCCTGCGCACGGTCACCCGCCGCGCCGCCTCCCTCCCCGACGCGGACGCGGTCACCACGTACTTCGCCTCCGACCCGATGCCCGCCAAGGTCCGCCGCAGCGCCGATGACCTGCGGCAACTCGGCGACCAGGTACGGGCGGGCGAGCTGGACGGCCACCTGAAGGCCGCTCGCCAGGAGGCCCTGCGCGCCCTGCGCGACCGCACCGACCTCTACGGCGACGACGGTCGCACGATCCGCCTGGGCAGCCACCGTTTCGCGGTGAACACCCAGCCCCTCGACCTCGCCCTCGTCCCGCACGGCGACGGCCTGGCCTTCGCGATCACCGCCACCGACTACCGCTCCCCGGTCACCGACCCCGACTTCGCCGCGACCCGCCCGTACTGGGAGCGCCCGCTGTCGTCGGAGTCCCCGGACGTCTACCGCGCCGAACACCTCGCCGCCCGGCTGCTCGACGAGCACGGCGCGACGGCCCTCGCCGAAACCACGGACCTGCCCGCCCTCGTACGCCGGGCCGCGCAGGAGGCGTACGACGAGGGATACGAGCGCGGAGTCCACGACCACGACACGGTCCTGATCCTGACCGCGCTGCTCCGCCTGCACGAGAACGCGGGTCCGCTCCGCCACGAGCCGGCAGCCCGCGCGTGCGCCCAGCTGTTCTGGGCGCACGCCACGACGGCCGAGGAGCGCGAGGTGTGGACCCGCCGGGCCATGTCACTCGCCCGCGCCCGCGAGACGTTCGGGCTCGCCCCCGCCATCGCCGACCTGCGGGGCGAGCTGGCGCGAGCGATCGGCGGACCCACCGCGGACGCCGCCGCGGCCTACCTCTTCGAGGAACTCACCGGCGGCGCCGACGGCTTCGTCATCGCCGCAGGTGCCCGCACCCTGCTCGAAAAGTTCCGCCGCACGGTGGGGACTTCGGCGTACGACGAGGACCTCACCGCCCTCGGCGACCTGCGGGCACGCCGGCAGCTGGTCGAGGCGTGGCTGTCCGCCTACGCCGCCTCCACCGGCGCGGACCTCGCGCCCGGTGACCTGGCGGAGGCGGTGGCCGCCGAGCTGTGCCCGGAACTGACCCGCTACACGTGCGACGCGCGCCTGACCGAGACGGTCGAGGGACTGCTCGGCACCCACCCCCGCGTCACCGGCGGCACCCTCACGGTCCGCGTCGACGAACTTCTCGCCCGCACCCACGCGTTCCGGACCCACGAGGTTCCCGCCCACCGCGCCTACCAACGTCGCCGCACCACCCTGACGACCACCGAACGCGCCCGGCTGCGCCTCGATGAGCACCGCCCGAGGATCATGTCCGGATTCGTCCGCAACCGGCTCGTCGACGAGGTGTACCTCCCGCTCATCGGGGACAGCCTCGCCAAGCAGCTCGGCACCACGGGCGAGTCCAGGCGCACCGGCACCGGCGGCCTGCTGCTGCTCGTCTCCCCGCCCGGCTACGGCAAGACGACCCTCATGGAGTACGTCGCCGACCGGCTCGGCTTGATGCTGGTGAAGATCAGCGGCCCCGCCCTCGGCCACACGGTGACCTCGCTCGATCCCGCCGAGGCCCCCAATGCCACCGCACGCCGGGAGATCGAGAAGATCAACTTCGCGCTGGAGGCGGGCAACAACACCCTCCTGTACCTGGACGACATCCAGCACACCTCGCCCGAACTGCTGCAGAGGTTCATCCCGCTGTGCGACGCCACCCGCCGCGTCGAGGGCGTACGGGACGGCGAGCCGCGCACGTACGACCTGCGCGGCAAGCGATTCGCCGTCTGCATGGCGGGCAACCCCTACACCGAGTCCGGCAGCCGCTTCCGCGTCCCCGACATGCTCGCCAACCGGGCCGACGTGTGGAACCTCGGTGACGTCCTCACCGGCAAGGAGGACGCCTTCGCGCTCAGCTTCATCGAGAACGCCCTCACCTCCCACCCCGTACTCGCCCCGCTCGCGGGCCGCGACCGCGCCGACCTCGACCTGCTGATCCGGCTCGCCGGGCACGACCCCACGGCCCGCGCCGACCGGCTCACCCACCCGTACGCCCCCGCCGAGCTGGAGCGGATCCTCGCGGTCCTGAGCCACCTGCTCACGATCCGGGAGACGGTCCTGGCGGTGAACGCCGCGTACATCGCCTCCGCTGCCCAGTCGGACACCACCCGCACCGAGCCGCCCTTCCGGCTCCAGGGCTCCTACCGCAACATGAACAAGATCGCCCAGCGCGTCCAGCCGGTCATGAACGACACCGAACTGGCCGCCCTGATCGACGACCACTACGCGGCCGAGGCCCAGACCCTCACCACCGGAGCCGAGTCGAACCTCCTCAAGCTGGCCGAACTGCGGGGCACGCTCACCCCGGAACAGGTCGCCCGCTGGACGGAGGTGAAGACGGCGTACGTCCGTACCCAAGCCCTCGGCGGCCCGGACGACGATCAGCTCACGCGCGCGGTCGCCGCACTCGGCCTGCTCGCCGACCGGATCGCCGCCGTCGAGTCCGCCATCGCTCGGGCCGCGGACCCCCGGAACCTGCTCGCCAACCCGAACGCCCGGCACGCCGCCCACCCCGTGGGCGACACGGAGGGCAACTGATATTCCCTTGGCATATGCGATAGTTTCCGGCGCGGTAAGCGTCCCCTTCCTCTTCCCTGGAGTCACCTGATGGCCCGCCCTCTCACTAGGCGCACGGTCACGCGTTCGCTCGCGGCCGCCGGTGCGGTGCTCGCACTGTGCGGCGCGGTGATGTGGGTGCTGCCCGGGCCCGGTCTTCCCGTACTGCTGGCCGGCACCACCTGTCTCGCGGTCGCCGGAGCGGTTCGGCTGATCGACCGGCTCCGGTGAAAGGAGGGGCCGACATGCACGGCAGTCCGCTCTACCACTGGATCGCTCTGGCCGTCGCCAGTGCCCTGATGCTGCCCCCGGCGATCGCGGTCCTGCGTGGCTGGGTCCCGCCGTGGATGCGACGTCGGCACACCGGCGGCCTGCGGCCCCGTGCCTACGCGCTTCTGTGCTTGTACGGCGGCATGGTGGCCAACGGGGTGCCCCGCATAGCGAACGCCTCGTACGACGTGGTCATGGCCGCCATGCTTGCAGGGATCGGGTTCTACGGCCTCGCGGCCGTTCTGTTCGTCGTGTCCGCCGTCAAGGACAACCGGGCTTCGCGCTGACGCCCAGGAACCCTGCCGAAGGCCCGGAACCCTGCCGGCCGGGGCCCCGGCCGACGTCAGGGGAGCAGACCCGCCAAGGCGACGACACCCAGGGCCAAGGGTGACCACACGACGAACGGTGTCCCTCTGAGCCGTCGGCCCGGATCCGTGACCGGCCGCAGACGGGGGTGGCGGGCCATGACCGTCCGGATGTCGGCCGCCTCCTGTCCGGTGTCGGGACGGCCGAGAGCCGGGCAGGGCCATACAGCCCGGCCACGGGTTGACTGCGGCCGTCGAAGAGCTCCAGCAGGCCGCCGCGCCGCATGTCCACCCGGCTGATCTGCTGCCACGGAAGGAACCTGACGACCCAGAACCGTCGTATCCACACATCACTGTGGCCCGTGGAGACTCGCCACATCCCCAGGCGGCACGCCACACGTGGCGAAAACGGTCGCCCAGCACAGGAAGACCCAGTCCCCCGGAGTGTTGCCGGCCCTTCCCGCAACGTCGGGGCGCAGCACGAACCACAGGAACTGTGAACACCACAGGACGGCGGGACCCGCCCTCCCCAGCCGGCCCGCCAGTTCGGCGGCGCGGCCGGTGGTGCCGGTTCCTGGGCCAGCAGGCGAGCCGTTGTTCACGGGTCTCTTGACGCTGCCGTCTGCTGTCTCTGCGCGCGGCGCGCCGCGTCCGGGTGTACGCAGTGAGGCCGGGGATGTTCACGGGGGTGCCTCCGAGACAGGCGGTCGCCGGGGTGCTGGTCGATGTCCACGTCACGGGCCGGGGGCACGTGATCGGACCTGCGGTTGCCGCCCGAGGAGTTCGGCGAGGCCCTGGCGGGTGGTGGCGAGGACTACCCGGTCCTGGGCGCGCAGGACGTACCCGGGGTGCGGCTCCCACACAAGGCCGGTGGGTCGTTCGGTGTCGTCGTGGGCCGGGGTGCTGGCGAGGTCGGGGAGGCGGTCGTCGGGGGCGGCGGTGTCCAGGGCGAGGACGCGCCAGGCGCCGGGGCGGAAGGACTCGGCGACGGTGCGGCCCGCCAGCTGAGGGTGCCCGGCGACGTCCAGGGCCGCGAAGAGCAGGACACGGCGTTCCACGGGGATGGCGCCAAGGATCTGGCGGCCCATCATGGCTCCCGCGAAGGCGGGTGCGGCGAGGGTGGAGACGCTGCGGCTGCGGGTGAGGGCGTGGGGGTGGGCGGCGCGCAGGGTGCGGTGGACGGCGGTGGCGAAGTCGTCGTCGTACAGGCGCAGGGCCACGCGCAGATGGGCCGCGAGGGAGCGGGCGTACAGGGCGGCTTCGAGGTTGGTGGTGTCGTTGCTGGTGAGGGCGAGCAGGGCGTGGGCCCGGTCGACCCTGGCAGCTTCCAGGACGCCTTCCTGGGTGACGTCGCCGAGGACGGTGGGTACGCGCAGACGGCGGGCGAGCGGGATGCCGCGTGCCTCGGGGTCCTCCTCGACGCACACCACGGGGATGCCGAGTTCGTGCAGCCGGGACAGGACGCGGGTGCCGATCTTGCCGAGGCCGAGCAGGACGACGTGGCCGGACAGGGAGCGGGGCGGGCGGCGCAGGGCGGAGGCGGTGCGGAAGGTGCCGAACGCCTCCAGGGCGGCGGCGAACAGCACGGGCAGGAACAGCAGCCCGGCCAGGCCGGCGAGGAGTTGGAGCACCTGACGGCTCGTGGCCTCGTCGAGGGCGGGGTCGTTGATGGCGAAGAGGTCGAGCAGCGTGAGGTAGGCGGCGTGGAGCGGGTGACCGCCGCTGGTCAGGGCGGTGGCGACGGCGAGAGCCAGCACACAGGTCACCAGTCCGGCCAGTGACCAGCGCAGCCGGGCCGGGAACAGGGTGGCGAGCGGTACACCTCGTCCGGCGAGGCGGCCCGGTGGGGGAGCGGAGCCGGTGTGGGTGACGGTCTCCAGGACGACCGTGCCGCGTCCGGTGGCGGCGGCCACCGTCTCGTCGTCCGGCAGCAGTACCGGCCCCTCCCGGCCGCTGGCGTCCGAACCCTCCGCACCGGCCGGGTCGTCACTGGTCGACGACAGCAGGGCGAGCGTGCACAGGCCGGGGTCGGCCACTTCGCCGGCGGCCGGTGGTGTGCGTTCCACCGCACGCAGCAGCAGCCCGTCGGCCTGGACGACCTTGCTCGTGCCGGCGATGGCGGTGGCCGCGAGCGCGGGAGCCGCGGTGTCCGCGTCCGACAGGACGGTGGTGGAGGTGTCCAGGGCTGCCGGGTCGAGGCCGGGCACGGCCAGGGCGGCTGCCTGGTCGAGGAGTTCCTCCAGGTGCTGTCCGAGCTTGCGGTTGTAGAGACGGATGACCAGGCGCAGCCGGGGGTTGAGCCGGCGGGCGGCGAGCGCGGCGCGGATGTTGCTCTCGTCGTCCCCATGGACCAGAGCCAGTGCGGCGGCCTCGCGCACGCCGGCTTCGGCCAGCACGGTCTCGTCCGGATCGGGCGCCTCGATCACGCGCGGCGCGTCCGGACCGGTGTCCGTCCGCCCGATCACGGACTGCACCCGGCCCAACAGAGCGGAGGCGCGCGCTCGCGCGACGGTGCCGGACCGGGGCGTCGGCGGTACGACGAGGATGACCCGTTCCCGGTACACCGTGGTGAGTTCGCCGGCCAGCCGCTCGGCGAGCGCGTCGTCACCGCACACGATCATGTGGCCCGACAGGGGAGCGCGCCGTGCGGAGTGCGGGAACACCGACACCGTCATACGGGCCCTCCCTGCCCGTCAGGACGAATGCGTACCGATACACATCCCCGACGGTCCACGGCGACGGCCATCCGGCTCTTCCCGGCCTTCCGGCCCTTCACGAACCTCCTCCGACGAGTCGTTCCAGCAGCCCGAAGACCACGACGAGCACCATGAACAGGACCCCCGATCGGCGAAGAGAGCTCTCCCAAGACCGCCGACCAGACTTCCCGGCACACCGGGGGCACCGTACAGGTCCTTTACTCGGCGTTGACAGGTTCTTGGCGCGCAGCCACGGGCGTCCGTTCGTTGCCGGGTTCCGGCATCGTGCGCTGCCCGGGACGAGCGTCAGAGTGCGGTGGGATCTCCGTCGGGAAGAGAACGAGTGAGGGCCCGTGTCAGGCCGATCTTCCGCATGGCCGACCGTGCCTGATCGTCGGGGTGGGTGATGGTGAGTCGTGTGCCGTGCTTACGGGCGGCCCGCAGAGCCGTGCAGAGCGCCGCGCACCCTTCAGGGCTGAGGTGGCTCACCTCCGTCATGCCCACCTCCAAGACCTCCGGGCCCTCGCCGATCAGGCCGCAGAGGCGCTTCCCGTGGCAGGGGCACTGCGGGAGTCGAGGTGACCGCGCAGCCGCACCGCTTCATGTCCCCGATGCGGCTCGGGACCGGACTGACGACGGCGGAAACGGAAGAGGTGCATCAGAGCCTCCGGGGCAGGCCGACATGACCGCCGACCAGACTCCCCGGCACACCTGGGGGCCGCTCAGGCGCCGCGTCGGCCGACCGCCCTTCGACGGACTGCCCGCCTCGGCATCCCCCTGCCCGAACCGGTATCTCCTTGCCGGGGGCAGGCAGCGCTCCGGCACGGGCGGGAGTACGCTCCTGCGACCGTGCGTCAAGAAGACGACAAGGGCGCATTCGATCTGGGGGACCTGTATGGCGGGACGGGACGTGTCCGAGGGGCGCGGGGCAGCGGGACACGAGGCGTATCTGGAGGGCTACGCCGATATCCTCGCCGATGCCTCGGCCACGGGCCGCAGGCTCTCCCGGGACGAACTGGCCTCGCGCCGTGCCCTGGGTGAACAGGCGGCCGAGGCCGGGATCGGGCTGCGTGCCCTGGTCGGCGCCCACATGAAAGCCACCCGGGCGCACTGGCCCACCGGCGGCGAACCGATCGTGGACGACGTGCTGTCCGTCGCCGCGCAGGCTCTTGACGCCTTCGCCGAGGGCTACGAACGGGCCCAGCGCCACGCCGTGCGCCAGGAGGAGGCCGCTCGTCGGGAGTTCATCGACGATCTGCTGTACGGCCGAAGCGACCTGGGCCGACTGGCCCAGCGCGCGGAACGCTACGGGCTGCGGCTCTCGTACGAGCACGCGGTCGCCGTGGCCCGCGGCCCGGCCGCCTACGAGGAGGGCGACCCGGTGCTCCGGGAGGTGGAGCGCGCTCTGAGAGGCCGGTTCGGCGACCGCAGCATCCTGCTCACCACCAAGGACGGCCGACTCGTCTGCGTAGCCCCGGGCGACCAGGACGACGTCCTCGCGTACTTCGCCAAGCAGGCGTTCGCCGCGACCGGCGGCGGACAGGTGGCGCTCGGCCGCCCGCACACCGGACCGGCGGGCGTCGTCCAGTCGTACGAGGAGGCCCTCAACGCCCTCGATCTTGCCGAACGCCTCGAACTCGACGATCCCGTGCTCCGCTCCGCCGATCTCCTCGTCTATCCCGTCCTCACCCGCGACCGGCAGGCCATGGCAGACCTGGTGGAGAACGCCCTCGGCCCCCTGCGCCAGGCCCGCGGCGGCGCCCAGCCGCTCCTCGACACCCTCACCGCCTACTTCGACTCCGGCTGCGTCTCCGCCGAGGCCGCCCGGCGACTGTCGCTGAGCGTGCGCGCCTTCACGTACCGCCTCGAACGCATCCACAAACTGACCGGCGCCGACCCGTCCGACCCGGTCCACCGCTACACCCTCCAGACCGCGGTGATCGGCGCCCGACTGCTCGACTGGCCGACGAAACCCCTCTGATCCGCTCCGGCAGGCACCCAAACGTGACGGTGATCGCAGCGACCCGCCCGCATCGGACACGCTCGGGCCGCATGCCCCGCGCCGTGGCGGTTAGTGTGTAAAGAACGCGTCAAAGGCGCAGGGTGTGCCGGGAAGTCTGGTCGGCGTCGAAGGGGCACGTATGCCCAGAACTCGATGCTGTGGAGGTCTTCCCAGATGCGTGCCCCACGACGTGAGCGTTCCGTCTTCCTCGGCCTGCTGCCCTGGCCGGAGCAGATGCGGGTGGCCCGTGCCCTGCGTACGGAGACGGTCGGCGGGCTGGTGCTGCTGGCGGCGGCCGTGGTGGCGCTGGTCTGGGCGAACACCCCGTGGAGCGGGTCGTACGAGGACCTGCGCGACGCACACTTCGGGATAGCGGCGCTCGGCCTGGACCTGTCCGTGGGGCACTGGACGGCGGACGGGCTGCTGACCGTGTTCTTCCTGGTCGCCGGGATCGAGCTGAAGCGTGAGCTGGTGGTCGGCGAGCTACGGACCCCGGCCACGGCCGCCCTCCCGGTGGTCGCCGCCCTGTGCGGCATGGCCGTCCCCGCCGGCGTCTACCTGGCCACCGTCGGACTCGGCGGCGGCAGCGCACAGGGCTGGGCGGTGCCCATGGCCACCGACATCGCCTTCGCGCTCGCCGTCCTCGCGGTCCTCTCCACCCACCTGCCGTCCGCTCTGCGGGCCTTCCTGCTGACCCTGGCCGTGGTCGACGACCTCGGCGCGATCCTGGTCATCGCGGTCTTCTTCACCAGCGACCTGAACCCGGCCGCACTCGCCGGGGCCGTGGCCGGACTGGTCGTGTTCTATCTGCTCCAGCGCTTCCGGGTGCGCGGCTGGTGGTGGTACGTGCCGCTGGGCCTGGTGATCTGGGCGCTGATGTACAACGGCGGTGTGCACGCCACCGTGGCCGGTGTGGCCATGGGCCTGATCCTGCGCACGGTCCGCGACGAGGACGAGAACGCCTCCCCCGGGGAGCGGACCGAACACCTGCTGCGGCCCGTCTCGGCCGGGGTGGCGGTGCCGCTGTTCGCGCTGTTCGCCGCCGGGGTGAGCGTGTCGGGCACCGCCCTGGGCGCGGTGTCCACGCAACCGGAGCCACTGGGGGTGGTCCTCGGCCTGGTGCTGGGGAAGACGGTGGGCATCTTCGCCGGCACCTACCTCGCCGCCCGCTTCACCCGGGCCCGCCTCAACCCCGACCTGGCCTGGGCGGACGTGTTCGCCCTCGCGGTACTGGCGGGCATCGGCTTCACCGTGGCCCTGCTCATCGGCGAACTGGCCTTCACCGATCCGGCCGACGTCGAGCACGTCAAGGCGGCCGTGCTGCTCGGCTCCCTGATCGCCGCCGTCGTCGCGGCCCTGCTGATCAAACGCCGCAACGCCGTCTACCGCCGCCTGTGGGAGGCCGAGAACCGGGACGAGGACGCCGACGGCATCCCCGACATCTACCAGCGCGCCGCCCTGGGTCGCGATGGTGCCGAGGGCACGGGCTGAGACCTCGGCGATGCGAGCTGGAGAAAAGGAGCCGAAGGTGAAGGATCCGTTCGGACGGGGCGGTGTGGTCGACATCGCGATGGGGTGGCTGGCCGTCCTGGTTTCGGCAGCTTTGTTGGTGAAGGGCATAGAGCTGTCCAGGCACGGGGCCTCGCGATGGTGGCCAACGATCGCGGGCGGGATGGTCGTACTCAGCCTGCACGGCTTGTACCGAATCCGCAGGGACAGCCCCCGGAGCGGCTCGTGAGTGCTCCGCCTTCACTTGCCGCCGCCGGATAGGGTGACGGCCGCGCGGGGTGCGATGGGCTCCGCACGAAGTCCCTACCCATCCCCGGCGTGTGGGCGTACGCGGAAGGGTGCTGGTCCCCGTCGCCGAGTCGGCCAGGGCACTGAGCCAGGCAGTGGGGCTGCGCGCCGCGGCCGCCCGTGTCGACGCGGCCGTACAGGCCCCCGCTCTCGCCCCACCGCCCGCCTCACCACCCCGCCCGCTTCCTTCCGGCCCGCAATGAGGGGACACCAGAAGGGGGCCGATCGGGCGTTCAATAGTCCGGGACCGGTCGTGTGACGAGTCGTCACAAAACGAGAGTAGAAGGGACTTGGCTACAAGGCTGGGCCATAAGGGGGCATCACTGACGTCCCGTCACACTTCTGCGCGCGTGTCGGGCATTGGCTGCTCCACACGACGACATGGACGCCACTGTCGGATATTGGGATCTGACCTGGTCAGCGCCTCACAGGGAGCCTGGCGGGCGCACACGCTCGCCAGGGGGAAGACGCTGCCGAAGCCCGCCGCAGAAGGACCGGAACGCGGCCGGTACAGACACGCGACCGCAGCCGCAGCAAGGGGAAGGCCAGCGATCAGGGCCATGGCACCCCAGGTGGCCGGCGACAAGACAAAGGGCAGGCCCTGGCCGTCACCGACGCCCGCCTCTAGGTGTATTGATCACGAGCGTTGTTAACGCTGGGCCGGCTTGATCATGGCGAAGGCCTCCGTGTGAGGTGGAGGTGTCGAATCTTCACCGCACGGAGGCCTTCATTCCCACCGTAATGCCCGGCTGACCGTTCACGGCAGGCGACTGCTCGTCGAACGTGTCCGCTCGGGCCGCCCCGTCGCGCACGTCGCCGCCGAGATGGGCATCTCCCGCCCCACAGCCCACAAATGGATCCGACGCTGGCGATCCGAGGGCGAGGCCGGGCCTTGCCGACCGCTCCAGCAGGCCCCGGACCACACCGCACCGCACTCCGGCGACCGTGGAGGCCCAAGTCTGCCGCCTGCGCCAGGACCGCAAACTCGGCCCCGCCCGCATCGGACCCGTCCTGGGCCTGCCCGCCTCCACCGTGCACCGGATCCTGGTCCGCCACCGGCTGAACCGCCTGGCCTACCTGGACCGGCCCACCGGCCAGATCATCCGCCGCTACGAACGCGACCGGCCCCGTCGGCGTCGCCACGCTGTTGCCGATGGTCAAGCAGTGCAGAGGACCAGGTGGTGGCTTCCGGATGCGAGCAGGCTGGTCGCCTGTGTGGAGTGCCAGTTTTCGGGCGGGAGGAACCGTCCGGTCGTGCCGGGGGGTAGTACGGCGTTCACTACGAGAGTGCTGTCACTGAGCGACCAGGAGACGGACGCCGTTCCGTACGGGGTGGTGATCGAGGCCGCGGCGGAGGTGAGCGTGCCGCCCGGGCGGGGTGCGATCTCGATCGTCCGGTAGCCGGGGCTGGTGGGTCGTAGTCCGGCGACGGACTGGTAGAGCCAGGCGGCCACGGCGCCGTAGGCGTAGTGGTTGAACGACAGCAGCACGCCCCAGTTCTCCACGTCGATGGTGCCGTCGGGGCGGATGGCGTCCCACCGTTCCCACATGGTGGTGGCACCGCGTTCGACCTGGTAGAGCCAGCCTGGGCACTCGGTGTTGAGCAGGAGCTGGTAGGCCTCGGTGGTGTGGCCGGTGGCGGTGAGGGCGGGCAGTACGAAGGGAGTGCCGAGGAAGCCCGTGGCGATGCGTCCCGCCCGGGCGCGTACCAGCGCGGCGAGGGCGTCGCCCACCGCCGCGCGCTCGGCGGGGGGCGCGATACCGAACTGAAGGGCGAGTGCGCAGCCGGTCTGGGTGGTGCAGGCGTGGTCGCCCCACTTGCGCCAGGCGGCGTCGGCGGTACGGCGGTGCAGGGCCGTGTACCGGTCGGCGTCGTCGGTGTGGCCCAGTTCGCGGGCGGCGTCGGAGAGCAGTCGGGCGCTGTGGGCGACGAACGCGGTGGCGACGAAGGCAGGGTCGGTGGTGGCGCGGGTCGGGTCCTCCGGAGGAGCGGCCGGATCGAGCCAGTCACCGAGTTGGGCGTTGCCGGTCCAGGTTCCGTCCTCGTCCAGTCGGCCGGCGGTGAACTCGACCCAGGCGCGCATCGCCGGGTAGTGACGGCCGAGCAGGCTGCGCCCGCCGTAGGCGTCGTACAGGGCGGTCGGTACGACGGTGGCGGCGTCGCCCCAGCCCGCGGCGGTGCCGGCGAACGGCAGCTCGCTCTCCAGTACTTCGCCGAGCGGTACATCGGGGATCACGAGTGGTACGGCGCCGTCGGGGCGTTGTTCGATGGCGAGGTCGGTGAGCCAGCTGTCGAGGAAGGAGCCGCTGTCGAACGTGGCGCACGCGGTGGGTGCGAAGGCCATGATGTCGCCGGTCCAGCCGAGGCGTTCGTCGCGTTGCGGGCAGTCGGTGGGGACGGCGAGGAAGTTGCCGCGCTGGGAGCGGACGATGTTGGCGTACAGCGTGTTGACTCGGTCGTCGGAGCAGTGGAACTCGCCGATGCGGCGCAGGTCGCTGGAGACGACGACGACTTCGACGGCCTGGATCGTGACTCCTGGGGAGGCGTCGATCTCGGCGTACCGGAAGCCGTGGAAGGTGAACTCCGGCTCCAGTTCGGCGGTTCCGCCGGCCAGGATGTACTGGTCGGTGGCGCGCGCGTCGCGCAGGATGCTGGTCAGCAGGCGGCCCTCGCCGTCGAGGACCTCGGCGTGCCGGACGGTGACGGTGCCTCCCGGCGGACCACTGGCGCGGAGGCGGAGCCAGCCGGTGATGTTCTCGCCGACGTCGACGGCGATCGTGCCGTCGGACAGGGTGCGCTGCCCGGGCTGGATGCGCTGTACGACCCGGACGGGAGGGTGGGCCCGTTGGGCCAGCTTGGCGGGCAGGGGGAGGAGGGCTGCCTGCTCCCAGCCATGGTCGTCGAATCCGGGCAGTCGCCAGCCGTGGGGCTCCTTGCGAAGATCTCGTCGGCAGCCGTCGTACAGGTCTGTCGCCAGCAGGCCGCCGTAACCGCCGCGCCACTGGCCGTCCGTGGCGATGGTGACGGTGGTGCCGTCGGCCAGGGTGACTTCGAGCTGGGCGAGCAGAGCCGTGGTGTCGCCGTAAACGTTGCGGGTCTTGTACCAGGTGAGATGGCCGCGGTACCAGCCGTCGCCGACCGCGGCGGACAGGGCGTTCATTCCCGGGTGGAGCAGGGCGGTGACGTCGTAGGTGGCGTAGAGCAGCCGGTCGGGGTAGCTGGTCCAGCCTGGTTCCAGCAGGTCGTCGGAGACGGGCTGGCCGTTGACGGCGGTGTGGTGGACGCCGAGTGAGGTGACGTACAGGCGGGCCGATACCGGCTCTGCCGGGAGGTCGAACTCCCGGCGGAGAAGCGGCACCGGGCCGGGGAGGGTGCGGCCCCGGTCACTGGGGAGATGGACGGGGCGGCCCCTCCAGTCCCCTTCCTCGAGCAGTGCGGCCTCCACCCGGGCCGGTTCGCTCCACGCCGTCCACCCGAGGTTGGTGCGGGCCCGGACGCGCCAGTGACGGACCTCGCGGCTGCGCAGGGGTTCGGCCGGCCACGGGTGATCGGTCACCAGGTCTGACTCGACCTCACCACTTGATTCCGGGTTGCTGAAGGAGAGGTCTGTCGACACCTGGACCTCGTGAGCGTGCTGGACGACGTCCGGTCGCTCCGTCGACAGCGACCACGACAGACGGGGTTCGGGGAACGGGGTGGCCACGAGACCCGAGTCGTCCGCGGTGCGCAGCCTGGTGACTGTCGTTGTGGTGTCCGTCGTGGGGGGTGCCTCAATGCCAGGCCTGTTCATCGCGTCAATCCTCGCTCGTGAGGTGAGTCGTCAGCTTGGACGTCATGCAGTTGTGCCGGGAAGGATGCTTCGGCGGACAGCCGGGAGTCGATCGAGGCGACAGCGAGGCCGGCGTTCAGCGGGGCGTCGAAGATACCGTCGCCTTCCACGGTTTCCGGCAGGCTGCGCCGGTCGCCGGGAAACCAGGCGCCTCCGTGGATCCACACGACGCACGGCGGCCGGACGGCGTCCGCGGGAGTCCGCAACTCCATCTGGAGGGGCCGGTATCCCATGGACGTCGCGTAGCTGATTCCGGAGCAGTGCGAGCTGCCGTCCGGGCGGCGGAGCGGTTCGACCGGTGGCAGGTACTTCGGGGGCGTCCAAGCGGGGGGCGGAGCGGGTTCCTGCTGGGTGGCCATCGAAAGGTCCTCACTGTGGCTGGGCTGACGGGGCGAAGGGCGGGGCGGTACGGGCACGGCTCTGGAACGGTCACTCCTCCTGCGCGACGAGCACGGTCCCGTGCAGTCGTGGGTCCCGCTACGAGGAGCCGACCGTCACCTCCCGTTCCCCGCCGCCGAGCACTCAGCGATGGGTGTCGGCGGACCGGCTCGGCAGGTGGCGTGGTCCCACGTGGAGCACCACTCGAAGTTCCGGCCGCCGCAGGGGGTGCGGATCTGGTTGACCATGGGCGACAGCAGCACGTCCTGGCCCAGCGCCCGGGCCTCATGGCCGATGACACCGCCGCAGGCCCCGGCGAACTCGGGCGCGAAGGTCGCGGCGAGCGCGATGGGTGCGGGCATGGCGTCGCGGGGACGGTGAGCCGGGGCCCACCGGCCCGTCGGCGAGCCGCAGGGCGGGGACGCCGAGTCTCAGTACTCCTGGCACATGGCCGGCCTCACCCAGGTATTCACCCTCGGCGTCGCCGCCGTGCAGCAGGGAGATCTTCTCGTCGAGAGCGAGTTGGTCGAGGAGGACGGAGACACGGTCCGGTTCGGCGGAGCCGATCGGCACGTCGCAGACGTCGGGCATGGCGGCACCTGTCTGAATGTCAGAGGAGAACAGCGGCACGGCGAAACGACATGGGCCGTCGTGGTGAGGGAGCCGCGAGGGCGACCATGACCGGCGGCGAAGGCGCCCACGAGCCGTCCTCGGCTGAACGCTGAGGACATTTACGTCGAGGACGGGGCGAACCTAGCCATATTTCCTGACGTGCGTCAATGGATTGAAGCGATTCAATCCGGCGGACGGCACACCGTCCGGGGTGGCCTACCGCAGCCCGAAGGCGGTCAGAGCCTCGTCGAGCACGGCGAGTTGGCGCTTGGCCGGCCAGTCCTCGTGGTGCTCGACGGCCGCCAGCACGATGCCGTTGACGGTCACCCGCAGCAGATCGACGTAGGTCTCCACCCGGCCCTCGGGGACCAGCGGCTCCAGGTGCTGTCGCAGCAGCTCCCGCATCCGCGCGTCCATGGCGTCCGCGAACTCCTCGAACGTCGTGTCCTTGCCGCGCTGGCTGAGCAGTTGGACCCTCCCGCTCTCGTTCACCCACTCCTGATCGGTCAGCGGCAGCATCCACTCCAGGAGGATGCGCAGTCGGCTGGGCGCGTCGGCGCCCGTTTCCAGGTCGGCGAGCTCCGCGTAGTAGCTCTCGCTCATCGCGGCGACCACGGCCCGCATCAGTTCCGGGCGGGTCGGATAGAAGTGCGTGACCAGGGTGATGGAGCCGCCGAGCCGTTTGGCGACGGAGCGGATGGTGAGTTCGGCGGGCCCGCCGTTGGCGAGGATGTGCTTGGCCGCCTCGATGATGTCCGCTCGGCGTTGGTCGTGGTCTACGTAGCGGGGCACAGCTTCTCGCTTTCGGCGGCAGGTCGGCGGCCCGTGTGACTCTCGCCGGGTGGGACGCCTCGAAAATACTGGGCGCGTAAATGACAGGTAACGCCTGGGGCCGGTGTCGTCGACCCTCTTGCCGAAGAATATCCCTGGATATACATTCCTGAAAACACAACGGGGGCTCCCTCCTCGGAAGCCCCCGCGTCCCAGTCGTTCGAACGGGCTCAGACCCCGTCAGCGCCCTCTCCGTCCAGCGGCACACCCCGCCCCTGCACGGAGCCCTACCCCCGGCCCCCACCGGCGATCAACGCCGAGCCGTCCGGGATCAAGCACCCACTTCACGCGAGGTCCGATCGTCGTTCAGCGGCGTCGACCGCTGCCGAACCCCCTGTCGCCAGGAGTCGCCCGATGCCTGAGTCCCCTCCACGCCCCAGCGGCCTGACGGCCCTGCTGCGCCCCCGGTCCGTCGTCGTCCTGGGCGCCTCGGCCAAGAAGCGGGCCAGCGGCAACGACGTCCTGCGCAACCTGCGGCAGGCCGGCTACGACGGAGACCTGCACGTCGTCCATCCCGTGGCGCGCACGGTCGAGGGGCTGGAGGCCCTCCCGGACGTCGGCTCCCTCCCCGGTGGCATCGACGCCGCTGTCGTGTCACTGCCGGCCCCGGCCGTGCTGGACGCCCTGCGCGGACTCGAAAAGGCCGGATGCCGCTCCGCACTGGTGCCGACCTCGGGACTCGACGCCGTCACTGCCGGGGAGGTCGTACGGTTCGCCGCGGCGAGCGACATGGCGGTCCACGGCCCGAACTGCATGGGCGTCATCAATCTCACCGACCGCGTGCCCCTGTGGATCAGCGACAACGGCATCACGCGGTTGCCCGCGGGCAACGTGGCACTGATCGCGCAGTCGGGCTCCGCCGCCATCTTCATCGCCCACTCGACCGGCCCGGTCCGCTACTCGAAGATCATCTCGACCGGAGGGGAGTACGGCGCGACCACTGCGGCCTATCTCTCCTGGCTCGCGCGCGATCCGGCCACGACCGCCGCCGGTGTGCTCCTGGAGTCCATCAAGGACGTCCCCTCCTTCGTCGAGGGCGTCGCCGCGATGCGGGCCGCGGGCAAGCCCGTGGTGGTCCTCAAGGTGGGCCGCAGCAGCGTCGGCTCCCTCGCGACGACGGCCCACACCGGCGCGCTGATCGGCAGCGACGCGGCCTACCGGGCGCTGTTCGAGCAGCTGGATCTGCCGGTGGTGACGGACTACGACGAGATGGCGGCAGTGCTCCAGTGCCTGTCCGTACCGGGGCTTCCCCCGGCAGCGGGCACCAGGATCGGCGTGATCACCATCTCGGGCGGTCAGGCCGCGCTGACCGCCGACCTCGCGACGGACCGGGGCCTGAAGGTCCCGCAGTTCGGCGCGGAGACGGCGCGCGGCCTGGAGTCCGCGATGCCGGGAGCGCCGGGCCACAACCCCTTCGACGCCGGCGCGAGCGTGGAGTACCCGGACGGTGGCTTCCAGCGGTCGGTCGAGCTGATCGCCGCCGATGAGGCCGTGGACTCGGTGCTGGTCGTCCTCGACGCGCAGGCGACGATGACCGACGAGGAGACCGACTACGAGGCCGACGAGTTCCGCGCCGCGAGGGCGGTCGCCGAGAGCGCGCCGGGCAAGCCGGTCGTCGTGGCGTCCAGCTCCTCGCTCAGCGTGCAGCCGCGGTGCGAGGAACAGGCCGGTCCGGCCGTACCCGTGCTGCGGGGGATAGGGAACGCCCTGGTCGCGCTCCAGGCGCTGGCCCGCAACCGGCGGCCGGTGTCGGACGGGGTGTGGCCCGCAGGGCGGTGGCATCCGGACCCCGAGGCCCTCGCGGCCCTGAAGGAAGAGGTCGTGGAGCACCAGGGCGCCCTGCCGGCGGGCCTCACGCGACGGCTGCTCGCGCTGTACGGCCTGCCCCTCGTGGCGTCCGCGGTCGTCCCGGACGCCGACGCGGCCGTGGGGTGGGCGGACGAGCACGGCTATCCGCTTGTGGTGAAGGTCTCCTCGCCGGACATCCCGCATCGCTCGGACATCGGGGGAGTGGTCCTCGGAGTGAGCGACGGCGCGGCGCTCAGACAGGCCGTCGAGGACATCACCGCCCGGGTGGGCGCCGCCCGCCCCGAGGCCGTCATCGAGGGCTTCGAAGTCCAGCAACATGTGGGCGCGGACAGCACCGAGGCGCTGCTCGGATTCGTCGCCGACCCGGTGTTCGGCGCGGTCACCACCGTCGGGACCGGCGGCACCCTCGTGGAGCTCTACGCCGACACCGCCTCCGCGCTCTCACCGGTCGGCCCGGACGAGGCCGCCGCCCTGATCGCCCGCACGCGACTCGGCACCCTTCTCGGCGGATACCGTAACCTTCTGCCCAAGACGGACACCGGCCCGCTGGCTGACACCGTCCACCGCCTCTCGCTCCTCGGCACCGACTTCGCGGGCCTGCTGACGGAGGCCGACCTCAATCCCGCGTTCGTGCAGCACGGCACCGGACGCGTCCTGATCGCCGACTCCCTCCTGGTGGCCCGCCATGACTGACCTCGCTCCCACGCTCTCCCAAGACGCCCCGCGGGCTCCAGGTGTCGTACGGGTGCCGCTCGCCGAGGTGCCCGCGCTCACGGGCCGTACCTTCGTCGGCGACTGGTTCGCCGTCGACCCGGACCGGCTGCCCGCGTTCGAGCACGCCACCTACCTCGACCAGGACCAGGACGAGGCCACCTTCGCCGAGGACTTCTACCCCGAGGGCCTGATAGAGGGCTTCCACCTCCTCGGCCTCCTCGACCGCCTGATGAGCGACACCTTCGGGCCCGAGCCCGGCACCGTCGAGGGCTGGAACTACGGCCTGGACCGGGTGCGGTTCGTCTCCCCGGTCCTGGCCGGAGAGCGCATGCGGCTGCACGCCACCCTCGCCGGGACCGAGCCGAAGGGTGAGGGCTATGTGGTGCTGCTGAAGTGCGTGGTGGAGGTCGAGGGGCGGGAACGTCCCGGCTTCACCGCCGACTGGCGTGTCCTGTGGCAGCCCGCCGAGGCGCCCGAAACCGAGAAGAGCGAGGCCACGCATGACTGACCGACTGTGGGAGATGTCCGCGACCGACCTCGCGGCCGCGTACCGGAGCCGAGAGGTGTCCCCGGTGGAGGCGGTCGAGGCGGTGCTGGAGCGCATCGAGGCCGTTCAGCCGGTGGTCAACGCCTTCGTGACCACCGTTCCCGAACAGGCTCTGGCCGCCGCACGTGCCGCGGAGCAAAGGTTCGTGAGCGAGCGGGCCGAGGACCTTCCCGCGCTGCTCGGCATCCCGGTCTCCGTGAAGGATCTCACCGACACCGCCGGCGTGCGCACGACCTACGGCTCCGTGCACTTCAAGGACCACGTGCCGGACAGGGACGCGGTCGGCTGGGCGCGACTGAAGGCCGCCGGGGCGGTGCTGGTCGGCAAGACCTGTACCCCCGAGTTCGGAATGCTCGGCGTCACCGAGAGCCCGCTGACCGGAGTCACCGGCAACCCCTGGAACCCGGACATGACCGCCGGTGGCTCCAGCGGGGGTGCCGCGGCCGCGGTGGCCGCGGGATGCGCCCCGCTGGCCTGGGGCAGCGACGGCGGCGGGTCGATCCGCATCCCCGCCTCCTGCTGCGGTGTCGTCGGTCTGAAGGCGTCGATGGGCCGCATCCCGGTCTACGGCGAGGGCGACGTCTACGGTTCCGTCAACACCGCCGGCCCGCTGACCCGCACGGTCGCGGACTGCGCGCTGATGCTCCAGGCCACGGCGGGCCCCGACCTGCGCGACCCGCTCTCGCTGCCTGCCTCGCCCACGCCCTTCACGGACGCCCTGCGCGACCTGTCGCTGAGCGGCCTGCGCATCGCCTACAGCCCCGACCTCGGCCACGGACACGTGGCCTCGCAGGTGCTGCGGCGGATCGAGGAGGCGGGGGCCGTCTTCACCGACGTACTGGGGGCGTCGGTGCGGTCGGTGGAGGTCGACCTGCCCGACCCGGTCCAGTACTTCCAGGACTTCTGGGCACCGGTGTTCGCGGTGGTCCAGCGGGACGTCGTCGAGGCCAACGGCTTCGACGCCGGCGCCTCGCACTCGATGATCTCGCGGATCGGGGACCTCGCGTCCTCGCGGACGGCGGCCGACTACTGGCAGACCTCGGTCCAGACCCGGGGCCGCATCGCCGAGGGGTTCGCCGCCGTCTTCGCCGAGTACGACCTGCTGATCACGCCCACCATGCCGACCACCGTCTTCCCCCACCCGGGGGAGGCCGGAGGGCCGGCCGAGAACGAAGGGCATCCGGTCGAGTCCCCCGGCATCGACTTCCACCGCCTGACCGAACCCGCCAGCCACGCCGGCCTGCCCGCCATCTCCGTGCCCTGTGGGTTCGACGCCGACGGCCTCCCCGTCGGCCTACAGATCATCGGCCCCCACCACGCCGATGCCGCCGTACTCCAGGCAGCCGCCGCCTTCGAACAGGCGACCGCCTGGCACACCCGCCGCCCCCCGCTCCCGGTCCTCTCCGCCTCTCCGTCGCCCTCCGACGGCGCCCTGTAAGGAGCACGCCATGGACACCACCTCTCCCGCCGCGGTCGCGATACCACCCGGCGCCCGACGCCGGGGGCGCCGCACAGCCGCGCTCGTCGCCGTCGCCTGTACCAGTGCCCTGCTCGCCACGGCCTGCGCGGGCGGCGGTGACAACGGCAAGGCATCGTCGGACCCTGCGAAGCCCAAACTGGTCAGCCAGCTCCCGGCCGCGGCCGCCAAGGACGTGGACCACATCACCATCGCCCTGCCCAAGGGCGAGCCCGCCTCCATCGACCCGTTGCAGGCCATCGACTACAGCCCGGACCTGGTCATCGCCAACCTGTGTGACCCGATCCTGCGGCTGACCCCGGACTTCGACCTCAAGCCCAACGTGGCCACGTCCTGGAAGTGGAAGGACAAGAAGACGCTCGTCCTGACGATCAGGAAGGGCATCAAGTTCTGGGACGGCAAGGACCTCACCGCCGAGGACGTCGCCTACAGCCTGGAGCGCAGCATCCGCCCCTCGGCCCACGCCGGCAGCCCGCTCCAGACCGCCAAGTCCGCCTCGGTGTCCGGTCCGTACCAGGTGACCGTCAAGTTCTCCACCTACGACGAGCAGTTCGTGAAGCAGCTGGCCGCGCCCGGCAACTCCGTGATCGAGAAGGCGTGGGCGGAGAAGGCCGGCAAGAACATCGGCACCGCCAAGGGCGGTCTGATGTGCAGCGGCCCGTTCAAGTTCGCCTCGTGGCAGTCGGGCTCCGCCATCGAGCTGGAGCGCAACGACGCCTACTGGAACCCGGCCTACAGGGCGCACACCAAGCGCGTCACGCTGAAGTTCCTGACCGACTCCAACGCCCTCACCCAGGCCCTGGAATCCGGCGAGGCCGACGGTGCCTGGGAGGTTCCGCCGGCGGTGGTCTCCAGCCTGAAGTCCTCCAAGAGCGGCTCCCTGCACTACGGTCCGGCCTTCCAGTACCTGGAGCTCGCCGTCTTCAACAGCACCAGCGGACCGCTGGCGGACAACAACGTGCGCAAGGCGCTGTTCAAGGCCATCGACCGCAAGGGTATCGCTGACGTCGTCTACAAGGGCGCCGCCATCCCCAACTACACAGTTCTTCCCCCGAGTTCGCGTGACAAGGGCGCCGAGGACCTCTACGCGGCAGCCGCCCGCGGGTACCAGAAGGCCAACGCCTACGACATCGACGCCGCCAAGAAGCTCGTCGCGTCGAGCAAGGCGGCGCGCAAGCCGCTGAAGCTGGTCACGATGGCGGGCGACGAGACCCAGTCCCAGGTCGCCCAGCTGATCCAGCAGGAGGCCAAGCAGATCGGCCTGACCGTGTCCATCGAAGCCCTGCAGCCGCTGCAGTACGGCGAGACCTTCGTCAACCCGTCGGCCAGGAAGGGCATCGACCTGATCATCGTCGTCGGGTTCAACCAGACGACCGACCCGCTGGAACTGCTCGGCTTCTTCGCCGTGCCGGGTTCGCCCTACAACGCCGGGTTCGACGACCCGGTGGCCACCAAGGCGTACATGACGGCCCGGGGTATCGAGGACCCCCGTAAGCGAGCCCCGTACGTCCTGACCCTGCAGAAGCGCTTCGAGAGCAGCCACCTCGTCACCTCGCTTGTCGCGCCGTACGAGATCTCCTACTTCAGCGACAAACTGACCGGCGCCACCACGTCGATGGCCTACATGTTCACCCCGTCACTGGCCCTGCTGGGTTCGCCGCGCTAGTCCCGCCGGGATCCGGAGCATGCCGGTTCCGGATCCCGCCCCGTCGCTGGAAAGGAGGAGATACGCGGCCCTGGCCCGACGTATCGCAGCGATCATGACCCTCACCCTGCACCCCGCCGTCTCCCGGTTCTCCGGACGAACCCTGTGGCGGATACGGGCCGTCGCCCGGCGCCTTGCGAGCGCGCTGTTCACCGTCCTGGTGGCCACGTTCGCCGTCTACGCGGCCCTGGCCGCGGCGCCGGGAGACCCCGCCCTCGCTGCCGCCGGCCGGCACCCGACACCGCAGCGCATCGCCCAGGTCCACCACGAGCTGGGACTCGACCGACCGCTCGTAGTGCGGTACTTCGACTGGCTGTGGGGCCTGCCCCGGGGAGACCTCGGCCAGTCCATCGTCTACCGCAACAGCAACGTCGCCGACCTGCTCGGGCCCAGGTTCGGCACCACCGCCTTCCTCGTCATCTACGCCGCCCTGCTCATCCTCCTGCTGGGCCTCCTCCTGGGCGTGCTCGGCGGGGCCTTCCGCCGGCTGAACGGTCCCGTGGCCGCGCTCACCTCCGTCGCCCTGGCGATCCCCGCCTTCGTCGCCGCACCGATCCTGGTCAGCGCCTTCGCCCTCGGGCTCGGCTGGTTCCCGGCCGTCGGAGCGGGCAGCGGCTTCACCGACCAGCTGCGGCACCTGACCCTGCCCGCGGTCGCCCTCTCCGTCGGCTGGTGTGCCTGGCTGGCCCAGATGACCCGCACCTCCCTCAGGACGGAGAGCGCGAGCGAGCACGTGGAGACGGCCACCGGGCGGGGTCTGCCCCCGGCCACCGTCTTCCGCCGGCACGTGCTGCGCAACGCCGCCATCCCGATCTCCACCGTCTACGGCCTCACCGTCGCAGGACTGCTCGCCGGCGCCGCCGTCGTGGAGCAGGCCTTCGGCATCGACGGCATGGGCACACTGATGCTGCGCAGCGTCAGCGCGAAGGACTACAACGTGGTCCTCGCCGTCGCCTCCGTGATCATCGTCGCCTTCGTCGTCACCACCCAGCTGGTCGACGCCCTGCACACCGTCCTGGATCCCCGACTGCGCGCGAAGGGCGGACGCCCATGACCGCCGTGACGAGTACACCGGTGACGGCCTCGCCGCCGGCCCGCCTTCCCCGGTGGAGGAAGGCCGACCCGGTCCTGGCCCTGTCAGCGGTGTGGTGTGCGCTGACTGTCATGGTCGCCGTGGCCGCTCCGCTGCTGGCGCCGTACGATCCGGGCCAGACGGACATCCTGGCAGCCACCCAAGGCCCTTCGTCCCAACATTGGTTCGGTACGGACTCGGTGGGACGGGACATCTTCTCCCGCGTGCTGTACGGAGCCCGACTGAGCCTGCTTGGTCCGACGCTCGTGGTCATCATCGCCACCACGGTGGGCACCGCCCTGGCCATCGCGGCCGTGTGGTTCGGCGGCTGGTTCGACAGGGTCCTCACCCGCGTCTTCGACATCGCCTTCGCCTTCCCCCCGCTGCTCCTCGCCGTGCTCAGTGTGGTGCTGTTCGGGCCCGGCCTCACCGCGCCCGTGGTGGCGCTGGCGGTCGCGTACACGCCGTACATCGCCCGTGTGGTGCGCTCCGCCGCGTTGCGGGAGAGGCACCTGCCCTACATCGAGTCGTGCACCCTCGCCGGGCTGTCCGGGCCGAGGATCTGCGCGCGCCACATCCTGCCCAACGTGCTGCCGCTGGTCCGGGCCCAGGCGGTTACCTCGCTCGGGACCAGCCTCGTCGACCTCGGCGCCATCTCGTTCATCGGCCTCGGCATCCAGCCGCCCAGCGCCGAATGGGGCCTGATGGTCTCGGACGGCCGCACGGCCCTGCTGAACGGCAGCCCACAGGAATCGCTGGCCGCCGGCTTCATGATCATTATCACCGTCGTCTCGTTCAACATGCTGGGCGAGCGACTGGCCGAACGCGCGGAGGTCAGGGCATGACCGCAGTTGATCCCCTCGTGCGGGTCAGTTACCTGCGCCTGGACATCCCGGTGCGCGGTGAACCCCGCCGGGTGCTGCACGACGTGAGCTTCGAAGTGGCCGCCGGAGAGGCGCTCGGCCTGGTCGGCGAGTCGGGCTCGGGCAAGTCGATGACGACCCGCGTCCTGATGCGTCTGCTCCCGCACGGGGCGGCCACGGAAGGGGACGTCCTGTTCGACGGAACCTCCGTCCACGGGATGGACCGCCGGGCCCTGAGGCGTTACCGCTCCTCCGAAGTGGCCATGATCTACCAGGACCCCCGTGCGGCGATCAATCCCGTGCGGTCCGTGGGCGACTTCCTCACCGAAGCCCTGCGCGAGGCCAAGGTGCCCCGCAAGGAGGCCGAGGAACGCGCCGTCGCCCTGCTGCGCGAGGTCGGTATCGCCGACGCGCCCCGCAGGTTGCGGCAGTACCCGCATCAGCTCTCCGGCGGCCTCCTGCAACGCGTCATGATCGCCTCCGCGATGCTGACGCAGCCACGTCTGCTCATCGCGGACGAACCCACCACCGCCCTGGACGTCACCACCCAGGAGGAGGTGATGGCGATCCTCGACGAGCAGCGCCGCGAACGCGGCCTGGCGCTGGTCTTCATCACCCACGACCTCGACCTCGCGGCGGCGGTCACGGACCGGATCGCCGTCATGTACGCGGGGACCGTCCTGGAGACGGCGGCTTCCGCGAACCTGCACGAGACCGCCCTGCACCCGTACACGGTCGGTCTGCTGGCCTCCCGCCCCAGCACCGTCGACGTCAAACGGCTCTGGGCCATCCCCGGCCGCCCCGTCTCCGCCTTCGAGGCCGGCCCCGGCTGCGTCTTCGCCGACCGCTGTCCCTTCGCGCAGGACCGGTGCCGCGAGGAGCGGCCGGAGCTGCGCACGGTCGACGACCACCAGGTGGCCTGCCACCGGGCCGAGGAACTCCGCGGCCGCATCACCTACGAGTCGGACAGTCACGCCGACCACCAGCACGACGAGCAGACGGAGCCGGTATGAGCGAGCTGCTGCGCCTGGACAGCCTGCGCAAGGTCTTCCCCGTCCGTGCCTCCGCCGGAGAGCCCGCCGGTGAACTCGTCGCCGTGGACGACGTCAGCTTCGCCCTGCCGCCGGGAGGATCGCTGGCCGTGGTGGGGGAGTCGGGGTCGGGCAAGACCACGGTCGCCCGCATGGTCGCCGGCCTGGAGACCCCCACATCCGGCCGCATCACCCTCGACGGCGAGCCCCGCGGGGCGGGCCGCGCCGGACGCGGAGCCCGCAAGGCCCGTGCCCGCCAGGTACAGATGGTCTTCCAGGACCCCTACACATCCCTCGACTCCAAGCAGACCATCGAGGCGGCCATCGAGGAACTCCTGCGCGCCCACTTCGACTGGGACGCCGACCGCCGACGCGCACGAGTCGCCCAACTCCTCGACCAGGTGGGCCTGGACAAGCGTCAGGGCGATGCCCGGCCCCGCGCGCTGTCCGGCGGCCAGCGTCAACGCGCCGCCATCGCCCGGGCCCTGGCTCTCGAACCACGGCTGCTCATCCTCGACGAGGCGGTCGCCGCCCTCGACGTCAGCGTCCAGGCGCAGATCATCAACCTGCTGGCCGAACTGCGCGCCGAGACCGGCGTGGCGTACCTCTTCATCTCCCACGACCTGGGCGTCGTACGGCAGATCAGCGACGACTGCGTCGTCATGCACCGGGGGCGCGTCGTGGAAGCGGGCCGCACCACCGCCGTCCTCGACGACCCGCAGGACGCCTACACCCGGCGCCTGCTCTCCGCCGTCCCCCGGCCGGGCTGGGTCCCGCGCCGCCGCGCCACCGCCAACACCTCAGCCTGACAAGGAACTTCCACCATGCCCATCGCCTCCGAGCGCGTCGGTCCCGCGCCCCTGAGCGCCACAGCCACGCAGCACATGGTGCCCATGCGGGACGCTGTCGAACTCGCCACCGACGTCTACCTCCCCGCCTCCCCGGGCCGTCACCCGGCGGTCCTGTTCCGTCTGCCGTACGACAAGAACAGCCGCTACGTCTACATGGAGCAGATCGCCGCGGAACTCACCGCCCACGGCTACGCCACGGTCGTCCAGGACGTGCGCGGCAAGTTCCGCTCGCAGGGCGAGACCGTGCCCTTCGTCCACGAGGCCGAGGACGGCTACGACACCATCGAATGGATCACCCGGCAGCCGTGGTCGGACGCCGTCGTCGGCATGTGCGGCGACTCCTACTTCGGCTTCACCCAGTGGGCCGCCGTCACCTCCGGCCATCCCGCCCTGAAGGCGATCGTGCCCCGGGTCACCTCGATACAACTGCCAACTGTCATGCCCCGCTGGGATCCCGAGCGGATCGTCACTGTCTACGGCGCGGAGTACCTTGCCGACTTCTGGGCGTCCCGCGACCTCGTTCATGTTCCCCGCGACTACGATCGCCGTCCGCTCCTGGAGACGTTCGAAGAGGCGTTCACCGCGTCGGGAAGCCGGTCGGTGGCCTTCGACGGCTGCGTACCGCATCCGCGGCCGGTCGACCCGTTCCCTCTGGGGCACCCTTTCGAGGCGAGGCCGCTGCCGACGTTGCACGGGGTCGGCTGGTTCGACAACCTGCTGGGCGAGTCCATGGGCGACTACACGGCCATGGCGGCACATCCGGCCTGGGGTCCGCTCACCTATCTGCACGCGGACTCCATCGACCATGAGAACTACCGCCTCGACCACTCACCCGTACAGCCGGAGAACGACCACACCCTCGACGACCTGGCGCTGCGGCGGACGATCGCTCACTACGTCGCGCCGGTGCTGGAGTTCTTCGACGTGTTCCTCAAGGGCGAACGGCCCGCCGAGTCGCTGTCCCGGGTGCGCTGGCACCTGGGGCACGTGGGCTTCCGTACGTCCGCGAGCTGGCCGCCGCCGGAAACCCGCGAGGTGGTGCTGCACCTCGCCGAACCCGAGCTGGCCGTACGGGACGCGGACGGCGGTCGGCTGCACGAGAACCCGCCGATCACCGTCGATCCGCCGCACACGGTGGACTGGACGCACGACCCGCACGACCTGGTGCCCAGCATCACCGGCGACCCCTTCTCGGCACTGCGCGAATGGGTCGACGAGAGCGGACTCCAGTCCCGCGCCGACGTGCTGACCTTCACCGCGGCTCCGGCATCGGCGCCGCTGGACCTGGCGGGCCCGGTGCGTGCGGAACTCACCGTCGACTCCACCGCCCCCGCCATGCATCTGTTCGCCAAGCTCTTCGACGTCTTTCCCGACGGCACGGCCCACATGCTCGTGCGAGGACAGTCCGTGCTCCCGCGCCAGCGCGGCGAAGCCGTCGAGATCGACCTCGGCCACACGGGCTACCGGCTCCGGCCCGGTCACCGCCTGCGACTGCAGCTGACGTGCAGCGACTTCCCGCACTACCTCTGGCACCCCGGTACCGAGGAGAACCCGTGGCTGGCCGCCAAGGGACGCCCGAGCACCCAGACACTCTCCGTCGGCGGTGGTCTTCGGGGCAATGTGCGCCTGACCGTACTGAGAACGGAGAAATGACCACCACGCAGGCTCGGCCGGCCGAGACAGGGCGCTACCCGGTCAAGGGACTGGGAGGGGAGTCCCTCAGCGAGGCCTTCCCGGGGCGGGACGGCCCCCGCTTCGACCGACTGCTCGGCCTGGCCAACGACACGATTCCACCGGAGAACCTCGGCAGTTGGACGACCTACGAAGCCTTCCACGCCTTGGACGCCAGACCCGACCTCGGCGGCTACTCGGCCCCTGTCCTCACGGACACCGAGGCGGCGGGTGCCGAAGTCGCGCTCACGGCTCGGGACGACGACAGACTGCGGGTCCGGCTCGGGGAGGGCGGCCACCTCGACGCCGAGGTCATCGCCTCACGGATCCAGCACTGGTTCGGCTCGAAGATCCGGGCCGCTCGCCTGGTCTCATCGGGCAGCCACCTGTGGGGCCTCGCCGATGCACCGATATCGATCCTCAACCTCGCCCCTGTCCGAGACCTCGCCCGGGTCGCGGAGATCTCGCTCGATCCACGACGCTTCCGAGCCATCCTGTACATCGACGGCCTGCCCCATGGGCGGAGTTCGGCCTCCTGGGCCGGCGACTGCGTATCGGCGAGGTCGAACTGGAGGTGCTGCGCTCCATGGAGCGGTGCCGGGCGACGGCCGTCGACCCTGCCACCGGCACCACTGAGGTCAACGTTCCGGGAATCCTCGTCCTCCACTTCGGACACCTCAACTGCGGGGTCTACGCCCGGGCCAGGACACCGGGCAGCCTCAACTCCTGGAAGTCTGGGAGTCCCTGGGCCTCGTACTCCCCGCCACTTGCCGTGGCGGAGCGTGCGAGACGTGCGCGGCGACGGTCCGTGGTCGAACCGCCTACCTTGTGGACCCGCTCGTGGAGCCCAGGAGGGGCAGGTCCTCCTCTGTTGCTCGGTTCCCATCGCGGACCTTGCTGTCGAGAGCTGAGGGATCTTGTACTCAAGGACGGTGTTGTGATGGACCGATGCGTCAACGCATACAAGGTCGAGCTCGATTCGCTGCGACTGGAAGCGCCCGACATCCTCGCGGGACGTCCGGCGGCGGCCGCGAAGGCTCTGGGTGCCTTCAGGGGCACGGAAGTCGGGGTGTGGACAATGACGGTCGGTGTGGTGCGCGACGTCGAGGTCGACGAGGTCTTCGTAGTACTCGACGGAGACGCGACCGTGCGATTCCAGAGCGGGGAGAGCATCGAACTGGTCCCAGGCGTCGTCGTGTGCCTGCACGCAGGGGAGCGGACAGTGTGGGAGGTCCGCTCCACCCTGCGGAAGGTCTACGTCGCCGCCGACTGAGGCGCCGTCGCGGCGCGGATCTGGACCGTTATGTGCTAGTTGCCCTGTAGTGACGGCTTCAATCGGTTCTTGCGCAGCGGGCCTCCGCCGCGGCTTCCTGCTCACCACCTACCTGGGTCTGACCGACACCAGCGTGACGCTCGTACTGCCCGCTCGGAGGTGGCTTAGGCACCTTCTTCCTACAACTGGTGGCCGATCGCGGAGTTCAATGCCTGCAATTGAGCACGCAAATCGCGCTTCCGAGCCCGGGAGGGAAATCCGCTGCGGGCGAGTTCGAGGCCCGCTCCCGAGCTGGGGCGATAGCGTCGGAAGCTGGTTGGACTCGTCCGTCCCGGACGCGTTCTAAACGCAGGTTGGACACAAGGATCGGAAAGGACTGACAAGGGCCGAGAAAGGTTGCGCCGTCGAACCTCGTCCGACCTGGGAAAACACCGCGGCGAATATCATCCGTGTCCGTGTGGACCTGGACCTCCTGAGACCATGGGCCGATCATGTCTGTGTGAGGACAACACGGACGGGTGAGTCGGTTCTGTCACGAGCCGTGCGGATCCTCGAGGTGTTCACACCTGAGGACCCGGCTCTTACCGTCTCCGAGATCTCCCGGCGTACGGGACTGCACCTGGCGACCGCGTCGCGGTTGGTGGCAGAGTTGATCGAGCACGGCTTCCTGGCACGTGACGCCGACCGTCGGGTGCGGGTCGGCATGCGTCTGTGGGAGCTGGGGACGCGGGCGTCGCCCACCCTGTCCCTCCGGAACGCGGCAATGCCGTTCCTGGAGGGCGTGCACGATGTGGTGGGACACCATGTCCAGCTAGGGGTACTCGACGGCGACGAGGTGCTGTTCCTCGAACGTCTCTCGGCGCCGGGAGCGGTCATCAACTACACCCGTATCGCGGGCCGGCTGCCGATGCATGGGTCGTCCAGTGGCCTGGTACTGCTTGCCCACGGTCCCGCCGCACTCCAGGAGCGCATCCTCGCCGGACCCCTCAAGGCGTACACGTCGCACACCATCACCAACCCCACCGCGCTGCGTTCCACACTGGCCGCCATCCGACGCGAGGGATACGCGTACTGCCCCGGATACCTGCACGAGGAGGCTCTCGGTATCGCCGCCCCGGTACGCGGCCGACAGGGGGAAGTGGTGGCCGCATTGTCGGTGATCGTCCCGAACGATGCCGAAGCAGCCTCTGTCGTGCCCGTGGTGCGCACCGCGGCGCGCGGCGTTTCCCGGGCCCTGGCGGCTCACGGCCTGCCCGGCTGAGAAATTCGATTCGTCTCTCATTCAGTGAGAGTCCCGTCGCGCCCTTCGCTCACCCGCGCGCATGCTTCCCGCAATCCGAAGACGGGAGGCGACGACGTGGTCGTGACTCTGGAAATCTCCGCCAAGGAAGCCGTGGCCGAAGGCGTGGTCGCGCTGACCCTTGTGCATCCGGCCGGGGCGCGACTGCCTGACTGGACCCCCGGCTCCCATATCGAGGTCGTTCTTCCGGACGGGACGGTGCGGCACTACTCGCTGTGCGGAAGCCGGTGGGACGCCTACACCTACCGAGTCGCGGTCCTGCGTGAGCCGTACGGCCGCGGCGGATCGGCGCTTGTCCACGACACGCTGCGTCCGGGCGACCGGGTGGGCGTCGGCGGACCACGCAACCACTTCCCCCTGGTCCCCTCGGAGACGTACCTGTTCATCGCCGGTGGCATCGGCATCACCCCCCTCCTGCCGATGATCCAGCAGGCCGAACTACTGGGCGCGGAGTGGCAGCTGCTGTACGGCGGACGGACGCGGGCCTCCATGGCCTTCCTGGAGGAGTTGACCGCGGCCTACGGAGAGCGGGTTCACATCGCTCCCCAGGACGAGGTCGGACTGCTCGATCTCGGGTCCTGGCTCGGCGCCCCACGCCCGGACACCAAGGTCTACTGCTGCGGACCCGCTCCGCTGCTCGCCGCGGTGGAGGCCGCCTGCGCACACTGGCCCGCGTACACGCTGCGTACCGAGCGGTTCACCGCCGCCGAACAGACCGCGCCGGTACGGGACCTGCCCTTCGAGGTCGAGCTGAGACGGACGGGGCGCATCGTCACCGTCACTCCGGACGTCTCGGTGCTGGACGCGGTGCGCCGCGTCGGAGTGGACGTGCTGTCCTCCTGCGAGCAGGGCACCTGCGGCACCTGCCTCACCCCCGTACTGGAAGGCAGCCCCGACCACCGCGACTCGATCCTCGCCGATCACGAACGCGCGGCGAACACCTGCATGTTCCCGTGCGTGTCCCGGTCCCGCGACGACCGCCTGGTCCTCGACCTGTGACCCCTTCCCTCCGTCTTCCCCGTAGCTAGGAGCCGCCATGCCCGGGACCGCCGCGCTGCCCGTCTGTGACATCGACGTCTTCTCACCCGCCGTCCTCGAAGATCCCGAGGAGTTGCACCGCGTCCTGAGGACCGCCGGCCCCGTCGTGTATCTCTCCCGATACGACGTACGCGCCCTGGCCCGCCATGAGGAGGTGCACGCCGCACTCGCGGACTGGCAGCACTTCGAGTCGGGGTCGGGGGTGGGCCTGGCCAACTTCCGCCACGAGGAGTCGTGGCGTCCGCCCAGCGTGCTGCTGGAGGCCGACCCACCCCGGCACGACGCCCCCCGCCGGGTGCTGCGGGACATCCTGGCCCCATCCGCGCTGAGCGTGCTGCGCGCGGCCTGGCAGCGGGCGGCCGAGGAACTCGTCGAGCAGGTTCTCGCCGGCGAAGGGACGTTCGACGCCTTCACCGAGCTGGCGTGCGCGTTTCCGCTCAGGGTGTTTCCCGACGCCGTGGGTCTCGGCCCGGACGGCCGGGAGAACCTCTTGCCGTACGGCAACATGGCCTTCAACTCCTTCGGCCCCGTCAACGACCTGGTCAGAGCCGACGCCCACCGGGTCGCCGAGCTGTCGGCGTGGGTGAACGCCCGCTGCGCCCGCGAGGCGCTCACCGATGACGGATTCGGGGCGAGGATCTGGGCCGCCGCCGACCGCGGGGACCTCACCCGGGCACAGGCACCCCTCGTGGTGCGCTCCCTGCTCACCGCCGGAGTCGACACCACCGTGCACGGCCTGGCGGCCTGTCTCTACGCCTTCGCCACCCACCCCGAGCAGTGGCAGCGGCTGCGCGAGCGACCGGAACTGGCGCGTGTCGCCTTCGACGAAGCGGTGCGCTGGCAGTCGCCGGTACAGACCTTCTTCCGGACCGCCACCACCGACGTGACCCTCGCCGGCGCGGTCGTCCCCGAGGGCACGAAGATCCTCATGTTCCTCGGCGCCGCCAACCGCGACCCGGACCGGTGGGACGATCCGGACCGGTTCGACCTCGCGAGGGATCCCTCGGGGCACGTCGGCTTCGGCATGGGCATCCACCAGTGCGTCGGACAGCACGTCGCCCGACTGGAGGCCGAAACCCTGCTGACCGCACTCGCCGCCCGCGTCGAGCACATCGAACTCACGGCGACCCCGCGCCGACACCTCAACAACACCCTCCGCTCCTGGGCCTCCCTGCCCGTGCGCGTCCACCGAGCCCGCTGAGTGGCCGACGCCGTAGGAGGGGGCCCCGACGAACGTCCCGGCGACCTACGGCGTCGCTTTTCCCGAACTGTTCACCGCACGCACACCAGGAGAAGTCCAGATGACCTCCGCACTCGACATCACCTCCCTCACAGCCATCGACGTCCACGTCCACTGCGAGGTCTCCAAGGAGGGGCGTCCCTCCCTGCCTCCGGACCTCCTCGCCGCTTCCGAGCAGCACTTCGGTCCGGGAGGCCAACGACTCCCACAGCTGGACCAGGTCGCCGCGTACTACCGGGAACGGCACATGGCATGTGTCGTGTTCACTGTGGACGCCGAGTCCACCACCGGCTATCCGGCCATCGCCAACGAAGAGGTCGCCGAAGCGGCGGCGGCACACCCGGACGTACTGATCCCCTTCGCCAGCATCGACCCGGCGAAGGGGCGGAGGGGAGTGCGGGCCGCCCGGCGCCTGGTCGAGGAGCATCAGGTCCGGGGCTTCAAGCTCCACCCCAACATGCAGGCGTTCTTCCCGAACGACCAGAAGGCATACCCGCTGTACGAGGCGCTCGAGGAATTGGGCGTCCCCGCGCTCTTCCACAGCGGCCAAAGCGGCATCGGCGCGGGCCTGCCCGGGGGCGGCGGCATACGCCTGAAGTACTCCAACCCGCTGTACCTCGACGACGTTGCCGCGGACTTCCCGAACCTCAAGATCATCATCGCGCACCCGTCCTTTCCATGGCAGGACGAGGCGCTCGCCGTCGCCACGCACAAGCCGAACGTGTGGATCGACCTGTCCGGCTGGTCGCCGAAGTACTTTCCGCCGCAGCTCGTCCAGTACGCCAACACGCTGCTGCGCGACAAGGTGCTCTTCGGCTCCGACTTCCCCCTGATCACTCCCGACCGCTGGCTGAAGGACTTCGCCGAGCTGCCCATCAAGGACGAGGTACGGCCGAAGATCCTCAAGGAGAACGCGGCTCGGCTGTTCGGCCTCACCCTGCACTGAACGGGCTACGGCTGGATGTGGTGCTGGTCGACCGTAATCTGGGCATCGTCGGCTACCACGGTGCCTGCGTGATGAACGAAATCGGCCGCCCGTAACGCAGTCCACCCGATGACCGCCGACTCGGTGCGCGCGGCTCTTTTCACCTCAGGCACGTACGAGCACCTTCGACGCCGAGCCGGAGTCGCAACCAGCCGGAGGATGGATCTGGCACCGACCCGGTCGGGTCGTCGGGGTCGTTCCTGGGGCGGCGACCTGGGCCCTCTCCTGGCTGCTGATGGCCGACCGCGAGACAGAGCGCGACCCGGCCGCATCCCCGCTTTTCCGCGCTGATGAGGGGCCGCGCCAAGGCATGGTCCTTCCGGCCCGAACAGCGTCGAAGCCAGACAGCGTTACGCAGATGAGCAGCGCGATGCAGTGCTGCGTGCGCTTGCGACATATGCCCCGGACACCATGGCCGTCTTCGACATCGACTTCGGACACACGGACCCACAGCTGGTCATTCCGTACGGTGGCGTGGTGCGCGTGGACGGCCTGGCACGGAAGGTCACCGTGACCTACTGACACTCGTCTCATCTGGTGAGTCGGCGGTAGCCGATAAGGACCGCGGCTATGCCGACGAAGGCGAGGAAGTGTTCGGCCTTGCGCTCATGTCGACGGTGCAGGCTCCGGCACCCAGCCAGCCAGGACACGGTCCTCTCGACCACCCGCCCGTGGCGGCCCGGTCGCGTGGAGGACTCGATGCCCTTACGGGCAATGCGATGGCGGATGCCGCGTCGGCGCAGCCACCTGCGCAGGTGGTCGTAGTCATACCCCTTGTCGGCATGGACTGGCCGGGCGTCAGCGGCGTGGGCCGCGCCGGGAGCGGATGGGCGGGATGCCGCGGACGAGCGGCTGAAGACCAAGGCGGTCGTGCATGTTGGGGCCCGAGATGCCCAGCGACAGAGGCAGTCCGTTGCGGTCCGTGATCAGGTGGATTTTCGATGGCGTGACCCGCCGGGAGGGGCGGGTCGAGCAGTCGGCTGCGCGCCCGCTCCGCCGGAGCCCGCGCCACAGTTGGCGAGGGAGAGAACACGAAAGAGAGGAACCCCAGCCGACAGGGGCTGGGGTTCCTCGATGTGGTGCGTGTCTGTCAGCAGGTGGGGTCGCCCACCCCGTGCACCGCGCGCCTGGGCGTCGGCCTACCGCACCACGTCGCGATCACCGTGGATCGGGCGGGTCAGCGCTGCAGGGTGAGCACACCCGGCCGGTACGGCAGCTTCAGGTAGCCCATGCCATCCGATGAGGGGTCCCTGCCCTGGTAGAGGAACTGCAGGTTGCAGGGGTCGATGGTCATGGTCTGGTCGGGGTTGTTGCGGACCAGGTCACCGTGGCTGATGTCGTTGGTCCAGGTGGCGCCGCTGTTGGCCTTGCCCGCGAAGGGGGCGCTCTCGCTGCCGGCCTGCACGGTCCACGGACCGTTCAGGCTGGAGGCGGTGAAGGACCGGAAGTAGCGCCCGTTCGCGCCCTTCGCCTCGACGATCATGAGGTACTGGTTCTGGCCCTGGACCTTGTAGACCTGCGGCGCCTCGAACAGCTTGTCCTCCGTGTCGGTCATGACCACCTGGGAGGCGGTGCCGAAGCTGCTCGGGAAGTTCGCGAGCGGCATGGTCGACTTGAAGATGGTGCCCGCGTCATTGGCGAAGAACAGGTACATGTTCTGGTCGTCGGCGATCAGGGTCTGGTCGATCGGGCCGCCGGGGGAGACGCTGCCGGTGAACAGCGGCTGCGGCGCGGACCAGCCGTTGGGGTTGGTGGGGTCGCTCGACGTGCGGTAGACGAAGGGCTGGTATTGGGTACCCCATCCCATTGAGGTCAGCACCCAGATGTTCTTCGTCGAGAGGTAGAACAGCTGGGGCGCCACCGCGTCCGAGGGCATGGCGATCTGGTTGGCCGTCGCCATGTCCGACCAGTTCGTGAAGGGGCTGAAGCCCATCGAGTGCCAGATCGTGCCGTTGGAGTACGTCGCGTAGACCACGTGCTTGCCGTTGACCGTCGTGGTGGTGAAGTCCTTCAGGGATGCCCACCCGTTGGCCGGCTGCGCCAGCGGACCGGTCGAGGTCCACCGGTACGTCGACGGAAGAGCGCACGAGTTGGTCGTCCCGGACAGGCCGGTCCACTTCTGGTTGCTGGCGCCGGTGCAGTTCCAGAGCTGCACCGCCGTGCCGTTGGCCGTACCGAAGTCCTTCACGTCCAGGCACAGCCCGGACTCCACGCCGACGACCGTGCCGTCTGCGTTCACCCGCCACTGCTGGTTCGCACCGCCGTTGCAGGACCAGATCTCGACCTTGGTGCCGGCCGTGGTGGCGTGGCCCGGGACGTCCAGGCACTTGTTGCCGTAGACGGTCAGCGTGTTGCTGTCCGTCAACGTCCACTGCTGGTTGGCCCCACCGTTGCAGTCCCAGATCTGCAGGAACGTTCCGTCAGTCTGGCTGGCGCCCGGCACATCGAGACACCGGCCGGAACCGACGCCCTTCAAGATGCCGGTGGTGGCTGCCTGAGCCGGGGTGGCGACGAGCATCGCAGCCATGGTGACCATGGTTGCGGTGGCGGCGGCGAGGACCGCAGACAGGGGTCTGCGGCGAGAAGTACGTCTGAGCATGGGGACCTCGTCGTCCTTGAGTGAGCGGGTTCTGGTCGGCCCCGTCGGAGGCTGAGCGGACTGTCGCTTTGGGGGTGTGACTCTCCGCACTGTGCGATCGGGCCCTGAAGTGGTCTGCGGCGTCCGTCATGCCGGATCAGCTGTTCCGGCGTGCCCCCGGACGGCCGGGGTTCGTGTCAGCCCGTCTCGCCGGCTGGGCGAGGGCCATCGTCGCCCGCTGAACCATCACACGGCGAGCGAAGCGGAGCGGCTGGATCTGCGAGGGCATCGTTCATGTGCTCGATCCTGGTCGCTCAGTCCGCGCTGCCCGGGAGAGGTTCGGAGGGCCGTGATGAGTTCGTGCTTGCATCGTCGCCCACTGCGGCGTGGAGGACCTGGTGGGCGGGTCGTTGCAACCGGAGGGATCGCTTCATCGAACCGGTTCGCAGGAACCTAGCATCGGGGAAAGCTCATGGCAATATCCCCGAAGTACGCGGTGTTTGCTGATCATCTGGAGTTACAGCACTGTTTCGAGAAGTTTCATCACAGGCGTTGACAGTGCTGTGAGGTGTTCTTATCTTCGCTTCACCGAACCGGTTCGATGACCGGTGAGGGCGGTCAGACCGCCGCGTGGCCCCCTCCGGTGACCGGAGGGAAGCGGTTCGAGTAAGGAGTCGCCGTGAACATCGGTGAGATTGCCAAGCGGGCCGGTGTCTCGCGTTCCACCGTGTCGTACGCGTTGAGCGGGAAGCGTCCGGTGTCGGACGAGACGCGCGAGAAGATCCAGCGCGTCATCGATGAGCTGGACTACCGTCCGAACGCCAGTGCGCGGGCCTTGGCCAACGGCCGGACCAGCACGATCGGTCTGGTCTTCCCACCGGCCGGCAACCACTACACCGGGATGCAGCTCGACTTCATCGGCAGTGTGGTGGAGGCCGCGGCGGCGCATGACTACGACGTGCTGCTGTCGCCGAGTGGTGTGGACAGCGACCGTTCGTTCCAGCGGCTGCTGGGGGAGCGGCGGGTCGACGGAGCGATCCTGATGGAGATCAGGCTGCAGGACGACCGGGTCGATCACCTGGCCGCCCTGGACTTCCCCTCCATCGCCATCGGCCGCACCGCCCATCCGGAAGGCGGCTGGTGGGTGGGCCTGGACCACACCGCACTCACGGCGGCCTGCGTCCACCATCTGGCGGACCTCGGCCACCGCCGTATCGCCTTCGTCAACCGGCCCGAGCAGTTGCTGCGGGCGGGCTACGAGTCCGCCCACCGGGGGCTGGACGGCTTCACCAAGGCCGCAGCCGAACGCGGGCTGACCGTGCGCACGTACTGCTGTGGTGACGATGCCGCCTCGGGGCAGGCCTGCCTGGAGCAGATCCTGCACGACGACCCGGCCACCACGGCCCTGGTCACCCTGAACGAGGCCGCCCTCGGCGGTCTCTACCGGGGGCTCGCCCACGCGGGCCGCCACGTACCGCGCGACTTCTCGGTGACCGGAGTGGTGGCGTCCCGGTGGGCTCAGACGGTGACCCCGCAGCTCACCGCGGCGGACGTACCGGCGGAGGAGATGGGCCGGCGCGCCGTCGACCTGCTCATCGAGCGCCTGGACCACCCCGGCGCCGCTCCCCGCCACCACCTCCTCGCCCCGCCGATCTCCCTGCGGGCCAGTACCGGCCCCGCAGGCGGCACCTCCTTCGCCGAGGCCCCGACAACGATCAACCCGGGCTGAACCGCACCCCGCGTAGCCGCAACTCCCGCCGGGATGCCTCGAGCCGGGACTCCCGGCACCGCAACCTCCGTCACCGCACTTCCTGACCGCAGACCACGGGCCTTCCCGTTCCCCCCTCTCTGCACCGGCCACCCGGACCCGAGCCCCTGACACGGCCGTTCGGTGTGCCGTATGCCCTCTTCGCCTCTCTCACGGCACCGCTGTGCCTGGAACCAAGGAACCCGCCATGCGTAGAACCACCAGCCGCCGTCTCATCGCCGCGGCCCTGACGACTGTCGTCGCCGTCGTCGGCACCGCCTGTTCCTCCGGATCGGGCAGCACCGGCGCCGCCAAGGACGCGGACGGGGGCACGTACACCATCTGGGACCCCTACCCGCAGTTCGACAAGACCTCGGCCTGGGCGAAGCTGCTCGACGACTGCGGCACCAAGGCCGGCGTCAAGGTCAAGCGGACCGCGTTCGACACCAGCGACCTGTCGAACAAGGCGCTGCTGGCGGCCCAGCAGGACAACTCCGCCGACGTGCTCATCGTCGACAACCCGGTGGTCTCCACGCTGGCCGAGGCGGGCGTCCTCACCACGACCGACGAGAACAAGCTGGACACCTCCCAGGTGGACTCCAACCTGCTCGCGGCCGGCCAGTCGGAGGGCAAGACCTACGGCATGCCGATCGGCGCCAACACCCTCGCCCTCTACTACAACAAGGAGGTGCTGAAGAAGGCCGGCGTGGACATCGCCTCGGTGAAGGACTGGAAGTCGCTGACGGCGGCGCTGGCGAAGGTGAAGAAGGCCGGCAAGAAGGGCATCACGTTCTCCGCGATCGGGACGGAGGAGGGCAGCTTCCAGTTCCTGCCGTGGTTCTGGGGCTCCCGCGCGGACCTGGTCGACCTCGACTCGACCGAGGCTGTATCGGCGCTGTCGCTGTGGAAGAACTGGCTGGAGAAGGGGTACGCCCCGAACTCGGTCATCAACAACACGCAGACGACCAGCTGGCAGGAGTTCGCGAGCGGCGACTACGCGTTCGCGGAGAACGGCACCTGGCAGCTCGCCAACGCCGAGAAGGCGGGCTTCGACTACGGCGTCCTGCCGATACCCGGCGTCAACGGCGGCAACGCCGCGGCCCCGACCGGCGGCGAGTTCGTCACCGTCCCGGTGCAGAGCGACACCGGCCGCTATGCCACCGCGCGGAAGCTGGCCACCTGCCTGACCAACGCGCAGAACCTGCTCGCGACGGACACCACCCTGTCCTACGTGGCGCCCACCGCCGAAGTCCAGGACAAGCAGATCGCTGGGAATCCCGAGCTGGAGCCCTGGGTCCACGCCGTCAGGGCGGCCAAGGGCCGCACCAGCGACGACCTGGGCACCCACTACCCGAAGATCTCCGAGCAGTTGTGGAAGGCCGTCCAGTCCGCCCTCAGCGGCGCCCAGTCGCCGAAGGACGCGCTTGCCAAGGCGCAGTCCGCCATCCAGTAGCCGGGAACGGCCGGTCCGCAGATGAACCACCTGACACAGATGCCGGACCGTCGGCCCGCACAGGTCCGTAAGGGGGCGGCGGCCACCGCCGCCCCCCGGCGGGCCGACGCGCGAGCACGGCGCCGCCCGACCTCCCCCCAGTGGGCCGCATGGGCGTTCCTCGCCCCGGTCACCTGCTACCTCGCCCTCTTCTACGCCTATCCGCTCTACCGCAACCTCGACCTCAGCCTGCGCAACTACACCGTCCGCTCCTTCGTCCAGGGCGACGCCCCGTTCACCGGCCTGGCGAACTACACGAAGATCTTCGACGACCCGACCTTCACGCCCGCCCTGCTGCACACCGTCGTCTTCACCACCGTGTGCCTGGCCTTCCAGTACGCGATCGGCCTGGCCCTCGCGGTCTTCTTCCACCAGCACTTCCGGCTCTCCGCCACCCTGCGGGCGCTGTTCCTGGTGCCGTGGCTGCTGCCGCTGATCGTGTCGGCCTCGACCTGGTCGTGGATGCTCAACAGCGACTCCGGCATCGTCAACGCGGCCCTGCACGCCGTCGGCGTCGGCCCGGTGAACTGGCTGACCTCGCCCGACTGGTCGCTGACCTCGGTGATCATCGCGAACATCTGGATCGGCGTCCCGTTCAACTTGGTCGTCCTCCACAGCGGCCTGCAGTCCATCCCCGGGAGCCTGTACGAGGCCGCCGCCCTCGACGGCGCGAACGCCTGGCAGCGGTTCTGGCGGATCACCTTCCCCCTGCTGCGCCCGGTGTCCGCCATCACCCTCCTGCTCGGCCTCGTCTACACGCTCAAGGTCTTCGACATCATCTGGATCATGACCAAGGGCGGCCCCGCCGACTCCTCGACGACCTTCGCGACCTGGTCCTACCAGCTCGGCTTCGGCAACCTCCTGCCCGCCTTCGGGCCCGGCGCGGCCGTCGGCAACCTGCTCGTCGTCGCGGCCCTGGTGTTCGGCCTGATCTACCTGAAGGTCCAGCGAAAGCAGGCACTGTCATGACGATCGCGCAGACATCCCCGAACCGGCGCCGCAGCAGCTCGGGAAAGACAGCCATCGGCCTGCTGCTGACAGCGGTGATGCTCTTCCCGGTCTACTGGATGCTGAATGTGTCCCTCACCCCCGAGCAGGACATGCGTAAGTCCCCGCCAGAGCTGTTCCCCGCGAACGGCACCCTGGCCGGCTACCGCGCCGTGTTCGACCAGCAGCTTCCCTACCTCGCCACCAGCCTCGTCATCGGCCTGGGCACGGTGGTGCTGACCGTGGCGCTGGCCGCGCCCGCCGGGTACGCGCTGGCCAAACTCCGCCCCCGCGGCGGAGGAGTCCTCAGCTTCCTGTTCCTGGTGGCCCAGATGATCCCCGGGATCATCATGGCGATGGGCTTCTACGCCATCTACCTCCAGCTCGGCCTGCTCCAGTCCGTGCCCGGCCTGATCGTCGCCGACTCCACCCTCGCCGTCCCCTTCGCCGTACTGATCTTCACGGCGTTCATGTCCGGCATCCCCGGCGAACTGCTCCAGGCCGCGCAGATGGACGGAGCCGGGCCGCTGCGCACCTTCCGGTCCGTGGTACTGCCGATGAGCCGCAACTCGGTCGTCACGGTCTCGCTGTTCGCGTTCCTGTGGTCCTGGTCCGACTTCATCTTCGCCAGCACCCTCGCGAGCGGCGGCACCCACCAGCCGATCACCCTCGGCATCTACCACTACATCGGCAACAACAACCAGGAGTGGAACGCCATCATGGCCACCGCCGTCGTGGCCTCCCTGCCCGCCGCGGTCATCCTCGTCCTCGCCCAGCGCTACGTCGCCGCCGGCGTGACCGCAGGCGCGGTCAAGGACTGACCACCGCAGCATCACCGCACGACCACCGCCGGTCACCCCTGCCCGAGAAACGAGTCACGCCACATGACCGCCGCCCGATCCGGCCCGCCCTTCTCCATCTATGACATCCCCTTCAGCACATACGGGTCCTGGTTCGGCATCTCGCCCGTGCTCGCGGAGAAGACACGGGCCGAGGACCTCCACCTCGTCTCGCACCAGAACGGCATGCACGCGATCCTGCGCTTCACACCCCTCGACGCGACGACGGGCGAGCGCGCGGGGACCCGCGTCGAGGCCACTCCAAGCCTGCTCAGCTGGACTGGTGAGCAGGGGCGCGTCGCCCTCGCCTACCCCTCCCCGGACACCGTCCGCCTGCGCGGTGAAGGACTCGCCCTGCGCATCGACGCGGCCGCGCAGGCCCTGACCCCCTTCGCGGGCACCTACTTCTACCGCGATCCTGTGGACGGTGCGTACGTGTTCACCTCCTATGAGACCGGCCGCCGTTACCGGGTCACCGTACTGTCGGGCACCGTCGCCCAACCCTCCGGCAGCCAGACCCTCGGGACCGGCGAACGAGGTCTCACGCTCACCCCCGCTCCCGGCGGAGTCTGGGAAGCAGCGGTCGAAGAACTCGACAGCGCACGCGTCCCTTACACCTCCTCAAAGACGTTCGATGCTGTTGTGACGGCCGCGGAGCGCGCCTTCGCCGCCTTCATCGAAGCAGTGGCCCCATGGCGCTCGTCCGCCACCCCGGCAGCCGAACTCGCCGCCTACGTGTTGTGGTCCACGACGGTCCGCCCGGCGGGCCTGGTCACCAGGCCCGCGGTACTGATGTCCAAGCACTGGATGGACAAGGTCTGGAGCTGGGACCACTGCTTCAACGCCCTCGCCCTCGCCCCCGGCGCCCCCGACCTGGCCTGGGACCAGTTCTCCCTCCCCTTCGACCACCAGGACGAGACCGGCGCCCTGCCCGACTCCGTCACCCACTCCGAAGTCCTGCACAACTTCGTCAAACCCCCCATCCACGGCTGGACCCTCGGCCTGCTGCGCCGACGCCTCCCCGAACCGCTCACCCGTCAGCAACTCACCGAGGCGTACGACCGGCTGGCCCGCTGGACCGACTTCTGGCTCACCGCCCGCCGCGCACCCGGCGCCGCCCTGCCCCACTACCAGCACGGCAACGACAGCGGCTGGGACAACGCCACCACCTTCGACCCCGAACGCGTCGTCGTCACCGCCGACCTGGCCGCCTTCCTCACCCTCCAGCTCCACGAACTCGCCTCACTGGCCGACGAACTGGACCGGCCCGACGAAGCCCGGCGCTGGATGCGTACCGCCGAGACGACCCAGACCGCGATGCTCGACGAACTGTGGAAGGGCGACCGGTTCGTGGCCCGCGGCGTCGACACCTCTCAGACCTGGGACAGCTCCAGCCTGCTGGACCTGATGCCGATGGCCCTGGGCGAACACCTGCCCGAACACATCGGCAAGACCCTGGCCGAACGGATCGAAAACCACCTCACCCCCCACGGCCTGGCCACCGAACAGCCCGACTCGCCGCACTACCTCCCCGACGGCTACTGGCGCGGCCCGATCTGGGCCCCCGCCACCATCCTCATCGAGGACGGGCTGCGCCGCGCCGGCCACCACCGCCTCGCGGACGAGATCAGCACCCGCTTCCGCGCCCTCTGCGAGACCCACGGCTTCGCCGAGAACTTCGACGCCCTCACCGGCACCGGTCTACGCGACCGCGCCTACACCTGGACCGCCGCCGCCTACCTCCTCCTCGCCGAAGCCCACGAACTGCGCCCCACCGCACCCGCACCCGCCGCGCACACCAGCGGCTGACCGACCCCCTGGGCGCCCCGCCCAGGCAACACCACCCCTCCCCGGGAGACCCGCCATGCGCCACGTACCCCGCCCCCTTCCCCGATCCGGAGGCACAAGCAGCCCCGCCCGGACGGGAGCCCACCCGCGCACCCTCACCGCGCTCGCAGCCCTGCTGGCGTCGGTCGCCGCCGTCGTCCTGCCCGGAACGCCGGCCCAGGCCGCCGACACAACCGTCGCCGTCGACTTCGCCACCGCAGGGGGCGCCCCCGCGTACGGTGCATCGGGGACGATCTACGGAATGACCCCGGACGGTTCGCTGCCGCAGGACCACTTCTACAAGGACATCAAGTGGAAGTTCATGCGGGCCGGCGGCGCCCAGCTCAACAGCGGGGGCTACGGCACGAGCCTGGCGCACTACCAGACCCGGTGGAACTCCACGCTGGCCCAGTACAACCGAACCAAGTCGCTGGGCGGGACCTTCGTCCTCCTGCCGCACGACCTGTGGGGCGCCGACAGCACGACCAGTCAGGGCTGGCCGGGTGACAACGGCGACTGGACGCTGTTCGACAGCTTCCTCGACCGGCTCATCGCGGACGTCAAGGCCAACAACATGATCGTCCAGTGGGACATCTGGAACGAGCCGGACAACAGCCCGTTCTGGGGACGCCCCCAGGCCCAGTACCTCGCGATGTGGAAGCGGTCATACCAGAAGATCCGCGCCGCCATCCCGAACGCGGTGATCGTCGGCCCCAGCAACTACCGCAGCCCGGCCGGAGCCGCATCCGGCTGGTGGGACGCGTTCTTGGACTACGTCAAGGCCAACAACGTCGAGCCGGACATCTACAGCTGGCACTCCCTGCCCGGCGACCCCGTCACCGAGGCGAACGCCGTCCGGGCCAAGCTGGCCGCTCGTTCCATGACCACCAGCCGCCCGTTCCAAATCAATGAGTACGCCAACCCCGACGAGCAGACCCCGGGCCGTGGCGGCTGGTACATCTCCCGTCTGGAGCGAGCTGGCGCGGACGGGCTGCGGGCGAACTGGACCATGGGGGCCGGCCTGCATGACCTCCAGGCGAAGCTGCTCACCAAGAACAGCGCCGGCCAGTACCTGCCGCTGGGGGAGTGGTTCCTCTACCGGTACTACGGCTCCCAGACCGGCAACATCGTCAACTTCGTCCCCGGCACCAACACCGACGGGCTGGCGACGAAGGACAACACCGCCAGGAACGCCAAGATCCTGCTGGGCAGCAACGGCAACACGGGCAACGTCACGGTCAGACTCAACCGCCTCGACACCACGAGCGTGGTGGAGAACAGCCGGGTTCGCGCCGTCGTGCAGCGTATCCCCAACAACAACGGCGGCGCCGTGAGCGGCCCGGTGACGGTCTCCGACCAGACCCTGACCGTGAGCAACGACTCCGCCTCGGTCACGGTCCCGTGGACGAACGCCTCCGACGGCTACACCGTGACCCTGCTGCCGCCGTCGAACACCACCGTCTCCACCGTCGCGGTGGCCCAGCACAGTGGTCAGTGCCTGGACGACACGAACCTGTCCACGGCCAATGGCACGCAGTACCAGCAGTACTACTGCGAGGGCGGCTACCAGCAGATGCTCGACTTCAAGCCGGTCGCCGGGCGGGCGGACACCTACACCATCGTCAATGAGCACAGCGGCAAGTGCCTGGACGTGGCAAACGCGTCCACGGCTGACGGTGCCGCCGTCAGCCAGTACACCTGCAACGGCTCCACGAACCAGATGTTCACCCTCAAGCCCGTCACCGCGCTCGGCAACAGCAAGGACTACCAGCTGGCCGCCGTCCACAGCGGCAAGTGCGTCGACGTCAGCGAGATCTCGACCGCGGCCGGAGCGAAGATCCACCAGTGGCCCTGTGACCCGGCGAGCGCGCTGAGCACCAAGAAGAACCAGATCTGGCGCCTGCAGGGCATGCGCTGACCCGCGTCCCTTCCCCGCGCGCCTACACCTGGACCGCCAGCAGCTACCTCCTCCTCGCCGAAGCCCACGCACGCCGGCACAACCGCCGCTGACCGGCAGCCTCCCTCAAGCCCTGGGACCGATGGCGCCCCGGTTCTTTCCCTCCCCTCCCCTCCCCTCCTCTCCCTTCCCCAGGAGCCGCACAATGAAGTCGCTCACCACACCCTCAGGACCGATCACCCGCACCAGAAGCCGATCGGCCGCGGCCGCGGCCGTCCTCCTCGCCACCCTGGCCGCGACCCTGGTGCCCGCCGCTTCGTCACAAGCCGCGGACACCACTGTCGCCGTCGACTTCGCCACCGCCGGGGGCGCCCCCACCTACCGTGCCTCGGGCACGATCTACGGCATGTCCGAGAACGGTTCGCTGCCGCAGGAGCACTTCTACAAGGACATCAAGTGGAAGTTCATGCGGGCCGGGGGCGCGCAGCTCGACAACCCCGGCGGCTGGGTCGTCGGCAAGTACGACCGCCGGTGGAACTCCACCCGCGCCCAGTACCAGCGCACCAAGGCGCTGGGCGGCACCTTCGTCATCCTGCCGCACGACCTGTGGGGCTCGGACGGGACCGGCACCAGCAGCCCCACGTTCCCCGGTGACAACGGCGACTGGTCCCGCTTCGACGCCTTCTACGACCGTCTGCTCGCCGACGCGCAGGCGGCCGGCATGACCGACGTCCAGTGGGACATCTGGAACGAACCCGACTGGCATCCCTTCTGGGACCGGCCCCAGGCCCAGTACCTGGAGATGTGGAAGCGCGCCTACCAGCGGATCCACGCGGTCTTCCCGAACGCGGTCGTCGTGGGCCCCAGCACCGCCGGCAAGCCCGCGTCAACCGGCTCGTCCTGGTGGGACACGTACCTGGACTACGTCAAGGCCAACAACGTCGAGCCGGACATCTACAGCTGGCACGACCTGCCCGGCGACCCGGTCGTCGACTCGGCCGCCGTCCGGTCGAAGCTGGCGGCCCGGTCGATGACCACAAGTCGCGCGTTCCAGGTCAACGAGTACGAGAGCCCCACCGAGCAGAACCCGGGCCGGGGCGGCTGGTACATCTCCCGTCTGGAGCGGGCAGGGGCCGACGGCCTGCGCGCCAACTGGGCGTCCGCGAACAACCTGCACGACTTCCAGGCGAAGCTGCTCACCAAGAACAGCGCCGGCCAGTACCTGCCGCTGGGGGAGTGGTTCCTCTACCGGTACTACGGCTCGCAGACGGGGAACGTCGTGAAGGTCACGGCCGGCACGAACACCGACGCCCTGGCGACGAAGGACAACACGGCTCGCAACGCGAAGATCCTGCTGGGCAGCAACGGCAACACGGGCAACGTCACGGTCAGACTCAACCGCCTCGACACCACGAGCGTGGTGGAGAACAGCCGGGTCCGCGCGATCGTCCAGCGCATACCGAACAACGGTGGCGGCGCGGTGACGGGTCCTGAGACGGTCTCCGACCAGACCCTGACCGTCAGCGGCAACTCGGCTTCGGTGAGCGTGCCGTGGACGAACGCCTCCGACGGCTACACCGTGACCCTGTTGCCGCCGTCGAACACCACCGTCTCCACCGTCGCCGTCGCCCAGCACAGTGGTCAGTGCCTGGACGACACGAACCTGTCCACGGCCAACGGCACGCAGTACCAGCAGTACTACTGCGAGGGCGGCTACCAGCAGATGCTCGACTTCAAGCCGGTCGCCGGGCGGGCGGACACCTACACCATCGTCAATGAGCACAGCGGCAAGTGCCTGGACGTGGCAAACGCGTCCACGGCTGACGGTGCCGCCGTCAGCCAGTACACCTGCAACGGCTCCACGAACCAGATGTTCACCCTCAAGCCCGTCACCGCGCTCGGCAACAGCAAGGACTACCAGCTGGCCGCCGTCCACAGCGGCAAGTGCGTCGACGTCAGCGAGATCTCGACCGCGGCCGGAGCGAAGATCCACCAGTGGCCCTGTGACCCGGCGAGCGCGCTGAGCACCAAGAAGAACCAGATCTGGCGCCTGCAGGGCATGCGCTGACCCGCGTCCCTTCCCCCGATGAGGGCTCCCGGCCACAGCAGGGAGCCCTCACAGGCCACCACCGCCTCGCCGACGAGATCAGCGCCCGCTTCCGGGCCCTGTGCGCAACCCACGGCTCGCGGAAAACTTCGACGCCCTCAACCGCCAGCAGCTACCTCCTTGGCCCACCCAGTTCAATCGCGGCCGACACCCTCTACCTCCTCTACTTCATGGAGGAGGTGTCCGCCCGGCTCGGGTGGGCGTGGGAGCCGCGCGAGGTGACGCCCGGCCGTCGGCTGCCCGCTCCCTCGGGCGATGGCGGACCCCAGCAACCCGGGCCTACGGCGCCGACGTCATCGACCGACTGGCGGAGCGCGGGCGCGGGCGGCGGCCGCGGCGGTGTGGGCGCGGGTGCGGCCGGTGGTCGACATCGCGCACGCCGATGAGAATGTTGCCGCTGCAGGCGGACCGACGTGAGTGGGACAGGTCGGCGGTCGGTCTCCCGCTCAACCGCGAAGTGTTTGTCGAAGGCGTTCTGCCGGGGCGGGCCGCTGAACATCGCCTGACGCGACCACCATGCCGTTTCCGAGGGTGCGGACGGCTATATCCGCCAGACCTGCTGACACCGACTCTGCGGGCGGCGCCGATCAGCACCTCAACAGTCCCGTACGAGCTTGTGGTTAAGAGGTTAACCACTCAGCATTCGGGGTGCCGCCGCTGGGTCGGGAGAGGGCACCTGCCTGACGCATTGAACAGTGCCGCGGAAAGTGAGCATGTCCACCAAGCCCGGAAATCCGGTCAATCTGTGAAGGAAAGGTGAGCAATGAAGAAGAGGGCTCTCCGCGGCTTCGTCGGTGCATTCCTGGTCGCCGCCACGGCCGGTGCCGTTCTTTTGACTGCCCCAGCCGAGACGGTCAACGTGGCGGCGTCGGATCCCTGCTTGCGTGTCCACTGCTTTCCGATCGGCTGATACGCAGAGCCGACCCGGTTCGTTGGCTACGAGCGGTGTTCTCGTAGCCAACGAACCGGTCGTGTCCAGCTCGTCGTCGAGGTGCGGGTGGCACTGCACACCGCGGGCGCGGCGCACCAGTTGCACGACGGGAACCCGGGAACCGTCTGTCCGGGCAAGCGGGCGGATCTGATCGTCCTCGACCGGGACATCACCAAGGTGCCCGTGAAGGAGATCCGCGCCACATGGTCCAGTACACCCTGGTTTGCGGACGGGTGGTCCACGACGCCCAATCCGATACGGGACGGGCCCGAGTCGAGGCGGCGCAGCGCATCGGCGCGCAGGGCGCCGGCCGGACATCGGGTAAGTCCTGCTGCCAAGGGCACTGACCCGCACAGACCGACACGTTCCGGATGGCGCACATCCTTGCTCTTGCGAAGTCGCCTCCCTCCACTTGAGAAAGAACAACCATGAAGATCGGTTTCGCACTCCCGCAGTTCCACAAGCAGGCCCTGGGCATCGCCCGGACCGCCGAGTTCGCCCGGAAGGTCGAGAATGCAGGGGCTGCCAGTCTGTGGGTTGGCGACCGCAACCTCGCCGCTGTCAACCCGAAGGTCGGTTATGGCGGGCAAGGCAACACCATCCCGGCCGAACTGAACCCGGCCGCCGACCCCTTCGTGCTCCTGGGTATCGCCGCGAGTGCCACCGAGCGCGTGCTCCTCGGAGCTCACGTACTCATCGCCCCCCTGTATCCGCCAGTGCAACTGGCCAGGTCGCTGACCAGCATCGACCTAATAAGCGGTGGTCGTCTGCTGCCTGGATTCGGCATCGGCTGGTCGCCCGAGGAGTACGAAGCCGCGGGCGGGGACTTCACCCGCCGTGGAGCCAGGATGAACGAACTGCTTGACGCCCTGGAAGCCATCTGGACCACCGACCCGGCCGCATACCAGGGTGAGTCGATCTCGGTTCCCTTGCACCACTCTCCGCTCAAGCCGGCACGGCGCCCACGACCGCCGTTCTACCTGGGCGCACTGTCAGAGCGGGCACTGCGGCGGGTCGCCGAACGCGGGGACGGCTGGCTGCCGTTGTGCGTCGTGCCGAGTTACCTGGACATCGACGGTCTGGTGGCCCAACGGGCGGTCATCGACCGGCTGGCCCAAGAGGCTGGCCGGGATCCGTCCGCGATCGATGCGGTCCTGCGGGTCAACATCGACCCGGACACCTCCTCGCAGCAGGTCGCGGATGCTCTCAAGGCGGTCCATGAGCGCACCAGCATCGATCACTTCATGATCGACTCCATGTACGCCGTCCACAGCGTCGACGGAGCCATCGCCTTCGCCGCCGAGCTGATCGACCTGGCAGGCAAGGGCTGACCGCCGGCCATTCCGACCGGGCGAGAGCGCCCCGCCGACCGTGTGCTCCGTCATTCGCACACCGCGTGTCGCAGGAACACAAGTCGCCACAGTGGGGCCGGCAGGCTCTGGTTACCCACCGTAGGGGCCGACCGCTGGGAACGATCGAGGGGCCGGAGCGGCCGCTGCGCAGCCGTGATCTCGTCCGGGATCGCAGTCCGCGCGTAACGGATGCGGCATGACCTTGGGTGTGGGCCACGTGACCATCGAGAAGGTCACGCAGTAAGTCGCATAACGCGAGTGGCAGCGGGTGTCCGGCACCTCGGGCATCCGCCCCGACGCAGCGTTGGACATCCTGTGCGCACTGACCGCGACCGCCGAACCGCGCGCAGCGTCATCAGCGACAAAGACATCCTCACCGAGGCGGTGACCTGGGCGTACGCCAAGGCCGGCAGGCGGGTGCGCTACGGCGTCGACTGGCCTACCCACCACGTCTTCGGGCGGCGAGGTGCGCTGCGACACCCACACGATCCGCGCCGCCGGCACCCCGGTGGCCCCCCACTAGAACCGAACTGACCGTACATAGGAGATTCAAGTGAGATACCGGAAGACTCTGCCCTGGCTCGCTGCGGTGGCCTGCTTCGCGACCGCCTGCAGCAGCACGTCCGGCACCGACCCGGCCGCCCCGTCGACGACGTCCGCCGCGGCCCGCTCGGCATCGGCCTCCGAGGAGCGGAACAAGGAGCTCGTTCTGCGCCTGTACTCGGAGGCGTTCAACAAGGACAAGACCGACGTCGTGAAAAAACTCGTCGCGACCGACTACGTGCAGCACGACAAGGCGGTGCCCGGCGGAGCCGACGGGCAGATCAAGCAGTTCAAGGACGTCAAGGCGAAGATCCCCGGTGCGGTGGCGACCGTCAAGCACGTGGCCGCCGACGGTGACCTGGTGGCCGTGCACTGGCACGCGTCGGCCACTCCGACGAACGAGGCGACCGGCCAGGCCAAGGCCGACCTGTTCCGGGTCGACAACGGCAAGCTGGTCGAGCACTGGAGCATCACGCAGACCGTGCCGAAGAAGACGGCCAGCGGGAACTCGCTGTTCAGCGACGTGTACCGGTACCCGAAGGGGAAACCGGACCTGTCCGAGAAGCAGGAGGAGAAGAACCGGAAGTTCGCCGTTGACGCGTACCGCAAGCTCTCCGACGGTGACGCGTCCGTGATCGACACGAGCTGGGATTCTCGGTACTACCAGCACAACCCGATCGCCCCGAACGGAACGGCCCCGCTGAAGCGGTTCTTCCAGCAGAACACGCAGGACGCCCCCTCGCCCAGCGGCACCGGAGGCGGAACCCGCTTCGGCAAGACACTCGCCGACGGGGACCTGGTGTGGGTCTTCAGCTCCGACTACGTCGTCGTGGACCTCTTCCGCGTGGTCGACGGAAAGATCATCGAACACTGGGACGTCGTAGCCGACGGGCAGTAGCCCTTTACCAAGCCTCGCCCTCGCCCCCGCAAGGACCGCGCACGCGGTCAGCGCGACGGCAACCAGGGCGTGCCGTACACCGCGCGGGTCTCGTGGGTCGGGCACCTCGGCCAGCCGCCGCAGCAGGCGCGGGACCTCGTCGGATACGACCTCAGGATGCTTGCAGAGCTGGTCAAGGCACGCGGGATCAGCGATGATGCGTCCACAGGCATGGTCTTCCACTCGGATCACCGGGCGTAGAGAACTATGATCTTGGAAACCCGTGCCTGCCTCGTTCCGGGTGCCACCGAGCTGACAGACGGCCATGAACCGGGCTCACACGACAATGCCGAAGCCCTGCACCCGGCCGAAGGGCAGTTGACGACACGCTGGATTTCGACCTGGCCTCGGCATTCTCCGCGGCCAGGTCGGCCGACTGACAAACTCGATCCCGGCATCTTCATTCCGTAATCGACGGCATTCGACCCGTCGAACAATCAGGCCGAATGTTGCGCTTAGCACCAACCCCGCCCCGGCAGTCCTGCGGGTGGACGGGGCCGCCGCGAGAAGCATTCGACACCTAGTCGATCACTCAACGAGTGGCTACCGGCGAGTCGGGTGACTGGTTTCAGCTCGGTCGGACATTTCTGATGGTTACACGCGTCGTAGCGACCATCACTTTGTCGGCCTGCCATAGCCAAGTCGGTAACCACCTTGCTAAATTGACGCCCATGCCTCCGATGTAAAGTCGGGCAGATCCCGCAGCTCACGGAGGCATGAATCCCCCCGCGCCTTCACCAAGGCCCTCTTCTGGTGCCCGGAAACCGTATCGGCTGAGTTCCGCCGCACCCAGCCTCGCTTCACGCCACGCCTTCGGGCATGCACCCCCAAAAACTGGAAAGCGCACACACAAGCAATGAGACCCCTTCAAAGTGTCGGCCCCCGGCTTGCCATCGCAGCCACGACGATCGTGCTGGGCACGCCCGGACTTGCCACCGCCGCCGAGGACACCGGCGCCAAGGACGCCACGTACTACATCTCGCTCGGCGACTCCCTGGCCACCGGCTACCAGCCGGAGGTCGACAAGGACACCGACCTCGCCTACACCGACCAGCTCTACGCGCAGCTCAAGCAGCGCACCCCCGGGTTGAAGCACATACGCCTGGGCTGCACCGGTGACACCACCGAGTCCCTGATCAAGGGCGGAAAGTGCGACTACCCGCACGCCAAGTCCCAACTGGACGCCGCCCTGCAGGCCATGGCCCAGCACCACGGCAAGGTCGCTTACGTGACTCTCAGCGTGGGCGCCAACGACATCCTCCAGGGATGCGTCAGCCCGGCCGGCACTCTCGACGGGGCCTGCCTGAACAGCACCAGCCAGAGCATGGCGAAGAACATCGCCCAGATCGCGGGCACGCTCCGCAAGGCGGGCACGAAGAACACCCGGTTCATGGGCTCGACGTACTACAACCCGTTCCTGGCGACCTGGCTGCTCGGCGCCTCCGGTCAGCAGGCCGCCAAGGAGTCGGCACCCCTGGTCGAGGCCGCCAACACGGGCATCACCCAGGTGTACAAGCCCACCGGCTTCAAGGTGACGGACCTGGCCAGGACCTTCTCCTCGGACGACTTCACCACCCAGGTCAACGTGCCCGGCGCGGGTGAGGTGCCGGCCAACGTGGCCAAGATCTGCCAGCTGACCTGGGCGTGCACGAAGAAGGACCCCCACCCCAACGCCGACGGCCACAAGCTGATCGCCGGCGCCTTCGCGGCGCAGCTCGCCGACACCGACGTGCCCGATGCGAGTCCGTCCCCGACCCCCACCCCTGACGACTCGGCCACGCCCGAGCCCGGCACCAGCACGGGCGGCGACAACGGCACCGGCAGCGACACGGGGGCGAACGAGCCGTCCACGAACGGAGACCTCGCCGAAACCGGTGCGTCCAGCAGCACCCCCGTCCTCGCGGGTGCAGGTCTCGCCGTCGTGGCGGCCGGCAGCGCCGCGGTCTACTTCGCGCGCAGGCGCCGTACGAACAACGAGAGCTGACGGTCAGTCAATAGATGCCGCACGACAGCAGCGCCTGCGATGTCGCGGGCGGCCTATTGCCCGGCTTCGGACGACCGGGCAGCCCGGAGGGCGGGCTCGCCCTGCTGCGCAAGGCACAGCGCTATGGGCACGGTCACACAAGTGTTCCCTATCCCCGCTCCTACGCCGACCAACTGCTGACCGATGAGGGGCCGGTGGAGAAGGCCCGCGTTTTGAACTGAGAGGTTTCACATGACCGAAGCAGCCGCAGCGGTTCTGGCCCGCTTCAGTGAACAGGTGCTGGGTTCCCCCCTGCCCGTGGGAATCCGCCTCTGGGACGGCAGCACGGCCGGTCCCAAAGACGGGCCGGCTTTTGTCCTGCGCGGCCGTGAGGCCCTGCGCCGTCTGCTGTGGCGGCCCGGCGAGCTGGGGCTCGCGCGCGCGTGGGTGGCCGGAGACCTCGAAGTCGACGGCGACCTGTACGAGCTGCTGAGGCGAATCTCGATCCTGCTGTGGGAACGGGACGAGCACGGCAGCCGCACCGCGGCGCTCCGCCAAGCGCTGAGTGTGCTGACCACACCCGCCAGCCTGCGTACGGTGAGTCGAACGCTCGGCCTCGCGGGGATCGGGCTCCCGCCGGCACCGCCCGCCGAAGAGGTGGTGCGCCGTCGCGGTCCCGCGCACAGCCTGCGCCGTGACAAGGCGGCCATCAGTCACCACTACGACGTGGGCAACGACTTCTACGCCCTGGTGCTGGGCCCCTCGCTCGTCTACTCCTGCGCCTACTGGCATGGTGACCCGTCCACCGGATCCGACGACACCCTGGAGCAGGCGCAGGAGGCCAAACTGGACCTGGTCTGCCGCAAGCTCGCCCTGCGCGAGGGGCAGCGGCTGCTGGACGTGGGCTGCGGCTGGGGCTCGCTGGCCATGCACGCGGCCGAACGCTACGGCGTACACGTCGTAGGAGTCACCATCTCGGTCGAGCAGGCGGCGTTGGCTCGCGAGCGTGTCGCCGCGGCGGGGCTTGAGGACCTGGTGGAGATCAGGGTGCAGGACTACCGCCAGATCGACGACTCCCCCTTCGACGCGATCTCCTCGATCGGTATGGCCGAGCACGTGGGCGGGAAGCGGTACCGCGCGTACGCGGACATCCTGCACCGACTGCTGAAGCCCGGCGGGCGGTTGCTCAACCACCAGATATCGCGGCGCCCTGTGCGGGACGAAGGGAAGTATCGAATGGACCCCTTCATCGACAGGTACGTCTTCCCCGACGGCGAGCTGGCTCCGGTCGGCTCCACCGTGTCGCTGCTCGAGGAAGCGGGTTTCGAGGTGCGTGACGTCGAGTCCCTGCGCGAGCACTACGCCCTCACACTACGTGAGTGGGTTGCCAACCTTGAAGCGCGCTGGGACGAGGCGGTCAAGCTGACCTCGCCCGGGCGGGCGAGGGTGTGGCGCCTGTACATGGCTGCCTCGGCGGTCGGGTTCGAGAACAACACGATGGGCGTCAACCAGGTGCTGGCGGTCAGGACCGGCGGTGACGGCCGGTCCGGCATGTCGTTGCGCAGGGATTTCCTGGGGACCTCGGCCTCGCAGCTCGCCTGACGCGGTTCGGTCCGGTGCCGTCCGTGGGTGGGACACGCCGCAGCCCGCCCGACGTGCTGCCCGTTACCACGGTTCGGGTTCGGTGCCGCAGCAGCAGGCCGAGGAGGTTGGCAAGCCTTTGCCGGCTCCCAAGTGGCCGAGTGCCGCGGAGGCGACGGTCGACCTGCCGGAGGCGGCGCCGGGGGAGCCGGGCACCGTGGCTCCCGACTCGTCCGCCTCGCCCAGCACGCCGGCAGTGCCAATGAAGAGACACCGGTCGCCGAGGAGGCCGGTCCCGAGGCCCAGCTGGAGGCGTCCCGTGAAATACGCAGGGGATTGTTCGAGTCGTGGTACGTGGAGCGGACGGGCTGGATCTACCAGTGGGCGCCTACGTAGTACCGCAGTTCAGGCCATGTTTCGCTGCCAACAATGCCATCCACGTCAAGTACGTGGTAGCCGACCCTGTCGTTCAGGTGGGCCTGAAATTCCCTGGCAGCGCCTTTGGATTTGGACCCGAAGACACCGTCGATCGTGCCGGGGTCGAACCCTGCTTTCTTGAGCAGGCACTGAGCCTCGATGCCCGAACTCGACACTCCGGTGGAGCTCGGAATGGCCGTCATGCCGCTGTAGTAGCCGGCATACGTATACACTTCCGACTCCGAGTAGCGACAGGTGTATGCCTGAGCGGCGGCGGGACCGGCAAATGCCGCAGGGACAATGGCGCCAGTGATCAGCGTCGCGGCCGTCAAGGCAATCGCGATGTTTCTGCGCAAAGTCGTCTCGTTTCTCTCGTGCACGGTCTGGTGGTGATCACCATCAGTCGACTGCCGCTGGTGATGCGCGCTTCGGCCTTGTGATGTCGGAGAGGAGTGCCTCACAAGCAGCTGTTGATGGGACACCAGCGAGCTGCCGGGAGGCTTTCCTGTCATGCACGACCACCCGGCGGCCATCCATCGGGGCAACCGTTCGATCAGCGAGTTCCCGAGGTGGCACGGCGACTGCTGCTCGGGGGCCCATGGGGTTGCGCATCACATTCCAGGTGCGCAACAACGCAGGAAGTACCATGTTTCGGGGCCGACGATGCCGTCGACCACCAGCATGGGGCGGTTGGCCCAGTCATTTATGTATTCCTGGAAGTCCCTCGCGGCGGCCTTGGACTTCGTCCCGAAGACACCGTCGATCGTGCCGGGGTCGAACCCTCCACTCTTGAGCAGGCACTGAGCCTCGATGCCCGAACTCGACACTCCGGTGGAGCTCGGAATGACTGTGTCGCCGCTGTAATAGCCGGCATACCACTTGCCGCTCGACGATTCGGTGTAGTGACAGGTGTACGCCTGAGCGACGGCGGGGCCGGCAGATGCCGCAGGGGCGGCAAGGGTGCCGGTGATCAGCGTCGCGGCCGTCAAGGCAATCGCGATGTTTCTGCGCAAAGTCGTCGTCTCGTTTCTATTGTGCCGTGATCGGTGATGATCACCGCAGTCCGACTGCTCCTCCTGGCACGTGCTTCAGCCTTCGTCGACGCCGGTCAGGCGCTTCTGCCGCTTCTTCACAATCTTTGGTTCGAAGGAGCCTTCGCGGTCGAGCAGCACGGTTATCTCGACCGGTCCGACCGGGGTCAGGACGGTCTTGGAGCGTTTGCCGTTGCGAGAGTTGCCACCGTTCTTGTCAGCCGGGTCGTGCTTGTCATAGCCGAGGTGGTCGGTGATCTCGCCCTCCAGGGCGGATCCAGCAGCCGCTTCGTCGACTGCTGCAGCAGCCCACCCTCACCGGCACTGGTCAGCTGCAGACCCTCGGCCCGAGCCCGGCCCACCAGCTCGTCGATCAACTGGTCGCCCATAGCCTTTGCCCGCAGATGCGCGCACCGTACGGTTGGAGTCGTTCACCACGGAGTATTTCTGGTCGTTGATCAACATATGGGCCAGACTCACTGAGCCGTCGGAAGCACGCCTCACGTAGGGCACTCTGCCGTGCTCTTGTGCGGGGAGAATCACACCATTTCGGACCCACATCGCACCGTCGCCTGTGCCATGTCGGCCGGCCCAACGACCACGGTTCCGGCCGTCAGCGCTACGGCGCACAGTACTGCTCCGATGATCCGGTTGATCACGACCTCCCTCTCTATGTGAGGTAGGAGTCGTGCAGGATCGCGGATGCTCAGGACACGACGGCCAGCTTGTAGCTGACCGTGCTGCCAGCCGGGTGGTACTGCTCGTAGTAGCTGGCCAGCGACTTGATGTCGGCGGGCTTGAGCTTGATACAACCGTTGGACTTGTAGTCGCCGTTGCCGTCCCAGCGCTGGGACTCGACATCCGGGTCCTGACCGCCGCTGCGGGTCATCTCGCTGTGGATGAACAGGTCGGTGCGGGTCGTCGTGCCGGCGGAGCACTTCTTGTCGCTGAGGCGGAAAGCGACACCCTTGATCACGTTGCCGTTGTAGCTGGGATGGAGGGTGATGTCGTAGTCGCCGTCGGGCAGCCACCCCCTGTTGCGGGTGCAGTCGTTCTTCACACCGGTGCCTGACCCTGCCCGCCATAACACATCGACGATCTTCCTCTGCTGTCCGTTGTCCTCGACGCGGTAGACCCGCCAGTTCAGACGCGAGTCGGTCGGGTCGGCAGGGTTCTTGTCAAACACCAGCCGTGTGGAGTACCCCACGGCTGGTGCCTCGGCGGGCGACGCATTGGCCGGCATGGCCGGAGCCAGGGTGGCCAGAGCGGCGGTGGACACTGCCACCGCGGTGCTGACAGCGATCTTCTTCCTCAGATTCGGCATGGGTTGCTCCTCGTGGGTCAGCCCCGGCCCTGGCGTAGCCATGGCCGGGGGAACGCGTGCAGGTCATCCGACGCCTCGGTGCGGCCTCAAGCCACGGCTGTTCGGTGCCTGCCAACAATTCCAAGGTGTGCGCGGTTGATTGACAGCCCACTTTCCGCACGAACATCAATCGATGCGCCGGTGACGTGGGAGGATCGGCCTTCTCCCTTTCTCGCTGGCCGTCGATCCGGCCCGCCAGAATGTGTCCAGAGCAGCATCGTCCTTCCCGCCTGCGAGTTCGCTGTTGATGGGCGCATTGGAAGAGGGCTGCCAATCAACTCTGGACTCGATGGAATCGGGGGCGCAGGAAGCCGCCCTGGCCGCAAGAGTGGCCCGGTGGGTGGCAGCGGCCAAACGGCCACAGATCGCCGGGCCAGGAAGGCACCGCGAAAGAACGCAGGACCCATCTGCGGACACATGCTTGGCCGGTCCCGGTGCTGTCGTCCGTGATCGAAGCAATGTCATCTTCCGCATGAGGAGAGGAGAGAGAAGTGGGCCGTCCTGAGAGTCCGCTGGATCCCGAGCGTGGGCCCGTCCAGCGTTTCGCCCACCAGTTGCGTTTGCTGCGCGAGGAGGCGGGCAAGCCGACCTACCGGGCCATGGCCAAGAGGGCCGGGTACACGGCGCCCACCTTGTCCGAGGCTGCCGCCGGTGAACGGTTGCCCTCACTGCCCGTGGTCCTGGCGTACGTGGCCGTGTGCGGCGGGGACGGCGAGGAGTGGGAGCGGCGCTGGCACGAAGCGGCGCAGGAAGAGCAGGAGCACCCACTCGTTGATGACGGGTCGCGGGCTCCGTATCTGGGTCTGGCGCGCTTCGAGCCCGGTGACCGCGACCGGTTCTTCGGCCGGGGCCGCCTGGCAGCCGACCTGGTCCAGATGGCCGGGGCACACCGGTTCGTAGGAGTGGTCGGTAGCTCTGGCAGTGGGAAGTCCTCCCTGTTGCGGGCAGGGCTCATCCCCGCGCTGCAGCAGGAGGCGTCACCAACAGCGCGTCCAGCGGCCATCCGGATCCTCACCCCCGGTGAGCGGCCCGCAATCACCCACGCGCCCGCCCTCACTCCCGCGGAGGGGGACGGGGACACCTGGGTGCTGGTCGACCAGTTCGAAGAAGTCTTCACCCTCTGCCACGACGCCGGTGAGCGCACCAGGTTCATCGACCAGCTGCTCACCGCACTGGACGCGAGCAGCCGCCTGCGGGTGGTGATCGCGGTGCGGGCGGACTTCTACGGCCTCTGCGGCGAACACCGCGAACTCGCCCATGCCCTGCAGGAGGCCAACCTGCTCATCACACCAATGAACCGGGAAGAGCTGCGTGAGGCGATCGTCAAACCAGCCGCCACCCAAGGCCTGGTGCTCGAGCGTACTCTCACCTCCAGGATCATCGACGAGGTGGCGGACGAGCCCGGCGGCCTGCCGCTGATGTCCCACGCCCTGCTGGAGACCTGGCGCCGCCGCCGCGGTAAAACCCTCACTCTCAAAGGCTACGAAGCCGCCGGCGGCATCCACGGCGCCATCGCCCACACCGCCGAGCAGGTCTACACCCGCCTTGGCCCCGAGCAGGCCGCGCAAGCCCGCCGCCTGCTGCTGCGACTGATCACCCCCGGCGAGGGAGCGCATGACACCCGTCGCCCCGCACCCCACTCCGAACTCAACCCCACCGGCGCCGAAGACACCGATCTCGTCCTCGAGCAGCTGGCCCGAGCCCGCCTGATCACTCTCGACAACGACACCGTCGACCTCGCCCACGAAGCCCTCCTCACCGCCTGGCCACGCCTACGCGACTGGATCGACACCAGCCGCGAACTCCTCCGCAACCGCCGCCGCTTATCCGAAGCCGCCAAAGTTTGGGACGAACTCGACCGCGACCCCGGAGCCCTCTACCGCGGCATCCGTCTCGCCAGCGCAGAAGAAACCTTCGCCCTCGAACACCAAGACCACCTCACCCCGCTAGAAGACGACTTCCTGACCGCCAGCATCGGCGCCCGCGACAACGAACGCAGAACAGCCGCCCGCGCCACCCGGCGCCTGCGCGCTCTCGTGGGTTCCCTGTCGGCGCTCCTAGTCCTTACCCTCGTCGCCACCGGCCTCGCATACGGGCAGCGCCAGGCCGCCCTGACAGCCGAACGTCAGGCGCTGTCTCGGCAGCTCGCCGCCCAGTCCACCGCCCTCATCCACACCGATCCCGACCTCGCCTCGCTTCTGGCTGTCAGGGCCTATCGCACCAGTCCCACCAAGGAAGCCACCACCAGCCTCTACGCCACAGCAGCCAGCCCCCTCAAACGCCGGTTCACCGGCCACCAGAACCAGGTGGAATCGGTGGCGTTCAGCTCCGACGGCCGCACCCTCGCCACCATCGGCGACAACGGCGTGCGGCTGTGGGACACCGCCACCGGCAGTCTCCGAACTACGCTCACCACTGGTCTCGTGCGCTCGATGGCGTTCAGTCATGACAGCCGGCAGCTCGCCACCGGCGGGCCCAGCGGTGTGCTGGTGTGGGATGTGGCAACCGGCCTCACCACGTCTGCTCTCAGCAAACCATCCGGCGGCGTAGTAGCAGTGGGGTTCGGCCCCGATGGCCACATGCTGGCCGTCGGCAGCACAGGGCGGGTGTGGGACCTGGCAACCGGCCACCTGAAGGTCACCCTCGCCAGGTCAATCGATGAGGATGGGGAACCGTTGGTGGCGTTCAGTCCCAACGGGCGCACCCTCGCCGCTATACGCGATGGCGTCCCTCAGCTGCTGGACCTGGCCACCGGCCGTGTCCGGACCACACTCACCACCGACTCCCCCGACACCTTGCAATCGGTGGCCTTCAGCCCTGACGGCCGCACCCTTGCCACTGGCAGCACCGACGGCACCGTAGGACTGTGGAATCCGTCCACCGGCCGCCTGGAGGCTGCCCTCGTCGGCCACACCGGCAGGGTGACGTCGGTGGCGTTCGCCCCCGACGGGAAATCCCTCGCCACCGGCAGCGAGGACAACACGGTACGGTTGTGGGACGTGGCCACCCACCGTTCCAAGAGCACACTGCCCGGCCACACGGACAGTGTGACATCGGTCGGATTCAGCTCTGACGGGCGCACCTTGGCCACCGGCGGCCACGACGGCATCCTACGGCTGTGGGACGTCGCTAGCCGCACCAAAGCCACGCTGCCCGAGCACGCCGGCCTCGTGATGTCGGTGGCGTTCAGCCCTGACGGCCGCACCCTTGCCACGCGCACATACGACGAGGAGGCTGTCCTGTCCGCTGCACAAGCCAGAAAGAAAATGCTGCCTGGGGCTCTGGGGAAAGCGTGGCTGTGGAACCTGACGACCGGTCATGTCCGGTCTGGGCTCAGCAAGCCATCCGCGGACCTGGCTTCGGTGGCGTTCAGCCCCGACGGCAAGACCCTCGCCACCGGCGGCAGAGACGGCACCGTACGACTTTGGCACACCAGCACCGGCCGCATGGACACCACAATTGGCAACCACCGTTGGAGCATGCCAGCAGTGGCATTCAGCCCGGACGGCAAAACACTCGCCACCGGCAGCGAAGACGGCACCGTAAGGCTCTGGGACACAAGAACCGGCCGGCACAGGGCCGCTTTTCCAGGCCAGACCGCCGTGGCCACAGCAACGTTGGTGGTTTTCAGTCCGGACGGCACCACCGTAGCCATCAGCAGCGGCCTCGGCACCGTGCGGCTGCTGGACATAGCCACCGGGCATGCCCGGACTGCCTTCACCATCCCCAGGAAAGACACCAGAAACCGAAATCCGAGCGTCGTGAGGTCGATGGCCTTCAGTCAAGACGGCAAAACCATCGCCACCGGCAGCCAAGACAACGCCGTACGGCTCTGGGACACCAGCACCGGCCAGAACACAAAGACCTTCGCTGACGCGGGGACCTCCGTGGCCTACAGCCCCGACGGCCACACCCTCGCCACAGGCAGCCCCGACGGCACAGCGCACCTCTGGGACGCTGCCACCGGCTACCCCCGAGCCACCTTGACCGGCCACACCAAAGAAGTGATGTCGGTGGCATTCAGCCCCGACGGTCGCACCCTTGCCACCGGCAGCAGCGACGGCACCGTACGGCTCTGGGACGCGAACCTCCCCGGACCGGCTGAAGCCATCGGCAAGATCTGCAGAACCGTCCACCGCGACCTCACCGAGAAGGAACGGTCGCTGTACCTACCAGACCAGGCAACCACTCCCATCTGCCCAACCTGAACCCCGCCGCGCCCGTCGTCTGCCCGCATCCGGGCCGGCGTTCACCAAGCGACTCCCATACTCCGTCGCCGACGACGGTCCGTCGATCGTGCCGGTGTGGTCGACCACGGACTTGGAAGAGGCCCTGCTCTGGTACGCGGCGCTCGAAGGCACCCGCGTGGAGGGGATCGTGGCGAAGCCGCTGCGAGACGCCTTCAAGGCGGGCCGGGGCTGAGCGAAGACCAAGCCCGCGGACACAGTCGACGCGGCCGTGGTCGGGTTCACCGGCAGCGCCCGGCACCCGAAGGCGCTCGTCGTACGACTGACCGACGGACGGGTGGCGCTGTCCCAACGGCTGACCACAACCCTGCCCTCGGTCGTGGCCCCGCGCCTGGTCCCCCAGGCCGGGCGGGCGTTCACGAAGGCCGGCGGCTCCCTGCACGCCGCCGGGGGCGGTGCCGTGATGGAGATCGTGGCGGGCACGACCTCTACGCGGTCGTCACTGTGATGCGGCTGCGCTCCGGCGCGGCGTCGGCCGACGCAGTGGCCAAGTCGGTGGGCTGACGCACGGCACTACGCCCGGGCGGCCGGGGAGGGTTCCGTCGCGGCGGTGTCTTCACCTGACCGAGTGGCGGGCGGTCAGGGGCTGTCGCCGCCCCAGTCCCAGCGGGCCGGGTCGCCAGGGCGCGGGTCGTACAGCGCGCGCCCGCCGGGGCCGAACTGCCCGAGCTCCCTGGCGAGGGAGACACCGTCGTCGATCTCTTCCGGCCTCCAGCCGGTGATGTCGAGCAGCAGTCCGTCCAGCGGCCCGCCCACCAGTTCGGCGTAGCGCCGTCCCGGCTTCGGGCCCGGGTGGTCGTGGTCGGCTCCGTAGATACGGCCGCGCAGCAGCTGCTCATCGTCGCTGTCCATGCCCTCCAGCGTCGCAGCCGCCACTGACAACGAGGGCTTGCCCAGGTGGTCCTGGGCAAGCCCCCGCACTTGCGGAATGGGTTGCCTGGGTCAGCTGCGCCAGCGTCCGAGCCAGCCGCCGGCCTTCGAGGCCTGCGCCGAATCCGCCTCCTGGTGCTCCTGCTCCTGGCGCTCGCGTTCGGCCTGTTCCGCCTGTCGCTCCGCTTCGAGCGCCCTCGCTTTGCAGTCGTCGCACAGGGTGGATGGCAGGACGTCGATGTCTGAACTACCGTCCGAGTGGCCGGATATTATCAGCGGCCCAACGCGGCCATGACAGGTGGTGACCTGCGCGAACGCCCGCAGGCGGACTTCTGCCTACCGGCGAGGGGAGGCACACGTGTGGGAGCCGGGCGGTGTCGTCGTCGATGTCGCGGTCGCCACGACGGCACCGCGCTCGCCTTCCAGCAGCTGCTCGCCGGAACGGCGGGCGGTGTCGTCAGCGGAGCACACGACGCATGATGTCGGTGAGCTGGGCGTACGGCTGCGCTGCTACCTGGATCTGCGTCAGCCGATCGGCCCGACCGCCGTCGCGCCACCGGTCAACGCAGCCGGGCCACTGTGACAACCGAGGGCCGGGTCGTGCCCGCCACGACCTCCACCACGGCGTTGCCGTCGGCGGGCGTGTAGGAGTCGCCCGCGTTCGCAAACGCCCGCCCGGCATGGGGGACAGCGTGGGCCGACGGCGGAGACGAGCACCGTGGTCAGCCGCTGCGACAGCGCGACGCGTCCGTCGGGCAGCTGTACGGCGGGTGCTTTGGGATGCCGCGCGATGCCGGTGAAGCCGACCACGGCGACGTCGACCGTGCCGCGTGCCTCACCTTCGACCGGATCCGGCTCGCCCTGTACACCGAGTTGCAGGGCTTGGCCATGATCCCCTCCACGCCTGCGCCCTCGAGCGCCGCGTACCAGAGCAGGGCCTCGCTGCGGTCGATGGTCGACCACACCGGTTCGATCGGCGGGGCTGACGGCGGCGAGCACGTCCAGGAGGATCCGGCGGCGTTCCGAGTACGGGCGCGACCGCAGATCAGGGAAGCCGGCTGCGGGATGGGCGAGGACGTCGAATGCTGCGTACGTCGCCGGGTGTTGGTCGGCGAGCTCCCGAGCGCGGGCGCGGCGGGACAGCGCGCGGGACTGCGCGCGGGACTGCGCCGCGGCGAAGCTGATGTGCGCGGTGCCGTCGGCATCGGCGATGTACACCACTGCCTCGCCGTCCAGGATCACCCCGGGCGGCAGGCGCATGGCGGCCACGGCCACATGCATCCTCGCGGGCTTGCGGAAGCGGATCTGGAGGCGGCCTGGGCCGGGCAGGAGAGTTTGCGGGAGCCGGGAGCCGGGAGCCGGGCGCCTGGCGCAGGCCGGGAAGCAGCACAGCCGTACGCCGGGGCTCGCCGGGCTCCCGTGTCGTACGATCCGCCGGCGCGATCGTGCACCGCGCGGCGAGCAATCTCCTGGACGGCGAACGCGGTCTCGTCATCGGCGGCCGCGACTCCACCACGGCCAGGCCCGGCCCCTCCACCACGGCCAGGCCCGGCCCCTCCACCACGGCCAGGCCCGGCCCCTCCACCACGGCCAGGCCCGGCCCCTCCACCACGGCCAGGCCCGGCCCCTCCAGCGCGGCCAGCGGTACGCCCCCGGCCTCGTCCGGAGCGAAGGAGTCCGCGCACGGATCGGCATCGGCCGCCAGGTCCGTGACGGGCAGGACGATGTCCTCAGCCGGCCGCAACAACAGGACGGTCGGCGCCGGAACGGCCCCCGTCGAATCGAGGATGGCGGCGAGGCTGTGCTCGCTGTGGCCTGTATCGCCAGGACGTGTGGCGCGGTACGGCTGTCCCAGCACCGACCGCGGCGCCGCGTCCACCGGCACCGCGTGCGAGACCAAGCCGCGCTCTGCGGCTGGCACCGCGTTCACCCGCAGCCCGCGGCGCACCGGTTGCATCCCCGGCCCACACCCCACCGTCGGGGTCTTCCAGTACCCAGCCGGCTGGGCGGGCAGCGCAGCCGCACCAGGAACCTCATTGGCCGACGGTGGTGTCTGATGTGCGGCTGTGTCCAGTGGCCGGGGGGCCGGCCTGCCGGCTTGAGCCGTCTCAAGTGCCGCAGACGCTGACTCTGTTCCATCCCGTGTGGGCGCAGGCGAACCCGGAGGACCTTACGCGGGCGGACGAGCAGATGGCGCGCGGCAATTTCCGCACGTGGGCGAAGATCACGTCGCATGTCTACGCGGCCCGCGAGCGCGACCCCGCACGGCGTGTGGACCGGGAGCTGATCGAGCAGGCCTGCGCACGCCTTGGCCCCTATCCGTGACTGTCCGGGCTGCTCGGAGGGCTCGTGTACGGGGGCCTTCACCTGTTCCGACGGGGTGAGCGAAGAGAGGCTTCACGGAGAGCGGATGCGAACGAAGGGGCATGGCGTGGACGGGCAGCCGCTGGCGCCGCCGGAGGATCCGGCCGGTGTTCTGGGGGAGGAGTCGTTGACGGCGTTGCGGGCGCCGGCGGTGCGTCGGCTGCTGGCGCTGCGCGCCGAGCGGCGGCTGTCGCGGGAGCATGTGCGCCTGGCCGGGGAGTGCCTGGGGGTGTCGGAGCGGACGGTGTGGCGGTGGCTGGCTGAGGCCTCCCGGTCGCCTCAGGCCGCGATCCGCCCCGGGGAACGCAGCGGTGACCGGTTCGAGATCACCAGGGAGATCCGGGTACTGCGGGCGTACTGGTACGGCAACGCTTCCGCGGTCCACCGCCAGTTGGTGGCCCGGGCCCAGACCGGCGGCCGTGACGGTCAGCCGACGACGCAGCCTGAATCCCCGGCTTCTCCCGCGGGCGCCCCGCTGGCTGCGGTGCCGTTGCTGGACCCGGTGCCGTCGCTGTCGACGTTCCTGCGCGCGGTGCGTCGTGATCTCACCGCGGGGGAGCGGGCCGGGCTAGCCGCGCGGCCGGATGCGGCACGCGCGCACGACGTCTTCGGTAAACGGGCGGCCTCCTGGCGCAACCACGTATGGGAGGCCGATCACGTCCAGGCACCTCTGCTGGTCGATGCCGACGGCGACCTGGTGCGCCCGTGGGTGACCTGGTTCATCGACACCGCCACCAAAGTCATCACCGGCACCGCGGTCACCCCTGGCGTCCCTTCCCGCGCCTCCGTGCTGGCCGCGCTGCGCGCCGCTGTGCTGCGCGAGGAGCCCTACGGCCCCGCAGGAGGGGCCCCGGAGCAGGTGCGGGTGGACCGGGGCAAGGATTTCCTGTCCACCGCCGTCACCACCGCGTTCGGAACGATGGGCGTGACGGTGAAGGACCTTCCCGCTTACAGCCCCCATCTCAAAGGCACGGTGGAAAGCCTCAACCGGGCCGTCGACCGGATGCTGTTCGCCGCTTTGCCCGGCTACACCCTCACGCCCACGAAGCACCGCTCCGGCCGGCGAAGCAAGGGCGCGAGGCACAGGCCTAAGACGTCCGGTGCCATGTCGTTTCAGGACTTCACCGGGGAGGTGCTGGACTGGACACACTGGTGGAACACCGAGCACCGTCCCCAGGCGCTGTCCGGCCGTACGCCGCTTCAGGCATGGCAGGCCGATCCGACCCCTGTCACGGACGTCCCCGCCGCCGACCTGTGGACGTTCACTCTGGAGGACGACGGCCGCCCGCGGAAGCTGACCAGCCACGGCGTGCGGTGGCGCGGGCGCTCCTACATCGCTCCCTGGATGGCGGGCCAGGCCGGCCGTACCGTCACCGTGCGCTATATGCCGCACCACGATCACGAGATCGACATCTGTGACGCGAGCGGCAAGTATCTCGGGCCCGCGTACCTCGCGGACGCGGCCACCCCCGAACAACTCGAGGCCCTGCGCACAGCCCGTGCGGAGCGTGCCCGACGTCTGCGCGCCGAGGTAAAAGCCGCCGAGACGCTGCGCCGGCAGCGCTTCGCCCCGGCCACCACGGCCGGGCCGGCCCAGAGGCTGGGAGCCCTCACCTCCGCTCAAGCCGGGGACGAACTGGCCGCCATCGAGCACACCGGCGCCTCGAAACTGGCGCTGCCGGACCTCATCCCGCCCGCCGCGCCTCCGGCCGACTGGCGTACCCCGCCCTCTCTCGCCACCGGGACCATGCCCGGCCGGCCTGCTCCCGTCATGTCCGAGCCTGTCTCCGACGGCCTACCCGAACCCACTGCACAGACCGCTGAAGACGGAGACGCCTCGTGACTGCGGCCACCTACCAGTACGTCGACCTGCCGGACGCCTCCGTGGTCACCACCCGCGCCCTGCTCATCGCCCGGGAGAACATCACCGACACGGTCGCAGCCCGCGCGATGATGTGCATCCACGGCGGCGCCGGCTTCGGCAAGACCCTCGCCGTCAACACCTGCCTGCGCGCACTCGAACCCGGCGAGGACGTCCGAAAGATCACCTTCCGGGCCCGGCCCACGGCCCGCGCGGTGCGCTACGAACTGTTCACCGCGCTCGACCTGGCCGGCGAGCCACCGCGCCACCCCAGCGAGTTCGACCGCCTGCTGAAGACCGCTTTGGCCGAACGCCCCCGTACCTTCCTTGTGGACGAGGCCCAGTGGCTCAACGGGGAGGCGTTCGAGTATTTCCGTTACCTGTGGGACGAGCCCTCCACCCAGCTGGCGATCATTTTCGTCGGCGGCGCGGGCTGCCACACCGTACTGCGCCGTGAACCGATGCTGTCCTCCCGCATCTTCATCTGGCAGCAGTTCACCCGCCTCAACCCCGACGAGGTCCTCGAGGTGATCCCGCTGTTCCACCCGGTCTGGGCGGACGCCGAGCCCGAGGACATCGCCTTCGCCGACAGCCACGCCGCGCACGGCAACTTCCGCGCCTGGGCCCAGCTGACCGCCCACACCCGCACCGCCCTGGCCCGCACCGGCCGCCCTCGCGTCGACCAGGAGCTGCTGCGCTGGGCCTTCAGCCGCCTGGCCTGACCACACCGTCCATGCCTCCTGCCCCGCCGCTGCCGTCCGTCACCGTGGTTCTCGACCGTCACGACGACGTGCTGCACACGCACACCGCTCTGGCCGCCCACCATCCGCCGTCCGGCCGGATCACCCTGCACCCCGGCCCGGGCACCGCCAGCGAAACCGGCCTCGCCCACGACCTTCTCGCCGCCCTGGGCAAACCGCCCCTGCTCCCGGGCCGCTTTCCCGGCGGCCGGCAGCCCGCCTGGGAAGCCGCCACCGCATGGGTGACCGCCCTGCCTGTGACCCGGCTGACTGTCCTGCGCGCTCACCGCCTCACCGCCCGCCGCACGATGCGCCTCCTGCAGCTACAGGCCCGCACCGGTATCCACCTGACCCTGGTCTGCCACCGCCCTCACCTTCCCGCCGCTGTGCACCAGGCCCTGCGGACGGCCGACTACTCCGTCACCGCCGACTTCGAGGCTGCCTGCCGCCACTACTACGGCACCCCTGTCGCCGAAGCCCCGCCCTCAGACGAGCCCGCCGCGCCGGCCGGCCATCCGGTGGCTCACCCTGCCTGCACTGGACCGCCTCGTCTCCTACGACAGCCCCCGGCCCCTGCGCTGGCCCGTGCACGCCACCGCCGATCGCCTGGCGGCACCGCCCACCGCCCGCTCCTCTCACCGCGCACACCGCCCAGCGAGTCGCCCAACGGCTGCACGCGGCGACCGCACATCCGCGACTGGCCGCGGCCCTTGCCACCGCGCTGTTCACCGGTGCCTCCCTCCAGCAACTCGCCACCGCCCGCCCCCGCGACTACGAAGACGCTGCGGCCACGCTCGCCCTGCACGATCGCGCCCGCTACACCGACGGCTGCGCCGCCTACCCCGTACCACCTTGGGCCGGCGTCTTTCTGCGGGCCGCGGTCTGCTTCACCCGGCTGGTATCCGGCGAGGACCAGGAACTGCTCGCCGCGCCAGGTGACCGCGGGCACCTGCTGCGCGCGGCACAGAGGGCCCGACTGCGCCCGCCCCAGCCGCCCGCAGCCCGCCGCAAAGGCCCCGTCGGCCGTGTGGAGTGGGACTGGCGCGAGCGGCAGGAAGCCGAGCGGTACGAAGCGATACCGGCCAGTCGCGTCAGGCCCTCGCGACGCTGAACCCCCTGCCGCGGTCGCTCGAAGAGGCAGGCTCAGCCGATCGAGAAGTCGGCGAACTCAATGTCGCTGAAGGCGATGTGCAGCAGACCATGGGCGCGGCGGCCCCCGTCACGGAAGTAGGCGTGCCCCAGCGCGCGGGCGAGGATCACTGTCTGCTGCTGCTCGCCTGCGCCGGCATCCCGGGCGGCGAACAGCTCCCGGGCTACCTCTCCCGGCAGGCCCTGGGCGATCCACCGCACCCGCGGATCGTCCGAGGAGCCTGCAGCAGCCGCGAACCCGAATCGCGCCTTGGTGCGGAAGACGAACCCCTCCGCCTCAGCCTGGGCACGCAGGCGTGCCCGTACCCGGGGCTGCCACCGAGCCAGGACGGCTTCCTCGATCGCCCGAACCTGCGTCGGAGCCGGGGGGCGACGCGCTCCCGGCTTCTTCGTCACCCACCGTTGCACGGTGCGCTGCGACACCCCCAGCATGGTGGCCACCCTCCGAGTGGATCCCCCATGCGCTGCCAGTAGAAAACGCAGGCGGCTCTCAGTGCTTGAGGGAACGGGCCGGGTGCGCAACGCGCGCTCCAAACCCTGCTCGATCTGTCCCACATCCGCCTCTCGAAGCGGCCAGCCGACACGGCCGGCACCTGCAGTCCGCCGCGTCAGTTCTCCCACGTCGCCCGCCCCCGCCTGCCCGTTTCTGCATTCTCGGGACAGCGCTGGCCGACGCAAGCTACGAGTCCCTGGACGAGCACCGGACGACAAGCCGGCGGCGCGGATCCCGACGGACACCGCCGACATCCCGGTGTCGTCCTTCTGGCATCGAGCCCCAAGAAGGGCTGGGCGGGAAAACTCCGCCGAATGGAGAACCGGCGTGATCCTTCGACTGCGCCTCGTCCGCGACGCCGTCCGTCACGCACATGAGCCGAACGACCCGTACGCGGACAACGCCGCCGCCTCGCCGTCGTCGACGAAGGGTAGAGCCGACGGCCGAGCCGGTATCCTGCCCGCAGGGCTGAGGCCCTGGGCTTCGCCGACGCCCACACCGCACCCGGACACCCACACTGCCCGGAACACTGGTGGAAGGTCTTCCGGGATCAACGGACCGCTTGACGAGCACCTTGACGATCCATCGAGCCGGGGTTGCCGTGTGGGGGCGAGGACCCGGTGTCGAGAGGACCCGTCCATGACCAAACGCACCACCGAGCAGCAGCGCGCCCGCGAACTCCAGCGCACCGCACGCGAGCAGGGCACACACCTCAGCTACCACGAAGCCCTCAACTGGGTTCGAGCCACCGCCGAGGCGCGGGCTGAATATCCAGATGAGATCGTCGTCTTCGCACCACACGCGGCCTGCATCATGATCTTTGACGCGGACGAAGACTCCGAGTACATCCGCGACTCGATCACGCCGATCCCCGCAGCCGAGGTCGAGCTCGCCAACGAGCTGCTCCAGCGGAGAAACGCTCTGATGCGCGATCACTCCAAGGCACAGCTCGTAGCCATGATCCGCAGCAGGCGGGCTATTCCGATCGCGGATCTCGTGCACTCCACCAATCAGGAACTCTTTGCGGAGGCATCGGCTGCTCCGGCCACGACAGTGGGACGCCCTGGCCGGAAACACGCGCGCGCTTCCGTGCCCAAGAGCCCTGCATCGCCGCCCAGTAGCTTCTACTGGCCGTCGGCCTGGTCGACCCGCTCCCGTTCTCGCTCTGGGGCACTGAAGGCCACCTGGGCAGGCCGAAGCATCCTCCGACCGAGGCCGTCACGGCTACGTCCAGCGCATGCCGATGTTGGACAGTTGCTCGATCCGTTCCGGCGACAGCGTCGTGGCCCGGCTGCGGGAGTTGGCCACAAAGGCGCCCAGCCGGTGCTCGACTCCATTGACGACTTCCACGTGCTTGCGCGGTACGCGTAGGTGTCCTTCGCGTTGGTAGTACTGCTCGGCGGCGGCGAGGTTGGCGGCCCATTTGTCGGCCTGGCTGGTCCGTGGCTTGGGTTTTTCGTCCTCGGTGGCGGGGGTGATGCCGAGGATGTGCTGCAGCATCCATTGCTGGACACCGGTGAGTTTGTCCCAGCCCAGGCGCTGGGCGCGTACCCACCGTCCGAGGTCTTCGCCCTGGCGTACGACGATGCCCGGCTCGGTCGGTAGTGCGCCGCCTTCGTTCAGGTGCTGCCGGGTGAGGTGGAAGGCGCGCTGCCATTCCACTGGCCAGGTGGGGCACCAGGACGGGTCGATCTCGTCCAGCTGCTCGCGGCGCTCCTCCGACAAGGCGCCGGCCGACGACGGCACTTTCAGGCCTTCGGCACGCCGCTGCTCGTTCTCGGCAGCCTTCCGGGCGGCGGCCCGGGCGTTCTTGAGCCAGATGCCCACCCGGTACCCCTGGTAGGTGGCGTCCAGTGGGGCCAGGAGGTGCCCGTTTTCGGCGGCCCACCCTCGGGCGGCGGCGAGGCCTTCTTCCCATGCGACGTCGTAGTGAGACCAGACCATGCCGAGCTTCTCCAGCTGCGTGACGCGGTTCTCGTCCATGTCACCGCGGGCGTAGAAGCGCCTGGTGTCGGCGATCCACTGCCCCAGCGGGAACGCGGCGAGCGAGGCCGGCCACCCTTCGGCTTTGGCCTCCTGGTCGTCGCGGCCGGGGACGCGGTAGGTGAACGGCACGCGCAGGTCGCCGTGCTCGCGGGCGTAAATGGTGGCGGCTTCGATGCCGCGTCGCCAGTGGGCGTGTTCGGGGTTGAGCACCCGCAGATTGATGAACACCGCCAGCTGCGTGGGATCGCGCGGAGTGCTGAACTTCAGCAGCTTACGCGCCGGCGCTGACAGTCGGTCGCTTCGGTCGCTCGTGGCTCCCTCGCCCTCCTCACTGCCCGAGCGGGTCTGCACGCCCCGTACGCGGCTTGGCGCCTGCTGCTGCGCCAGGGCCTCTACGACACGGGCGTCGTGCGCTCTGAGCGCTTCCAGGAGCTTGGCGAGCCCGCCGTAGGCGCGGGAGGTGAGCATGTTGTCCGGCGTTTCCCCGGGCCCCAGCAGGACTGGAACGACGAGGGAGGCGATCTTGCCTTCGCCGGGCTGGATGCGCAAGGCGCGGCCGACGGCCTGGACGAGGTCGGGCATGGAGCCCCGTACGTCCGCGAAGTACACGGAGTCACAGTGGGATGTATCGATGCCTTCGCCGAGCACGCGAACGGATGCGAGGAACGTCTTCTCCACGACCGTGCCGTCAGCAGCGATGCCTCTGGAGAACTCGTCCAGGACGCGGCGCCGGTGGTTGGGCTTGTGGTCCCCGCACAGCCAGTTGGCCCAGATGGTGTGTGGGTACAGTTCCGGGTCCGCGTCGTGCAGCCGCTTGGCGATGTCGGGAAGGCCGGCTGCGAAGGCCTCGGCTTCCTTGACCACATGGTGAAAGGAGAGCGTGCGGCAAAACCCCTCCTCCGCGGCCGCCTTCACCAGCGCCGTCTGCAGCGCGGCGAGCCGGGCCCCGCGCATCTGGTCCGACCGGCCCTCGGCACCGAGCAGCATGGCCGCCTGGAGTTGCGTGTCGGTGATGTCCACGCACGCGACCTGGTACGGCGCACAGATTCCCCTGTCGATCGCCTCCGACAACGTCAGGGTGAAACACCTGCTGCCGAACGGGCCATCCGGATCGTCCTCCATCGAGGCCACCAGCTCGCCCGGCGCGCCTTGCTCGGAGTCCTCGTCGAGCTGCCACAGCCGGGGCGTGGCCGTCATGTACAGGCGGCGCAGGGCGGGGATGCGGGTGTTGTCGTGGACGACGGCCCAGGGCTTGCCGATCCGGCCGGACGTACGGTGCGCCTCGTCGACCACGACCAGGTCCCAGCCCGGCAGACCGGCTGCGTGGGCGCGCTCCAGCGTGCCCAGCCCCAGCGAGGCGTAGGTGGCGAACACGGTCACCTTGTCGAACGGGCGGACCCACGCCAGGAGCTCGTCCACGCCCGTGGTGTTGGGGAAGGCCACCTGGTCCCCGCGCAGGGACGAGACCCCGATCATCGGCCCGCTGCGCCGCCCTTCGCGCCAGGCGGTCTCTGTCTGGGTGAGCAGATCCAGCGAGGGCACGAGGACAAGCACACGGCCTGCCTGGAGTTCCTCCGCGCTGCGGACAGCGACGAGGCTCTTGCCCGATCCCGTAGCCATGATCACCTGAGTCCGGAGCCCGCGCTCAGGCACAATGGATCTTGCAGGAAGTTCCAGCGCCCGGATAATCGCGCCAACGGCTTCCCTTTGGTGGGGACGGAGGGTTTTCCTTTCCACCGGACTTCCTTTCTCCTGTAATTACTGCCGCCCCAGCCGCGAGTACGCGGCGCGCTGCACCAAGACGGCTTCGGTCAGGCCGGTGCGCAACTGTTCGAGAAAGGCCCTGAGGTCCCTGGCAACGCGGCGGTAGCCGCCAGGATCCCGGTGGGAGCTGTCGCCAGCGAGGGCGCCGAGTGCGAGGTGGCAGATGCCGCCGGTGGTGTGACTGACTGCGTACATGCCTCCTCCGCCGTCCGTACCGAAGACTGTCACCGCGTCATGAACCGCTCCGGTGAGCCGGTTGGGGTAGCTGTTCGCCTCCCTCTGAGAGACGACAGAGGATGCGTCATCGATCCAGATGCCGTTGCCGAGATCGGGCGGAACGACAGGGCCGAACTGGGCGTAGTACTCCAGGAGTGCCTCGGCCGCCCCGGCGTGACCGAGCAGCGCGACCGCGGCCTCACCCTCCTCGGCAGAGACCAGACGCACCTCGTGCTCGCCAGGCGGGTAACCCTGCGCCGCCTCGAATCCGGCCGAGAATGCGTCCGCGAGCCGAGCCATTTCTTCGCCCCACTGACGCGCATACGCAGTGTCATCCACGACCGATGGCTACCTATCCATGGGGTGCAGTAATTCCAGAGTCTAGCAGCACCTCATTTTGATACACTGCCATCATCAAATTCATCCAGCGATGCATCCCCGCACCGTCCCGCCGACGAGGCGCAGGCTCTGACACTCTCGTCACCGCGGACCCGCGCTGCGCCTCGGAGCCGCCGGACAGTCCGACCCCCAGTGACCCGGACGCGCTGGATGAGGTCTACCGACGCGGTGACCGGGCATACGGGCCTCACCCCCTACGAGAGGAGCTCGTCTCATGCTCGGCATAGTCGCGGCGGTGCTGTTCTTCTTGTCCTTTCTGATCAACGCGGCAGAACTCAGCACCAACGACGTGTTCTCTTCAGTGAACGTGATGCTGCTCGGACTGACAGCCCTGGCCCTGCACGTGGCCGGCATCGGCACCAGCTGGGCACGCAGAGGCTGACCCCACAAGAAAAGGATGGTGACGAACTGTCACCATCCTCGCCCACCCCCAGCCCCGACCCCGTAGCCAGCCCGGCCCGCGCTAGCGGGCCCACGGTCCTGGAGGCGCAGCCGGAAGGACCGCCAGGCGGGGGAGCGCAGCGGACCCGCTGGCCAGGCCGGAGCGAAGCGGAGGCCTGGGCAACAGGGGGAAGGACCCCCCTTCCATAAAGCAGGAAAAAAAACCACAATCAATCCCCTCGTGCCAACACCGAGACGT